>JAPLFP010000257.1 GCA_026390585.1 Ignavibacteriales bacterium | reverse complement strand
AGCAGTCAGTAGTCTCACGAGGATGACTTATAGGCGATTCGTTGCCGCTTGAGCAATAGGGCATCATCCTTAATTGCAGTCGCCCCAAAACATGGGGGTTGTCGTCCGAATCTCTAGGATCGTGTTGGTTTGTCTCCACGCTTCTCTTTCAGGTCCGCGGTGCAGCGTTAGTCGCCCTGGCTGATTTCGATGAGTGCATCATGAATGATACTCAGCCCTTCGTCAAGTTCACCTTTGCTAATGTTCAGGGGAGGCCGGAATCGAATCGAACGGTCCCCGCAGCCGATGAGGATCAGCCCATTATCGTACGCCTTGCTTCTCAGCTGATCCCTGTTCTGCGCCGTGTCGAGGTCGATGGCGCACAGCAATCCCCTTCCGCGCGAGCTCGAGACCAGCTCCGGGAACTCCTGCTCCAGTTCACCTAATTTGTCGAGCAAGTACACCCCTGTTTCCCGAGCATTCTCAACCAGCTTCTCTTCATGGATAATCTCGAGAATACGCTGGAATCTGACCATATCGACAAGGTTTCCGCCAAACGTGGAATTGATGCGGCTGGGTTTGTGAAACACATTCTCGAGCACATCGTCAATTCGTTTGCTGCACATGATGCCGCAGGTCTGCGTCTTCTTCCCAAACGACATCAGGTCGGGCTTCACGAAGTATTCATGCGCCCACATTTTTCCCGTGATGCCCACGCCGGTCTGGACTTCATCGAAAATCAGCAGGATGTCGCTCTCATCGCAAATCGTCCTGAGTTCCTCAAAGAACTCCTTCCGGAAGTGATTGTCTCCCCCTTCGCATTGAATCGGCTCGATGATCATGCCGGCAATGTCATCCGGGTTGTTGATGATCGCCTGCTTGATCTGCTGAAGGGCAATGGACTCCGCCTTCTTTACGCGTGCGAGGTTCTCCTTGTTCAGCGGAAATTCAATGATCGGGTTGTGGATTCTTGGCCAACGGAACTTGGGGAAGTAGTTCGTCTTCACAGGATCAGTGTTCGTCAGCGAAAGCGTGTAGCCGGTCCTCCCATGGAAGGCACGACGAAAGTGAATGATCTGCCTTCCCCGTTCCTCGGTGTACCCCTTGATGAAGTTCTTTCTGACCTTCCAATCGAACGCTGTCTTCAAAGCGTTCTCGACGGCCAGAGCACCTCCGTCGATGAAAAAAACGTACGGAAGGTACTCGGGCTGAGCGATCCTTGAAAACGTCTCGACGAATTCAGCCATCTCGACGGTGTACGCGTCCGCATTCGATGGTTTGTGAACAGCAACATACCCGAGCTTCTCAAGGAACTCGGGGGAATTCAGCTTCGGATGATTCATGCCCACTGAACCCGAAGCGAAAAACGTGAAAAAGTCCAGGTAGCGCTTGTTATAGCGCGAATCATAGACATACGATCCCTGGCTCCGCTTAAGATCGACGACGAGGTCAAACCCGTCCACGAGCATGTGCTTTGCCAGCGTGGTGTGAACCTCGTTCGGTGCGATTTTAATCGACGTCTTCGTTGTAGGTTTCTCCCCGTTGTTCCCGTTATCTCCTATTGACGGCATTTCCGCCTGTAGTTTCTCCGCTTTCGCGGTCAATGGTTCTGTCATATGTCACCTCTGAGTTTCGTTCCAGCACGGTTCTGGGTTGATTATTCACGAGGTCACCAGATCCGTCAGAAGAACTCTTGGTGTTCATACAACGATACGATATAGAGGCGGACGGCCATTGCTTCCCTATTCGGCATTGTCGATTTGTGCGCGCTGCAATTTGCCGCTGTAGTCCACGTAGACCGTTTTCCATTCCGTGTAAAACTCATACACTGTCCAACCACCCTCACGATGACCATTGCCGGTTTCCTTCACGCCGCCGAAAGGCATATGTGCCTCGGCGCCGATGGTCGGACTGTTCACGTACGTAATACCTGCCTTGATGTCACGAATCGCTTTATAGGCGTTATTGATGTCCTGTGTATAGATCGACGATGAAAGTCCGTAGGTCGTGTTATTCGAGACAGCGATTGCCTCCTCGAGCGACTTGACCTTGATGACCGAAAGTACAGGGCCGAAAATCTCTTCACGAGCGACCCGCATCTGCGGTGTCACATCTCCCAACACCGTCGGTTCGTAGAACCAGCCTTTCGACAAGCCGTCCCCGATCGCTACCTTTCCGCCGGCCAGCACTTTCGCCCCTTCTCCCTTGCCGATCTGAACGTATTCGTCAACGGTCTTTCGCTGACCTTCGTTGACACATGGCCCAACATCGACCTTGTCCTTCAGGCCGTCGCCGAGTCGAAGTTTCTTCGCATGATCGACCACCATCGACACGAACTTGTCATAGACTTTTTCATGAACGATCAGCCGGCTTGTTGCAGTGCATCGCTGTCCTGTTGTCCCAAAAGCCCCCCACAAGACACCTTCAAGCGCAAGCTCAAGATTTGCATCGTCCATAACGATTTGCGCATTCTTGCCGCCAAGTTCCAGGGAGACCCGCTTCAGCGTTTTGCTGGCAACCTCTGAGATCTTCTTACCCACTGGAGTAGACCCCGTGAAACTGACGAGGTCGACATCGGGATGCTCAACAAGACCCATACCCACCTCTTTCCCTCCACCGTGAACAATATTGACGACACCTGGAGGAACTCCGGCCTCGAGGAGAATCTCGACCAACGTGGTGGCCGTCGCAGGAGTATCTGAAGCGGGCTTGAACACGACGGTATTTCCGCACACCAATGCCGGGAATATTTTCCAGGTTGGGATTGCCATAGGGAAATTCCAGGGAGTGATGATCGCTGCAACGCCGATCGGGACACGGATTGCCATGTTAAACTTGTTCGGTAGTTCCGAAGGTACCGTATGACCGAAGAGACGACGCGCCTCCGATGCTCCGTAGTACGCCGTGTCAATGCCTTCCTGCACATCGCCGCGCGTCTCAAGAAGGACCTTTCCCATCTCTCGCGTCATTTGATGTGCTATTTCTTCTTTCCGTGCTGAGAGAATATCTCCAACCTTCTTCATGATGTCGCCCCTTTTGGGAGCTGGAACGAGACGCCATGATTCAAACGCACGACGAGCAGCCTTGACCGCCTGATCTACCTCCACTTTGCTCGAGAGAGGAAACGTACCGATCACTTCATCCCAGTTTGCAGGGTTTCTGTTTTCAAATGTCTTGCCTGATAATGCATCGACCCAACGGCCATCAATATAGTTCTGGAACTTCTTAGACATAGGGAATACTCCGTTCTCAATCTAGTCCTACCTGGTGAAATATGTAATCTACATTTTTGAGACTTCGCCGCGGATCGAAGAGATCATCCATTTCTTTCGCCGAAAGCATCTTCTTGACTTCATCTCTCTTCTCGATCAGGCTGCGAAAACTTTGGCGATGCTGCCAAACCTTCATTGCTTCCTCCTGGACGATCGCATACGCATTTTCTCTCTTCATGCCCCCCTTCGTCAGAGCCAAAAGGACATCCTGAGAGAATACGAGACCGAAGGTACGATCGATGTTCTCCTGCATGTGCTCCGGATAAACCAGGAGTTGGTCAATAATCTTCGTGAACTGAACCAGCATATAATCCAAAAGGATACAGCTGTCGGGCACAATGACACGCTCTACCGATGAATGGGTGATATCACGCTCGTGCCACAAAGCGACGTTTTCCATCGCTGCGATGGCATTCCCCCGAAGGACCCGCGACAACCCTGCGATGCGTTCACAGGTAATCGGATTTCGTTTGTGCGGCATCGCCGACGAGCCCTTTTGGCCCTTGGAGAAATACTCTTCCGCCTCCAGGACTTCTGTTCTTTGAAGATGACGAATCTCTGTTGCGAATTTCTCCAATGAACTCCCGCAGAGCGCCAGCGTGTTCATGAACTCGGCATGGCGATCGCGTTGCAGCACTTGCGTGGAAATCGGGGCCGGTTTGAGGCCGAGCTTTTCGCAGACATATCGCTCAACGAAGGGATCCAGATGTGCGTATGTTCCAACCGCTCCTGAAATCTGACCGACGCTTATGGTTTCCCGTGCGTTGTTCAACCGATCGATGTTGCGTACCGTTTCGGCGTACCATAGAGCGAGTTTGAGCCCGAAGGTTGTCGGCTCAGCATGGATCCCATGTGTGCGACCGATCATGATCGTGTGCTTGAATTCCTTCGCCCTTCGGGCAAGAACAGTCTTCAGAGCCTCGAGGTCTTTCAAAAGCACCTCCGCAGACTGCTTCATTTGGACTGCCAGGGCAGTGTCGAGAACATCTGATGAAGTCATTCCAAGATGAATGAAACGCGACTCCGGTCCGACGTATTCTCCGACATTCGTGAGAAAGGCGATGACGTCATGCTTCACTTCCTCTTCGATCTGAAGAACACGGGGCACGTTGAACTTGGCCTTGGAGCGGATGATGCCGACAGCCTCGGTGGGGATAATGCCTAGCTGGGCCTGGGCCTCGCACGCCAGGACTTCTATATCGAGCCAAATGCGATACTTGTTGCCATCTTCCCACAGTTTGCCCATCTCGGGGCGTGTATAGCGCTGGATCAAAGCGTTGCCTTTCCGGCTACGGTTTTCTGCCGAGTGTCAATTCCAGATCGATCATCTTCTTTTCGCGGAACACTTTCAGTTTCAAGATATCGCCCGGACTCGCATCATAGAGAATTCCGGAAAACTCATCCGCCGTGATGCGTGTCCCGTTCGCTTCGAGGATAATATCTCCGATTCGCAGATCTGCCTTCTCGGCCGGTCCTTTCTTGAAGACATCACTCACGATGATGCCACGCACCTCTGACAATCCGAAATACCGTGCGACTTGGGCGTCGACTTCCTGCGCTTCAAAACCCGTATAAACCTCGCGAGTTACCTGTCCCTTTTTCCGCAAATCGGCGACAATCCTCTTCACTTTGTTTATAGGAATGGCAAACCCATAGCCGACAAACGCCTGGCTGACACCTCCGGTGAAGACGAGCGTGTTGATGCCGACAACATCACCGTCGCTATTGACGAGAGGACCTCCACTGTTCCCTTGATTGATGGCTGCATCGGTTTCGATCATCTCCCGATAGATGGCATTCCCCTGTCGCCCAAGATTCATCCCCGTGGAGCTGATGACACCAACGGTCACTGTCGGTTTATCGTTGATCTCAAAGAGTCCGAATGGATTTCCAAGCGCGATCGCCCACTCACCAATGACAACGTCATCGGAGTTACCCAGGGCTGCATACGCTAGGTCAGATCCGTCTACTTTGACGAGAGCGATATCGCTCACAGCGTCCGCACCGATGAGCTTTGCCTTCAGTTTCTTTCCACCGACAAACGTGACTGTGATCTCTTTTGCGTTGCCGGCGACATGGAAATTCGTGACGATGTATCCGTCGGGAGAGATCACAACTCCAGAACCCAGGCTTTTGACCTCGTAACGCCGTGGACCCATGAACTGGCGAAAGAACTGGTCGTTGACAAAAAACTGACGGAAGGATGGATCCACGTTGATGAGTCCGGGTTGCTCGACAATCTCCGTCACATTAATGCCGACCGTTGCAGAACTTACCTTCCCAATGGCCCGGGTGATGGCATTGCGCCGGTTATTGGATGTCGGATCCTGTTCGCTGGAGATTTTGTCCTGGACCTTTATGGCGGTTGGGAATGAGTTGTCAAATGCAGCATCCGCTTCTCCCCGGGAGACTGCGGCCGACGATTTGATCGAATAGCCAATCGCGATCCCCAGAACAAGGGGGACGGCAAGAATGAGCATAATTCTGGCGAAGTTTCTTTTCATGACAAGCACATGACCTTACGTGTTAGAAGATGATGATTCAGGACCTTTTGACCTCGTGTCCTTCCAGATGTCCCGTACCGCATCAAAGTGACTTAAGAGAAGCACGACACTCAGGATACAGCCAAAGAACAAAAACGTTCCGCTTTCAACTCGAACAACAATCCAGGTCTTGACGAGACTCCAGGGCAAGACCCAGAGAATCGGGGGCGTGACAAGTATCGCCACGAGATTCGAGGCGAGAATGTCATACCGTAGTTTCTTCGCAGTGAGCCAAACGACGCTCCAAATCACAACGTAGCTGGGACCGAGAAGAAGCATACCACCTGCCGCCGTTGCAAGCCCTCTCCCTCCTTTAAAGCCAAGCCAGAACGAATAGTTGTGACCTGCCAAAGCCCCCAACAACGCCATTCCCAGGGTCAAATATGCGCTCGGAAACAGCCAGAGTGAAGCTTGTACGGCGATGAAACCTTTAGCGCAGTCAAGCACAACGACGAGCAATCCCATCCCTTTGGACTGCGTGACAACATAGGCGTTGTACCCGCCGACATTTCCACTTCCGGCTTTCCGTATGTCTACCTTTGCGACATTCCGCGTGAGAAGGTAGGCAAAAGGGATAGATCCGACCAGGTAGCCCAAAACGAAACTAACGAGCACCGGAGTCACGAGATCACCACGACGAGTTCAAGGGATGGTGAAAATTTCCTCGGAAAGTTACTGAAAACAGCTGTTGGAAGCAAGGTGAAGGGAGAGAGGAACACCGCTCAACGGCTGGAGAATTCGTCACTATCAGCAATGTGAGCGGCAGGGGTGGGAAGAAACCGAGGACTAGCTGCAGTCCGGATATTTAAGCTATTCCCCTCTTGAATCGCGCGTCAAGAGATCGAACGTCGCTTCCTGGGGGTCCTTGTTCTCAAAAAGCACCTGGTGAACTTCAGTCATGATGGGGAGATCTATATCGTACTTTTTCTCAAGTTCGCGAACAGACCGAGCCGTAGCAACACCTTCAGCAACCATCACCATTTCTTTCAGGACATCGTCGAGTCGCCGTCCTTTGCCGACTTGTTCACCCAGATATCTGTTCCGGCTGTGATGGCTCATGCAGGTAACAATAAGGTCCCCAACACCAGAGAGGCCTGCGAATGTGCGAGGCTGTGCGCCAAGCTTGACACCGAGGCGCGTAATCTCATAGATGCCGCGTGTCATGATTGCGGCTTTTGTGTTGTCGCCAAATCCAGCTCCATCACTAATTCCGGCAGCAATAGCGATCACATTCTTCAGAGCCCCCCCAAGCTCCACTCCACGAATGTCATCGTTGATATAGACTCGGAAGTACTTGGTCATGAACGCGTCCTGGACGATCTTCGACGTTTTCGGCTTGAAGGAACCAGCGACGACCGCCGTTGGAATCTGGCGAGACACCTCCTCGGCATGGCTCGGGCCTGACAGGATCGCCAGGTTTTCTCTTCTCTCATGCTGAAGCACATCGAGGAGAACCTCGGACATGGTCATCAAGGTGGAGTTCTCGATCCCTTTGGCGACGTTGCAGATCACCGTATGCTTAAGATCGAGGTGCGAGATCATTTGGAGGACGGAACGGAGATACTGAGCAGGCACAGCGGTCACGATCATATCACGACCTTCGGAGGCCGCTTCAATATCGTTGGAGAACTTGAGATTCAGAGGGAGCGGAATACCGGGAAGGAACTCGGGGTTTTCATGCCGATCGCGCAGCAAATCTGTTTGCTCGCGGGTATAGGCCCAGAGAGTCACCTCGTGATTGTTGCTTAGCAAAACCAACGCCAGCGTCGTACCCCAACTACCGGCACCAAGGACAGTGATTTTCATGGGACGGGTCGTCGTCTCCGAGAATCGAATTGAGGGATGGTCGAGGGGTTCGGTTGTTCCTGACTACAGCTGGCTACTTGTCTCCTGAACCTTTTTGCGAGCAAAGCCAGAGATTTTTTTTTCGGTCCCCTCCAACAAGCGCTTGATGTTCGCACGGTGCGAGTAGAGCAGCAAGATGGCGACAGAAAGGCTGAAGACAATCAGTGTGCGATAGCTCGCGATTTCGTCGCCAAAAATGTTGTGACGTACGAAGAGGGACACTGGAAACGCGACGGAGGCAGCGATTGAACCGAGGGAAACATATTTGTAGACCCAGAAAACAAGGAAGAAGACTCCAATAGAGATAGCAAATTCGGTCGGTGCGATGCCGAGGAGCATACCGGCACCCGTCGCAATCCCTTTGCCTCCTTTGAAACCCGCAAAGAGCGTCCAGATATGGCCGACGATGGCAGCCCCGCCGCAAATCATCTGGATGATCGTGAAATCGTCAAACGGTGTCCTGTTGTAGAAAGGAAGCGTTGGGTCCCAGAACAGTCTTGCGATCACGGCCGTAGCGAGGACGCCTTTCCCCATGTCAACCAACATCACGAACACGCCAGACTTCCATCCGAGAACACGGAAGACGTTCGTCCCGCCGGCATTTCCGCTTCCTTTTGTGCGGATGTCAAACCCATGGATCCATTTGGAGAGCATGATGCTCGTCGGAATGGACCCGATGACATAGCTCAAAAGGATGACGATCGCCAGGTTAATCATTCGTGAAACCCCTTCGTTTTCTTACCACGAGAACATGTTTATAATGTAGGGACTCCACCTCTGAGATGCAATACATTTAGAGCTCATCATCGTAAACACTCAGAGAAGCCCTTTGGTTCTCCATCGTTCGAGGATCAACTGGCCCAGCTCAATATCTTCTTGCGTCGTAATCTTGATGTTGTCGTATGATCCCTCAACGATCTTTGCCTTGACACCTATCCGCTCGACGAGGGCCGCTTCATCCGTTCCATAGAACTTGTCCTCTTTTGCTTTCTTGAAGGCTTTCATAAGCAAGGAGCCTCTGAACGCTTGCGGCGTCTGCACCAGCCATAATGCATTCCTGTCCAGCGTTTGGTCAAAGAACTCGCCTCCCCGTGATCGGCGAATAGTGTCTTTCGGTTGCACGGCAAGAACAGCAGCCTCGTGGTCTTTGCACGCCCGAATCAGATGGGAAACGCGTTTCGATTCGATGAACGGTCGCACCCCATCATGCACCATGACAATGTCTGAAGGATTGATCGTAAGGCGTCGGAGTGCGTTGTAGACTGAATCCTGCCGCTTTTCGCCTCCGACGGTTACCATGCTCACCTTGTGGAGCCGGTACCGTGAGATGATGGATTCCATTTCAGCGATTTGTTGTTCGGGAACGGCGACGGCAATTTCATCGACATCGGAGCAATGTTCAAATCGCTGCAACGTGTGAGCGATGATCGGTTTGTCTCGAAGGACCAGAAACTGCTTCTTCACCGATCCGCCGAGTCGTTTGCCGGCACCTGCGGCAGGGACGATGACGAGAACTTTTGGTCTTAATTTTGACATATCATTACGCTCACTAGGGAAAACTTCTCAACGTCTTGTATCCCGAATCTGAATGAGGTTCGTGCACCTCAGAGAATAAGCATTGCATCGCCATAGCTATAGAAGCGATATCCCTCTTTGATCCCCTTCTTGTAAGCTCTCATGACAAAATCATGGCCAGCGAATGCACTGACCAGCATCAGGAGCGTCGATTCAGGGAGATGAAAATTCGTGATCAGTTTGTCAGCGATCTTGAAATCATACGGTGGAAAGAGGAATTTGTCTGTCCATCCCTTTGACGGTTTCAGGTGGCCGTCGGATGTCACGCTGGATTCGAGCGCGCGACATGTGCTCGTGCCAACAACAACGACGTTGCGCCGATTGTCAATCACCTTGTTGATTGCATGGACCGCCTCCGGAGAAATCTCATAGTACTCCGAATCCATCTTGTGCTTCGTGAGGTCTTCCACCTCCACTGCACGGAACGAGCCCAACCCGACATGAAGCAGGATCGGAACAATCTTTACTCCTTTGCGCTCGAGTTTCTTGAGAAGAGGTCTTGTGAAATGCAATCCGGCCGTCGGTGCGGCAACGGCACCAAGGACTCGGGCGTAGACTGTCTGATACGATTCCTTGTCTTTGTCCGTTGCATCGCGCTTGATATAGTATGGCAATGGCGTAATACCGATCCGCTCGATGATCTTGAAGAAGTCACCTTTGTGATTGAAGCGGACTGTCCGACCGCGCGATGTTGTGTTGTCGATGACCTCGCACCACAACTTCCCGTTATCAAAGAAGATTTTGTTCCCGATGCGGACTTTTCGCGCCGGGTCGACAATAACATCCCAGATGTTATCTTCCGCGTTTAGCTCACGCAGAAGGAACACCTCAATCTTCGCGTTGGTCTTTTCCTTCTTCCCGAACAGGCGGGCCTGGAAGACCTTCGTCTCGTTGACAACGAGGCAATCCCCCTTGTTGAGGAAGTCGGCGATCTCGAAAAACTTTCTATCATCAATCGACTCGTCTGCACGGTTGAGCACCATAAGCCGCGAATGGTCGCGGGGTTTCGCAGGAAACTTGGCAATCAGGTTACGCGGCAACGGATACTTGAAATCAGAGAGTTTCATTGCTTCTTGCCTCTCTCAATGATGAATTGAGTGTGGACATCATGCTACATCGTGAAGAGCGCGTGCCCGCCTGCCTCGTGTGCAAAGCGGGCACACCTCAGACTTCGGGACATCTATCGCTTCTGTGCTGCCTTCTTCGCCTCGATCGCTGCGTGAGCAGCCGCTAGGCGCGCGATAGGCACACGGAACGGAGAACAGCTGACATAGTTCATACCAATCCGATGGCAGAACTTGACGCTTTCAGCTTCACCGCCATGCTCACCACAAATTCCCACCTTCAGGTGCGGACGCGTGGTGCGACCTCGCTCAATACCGACCTTCATGAGTTCGCCGATACCTTCCTGGTCGATGGACTGGAATGGATCAATCGGCAGAATCTTCGCGTTCAGGTAGTCGGGGAGGAATGAACCGATATCATCGCGCGAGAATCCGAATCCCATCTGAGTAAGGTCATTCGTCCCATAACTGAAGAATTCCGCTGTCTCTGCCATCCGATTTGCTGTCAGAGCCGCGCGGGGGATTTCGATCATCGTCCCATAGAGGAACGGTATCTTCTTCAAACCCAACTTCGCACATACCTCCGGATACACGCGATCAACGATCACCTTCTGATTGTTGAGTTCATTCACGTGACATGTGACCGGAACCATAATCTCAGGATTCGCCTTCTTCCCTTCTTTCAGAAGTTCGCCGGCGGCTTCCAGAATTGCCCTCACCTGCATCTCCGTGATCTCAGGATACGTGATGCCGAGACGCACACCTCGATGCCCAAGCATCGGGTTGTTTTCTCGGAGTGATTCAGCACGTTTGTGAATTTCGGCCATGTTCACACCGAGTTCCTTCGCCAGCGCCTGTATTTTGTCTTCACTGTGCGGCACGAATTCGTGCAGAGGCGGGTCCAGGAGACGGATGGTCACCGGGCGTCCATCCATCACTTCCATCGTCGCCTTAATGTCGCTCTTGACAAACGGAAACAGTTCATTGAGAGCATGACGCCGCTCTTCCACCGTGCGGCTCATGATCATCTTGCGGAGGAGGAACAATGGCTTGTCGCTTCCTTCCCCATAGAACATGTGCTCAGTCCGGAACAGGCCGATGCCCTCTGCCCCGAATTCAACCGCCTTTGCACTGTCCTTCGGTGTATCAGCGTTCGTGCGAATCTTCAGGACGCGAATCTTGTCGACCAGCTTCATGAGATCGACATACGATTTGTTGTGTTCGAGATCGACATCGACAAGGGGAAGTCCTCCCTCATACACCAGGCCTGTGGTGCCATTGAGACTGATCCAATCCCCTTCTTTCACAACATTACCCTTTTTCGTCACGAATGATTTTCCATCGTCACGGACTTCGACATCACTGCAACCGACGATACAACATTTTCCCCAACCTCGGGCCACGAGAGCCGCGTGAGAGGTCATACCACCTTTGCTGGTGAGAATGGCCTGCGACTTGTGCATTCCGTCCACGTCCTCAGGCGAGGTCTCTTCACGAACGAGGATCACTTTCTCGCCCCGGGATGCCCACGCAACAGCATCCTCGGAGTTGAAGACGGCACGACCTTTTGCTCCGCCCGGACCGGCGGGGAGACCTTTCGCGATCGGCGGTGTCGCCAACTCGGCCTTCGGATCAAGCATCGGGAGCAGGAGCTCGACCAATTGATTCGGAGCCACACGCATCACGGCCGTCTCCGCATCGATCAACTTTTCCTTGTGCATGTCGGTCGCCATACGTACTGCTGCAACGCCATTGCGTTTTCCGACGCGGCACTGAAGCATGAAAAGCTTGCCTTTTTCAATGGTGAACTCAATATCCTGCATATCCTTGTAGTGAAGTTCGAGCCGTTTCTTCATGGAATCGAGCTCTTTGTACAGGCCCGGCATTATTTCATGAAGCGTCGGGAGAGTGCGGCTCTGGTCGTTCTTGGAATACTCATTGATGGGACCCGGGGTTCGGATGCCAGCAACGACGTCTTCGCCT
Organism: Ignavibacteriales bacterium; assembly: GCA_026390585.1. Taxonomy (GTDB): domain Bacteria; phylum Bacteroidota; class Ignavibacteria; order UBA10030; family UBA10030; genus UBA9647. Next base: position 16,785 of record JAPLFP010000257.1, on the reverse strand, counting down.
TGCGCGTTGACGAGATACTCACCATAGAATTGGTTCTCGCCATTGCCGGGGTTGCGACTGAATGCCACGCCGGTCGCACAATCATCGCCCATATTGCCAAACACCATCGTCTGCACGGTGACGGCCGTGCCCCATTCGTCGGGAATCCGCTCAATGCGGCGGTACTCAAATGCACGTTTTCCATTCCAACTCGAAAAGACCGCTCCAACCCCACCCCAAAGTTGTTCGTACGGATCGTCCGGGAATGGCTTGCCGAGAGTCTCAACAATCTTCTGTTTGAATTCCGCAACAAGCGTCTTAAGGTCGTCGACCGTCAACTCAGTGTCAATCTTGTACCCTTTGCTGCGCTTGACTTCCTCGAGTCTTTCATCGAGCACCTTTCGTATTCCTTTTCCATCCTTCGGCTCAATGCCTGCAGCTTTCTCCATGACTACATCGGAATACATCATGATGAGTCGGCGATAAGCGTCGTAGACAAATCGCTCGTTCTTGGTCGACGCCACAAGTCCACTGATCGTCTTCTCACTGAGTCCGACGTTGAGGACCGTTTCCATCATCCCCGGCATGGACTTTCGAGCACCGGACCGGACAGAGACAAGTAGTGGATTCTTCGGGTCACCGAACTTCTTGCCCATCAGCTTCTCTATCTTGCCGAGTGCCGTTTCAACCTGAGCCTTGAGCTCTTTCGGGTACTTGCGTTTGTTCGCTAAATAGTAACCGCAGACCTCAGTTGTGATTGTGAAGCCGGGGGGCACCGGAAGGCGCAGCTTAGGATGACCCGCCATTTCGGCGAGATTGGCACCTTTGCCGCCGAGCAACTCCTTCATGGATTCGTTTCCGTCGGCCTTTCCGCCGCCGAAAGAATAGACGTACTTCGTTTTCTTTGCCATTGCGTGTTTCTCTCTTTCTTGGATGCTTATTTCTCTATCAGATGAAGAGGTGTCGTAGATCTAGTTATTGTTGACTGTTTCACATTTTCGAGGAACTGTTCGCCGATCACCCGGGAGGCTGGGCTCCCGGTGGGGTTCTGCATACGTTCAGGATGCCATTGAACGAGGTTCAGGTACGGAGTGCGATCTTTCATCAGCCATTCTGCGCCCTCGATCACTCCGTCCGGCGACATGGCACTCACCATCAGACCGCTGCCAAGCCGCTCAATTGCCTGATGATGAGATGAATTCACTTCAATCGCGTTCTCGCCGACAGTGGTGCCCAGAAGAGTACCGGGAAGAATTTCAACGCGATGAGCAATTTGATACTTGTCCCCTGCCGAGTGATCATTGAAGCCGGCGGCCGGAAGATCCAACACAAGTGTCCCGCCCAGGAATACGTTCATAACCTGCATCCCGCGGCAAATGCCGAGGATTGGGAGATCATGTTCCAGAGCTCTCTCAATCACGTAGAATTCGAACTCGTCCCGCGAATGGTTGATTTCCTTCGCATGGCCGACAGTGTCGTCCTCATCGAAGAACAATGGGTCGACATCTCCTCCTCCGGTCAGCACAAGGCCATCGATGATGTCAACCTCGCGCAGGTTGTTGCGCAGATGTGACAGTAGCGTGAATTCGATCCCTGCGTCGAAACGCGCGAGCCAATCCAGATAGTGCTTGAGACTTGGCTTCAGTGTGTCCGTGATGCCGATTCGCTTGTTGGTAGCTATGCTCAAAGTTTGTTTATCCCTTCATTCAGTTCGGTTTCACCCGCGATCACACTCTGTTCGATTTCGACGAAGAACAGAGGTGCTTTCTCCAAAAAACTCTGAAACTCATTCTCCTGGGATGAAAGCCGCGCGATATCTTTCTCTGTTGTCACGCAATAATCGGCCCGAGTCTCCGCCAACAAATGTTCCAGAATCTTCAGCTCACTCTTGCGATAGAAATGATGATCCGGAAAAACGACATACTTTTTGACGTCCAACCCCAGGGAGTTAAGGGTCCGGGCAAATGAATCCGGACTTCCGATGCCGGAAAACGCAACCGCCGTCTTCCCCTTGATTCCACCAAGATCTACGCTGAATCGTGAACTTGCTCGCCTGAATGCAGACACCTTTGTCGTCACTCCAATGACCGGCTTGTCCGTCCACCTCTCGACAATTGCTTTCGCCTTCTGAAACTGCTCGACCGATTCACATCGCGAGAGAGCAATGAGAGAAGCGCGTTTGAGGGACGTCATCGGTTCGCGCCTGTTTCCTGCTGGAAGCATCCAGCCGGGATCCTCAACCTCAGCGACAGGGAGAACGACAATATCCAGATCTCGTTTCAGGTACCGATGTTGAAAACCGTCGTCGAGGATGATGACATTCGAGCCAAACTTCTCGATGGCGTACTCGGCACCGCGCGATCGTCGCTCATCGACGATCACCACGGCCCCTTTGAGTTTGGCGGCCATTTGTGCCGGCTCGTCTCCAGCAACCCAAGCCTCAGCACACTGGACCAACCCGTTGCTCACGACGAGTGTGCCGCTGCTTTCACGTTTGTAACCGCGGCTGACGATAGCGACTTTTCGACCTGCGAGCATGAGTTGTTTCGCCAGCAACTCCACAAGCGGCGTCTTTCCCGAACCACCCGCAGACAGGTTGCCAACCGAAACAACGGGCACACCGACCTTGTGGGAGCGCAGGAGTCCGATATCAAAGAACCAGTTACGTATTGCCACGCCTGCGCCGTACAAAGGAACAAATGGGAGCAAGAGTGGGCGCATAGTGTTCATCCCATCTGGAGAATGCGTTGGGCAACCCGATGGGACGCTCCGAATTCGCCCAAGCGACCTTTAACGCTCTGCAATTCCTGCCTCATCGAAGCAAGCAAGTCGGTGTTTTGCAGCAGACGGATCACTTCCCGCGCCATCGTCGGAGCTGAAGCCCGGTGCTGAATGAACTCAGGCACGATCTGCTTCCCGGCAACGATGTTGACCAAGCCGATGTTCTTCAGTCGAATCAGCAGGCGCCCAAGCAAATATGTTGGCCATGACGTCTTGTAGACGACGACCATCGGCGTTCCGAAAAGTCCGGTTTCCAACGTGGCGGTGCCCGAAGTCACGAGCGCAAAGTCTGAGTTTGCCATCACGTCGTACGACGCGTTCTTCACGAGATGAACACCGTCGACGTTGTAGAAGGTGCGAAAATGCTCCTCCTGCAGGGTTGGAGCAACAGCGACCACGACTTCCATGGACTCTGCTTTGGCGATGGTTCTTCCTGCCTTAAGCATCTCAGGAAAGATCATATCGATCTCCTGCATGCGGCTCCCGGGCAAGAGCGCCAGAATTCTCTTCTGCGGGTCCAGACCGTACCTCTTGACGAAATTCCTACGATCCAAACCGGAACTCAGCACCTCGAGCAGGGGGTGTCCGACGAACTCAGCATCGACCCCTTCGTTACGGTACAGATCCACCTCAAATGGAAAGATGACCAGCATCTTGTCTACGATCCCGCGCATTTTCTTCACACGGGAAGGGTGCCACGCCCAGACCTGAGGACTGATGTAGTAGACGACTTTTGCGCCGCTTCGTTTCGCGGAATTCGCGAACCGAAGATTGAAACCGGGATAATCAATCAGAACAACAACATCAGGTTTTCGAAGCCGAAGAACGGCTTCCAGTGCAATTTTCATCGAACGGATGACAGGAAGGTGTCTGATCACCTCCGCGAATCCCATGAATCCAAGTTCTTTGACATGATAGATCAGCTGCATTCCTTCCTGCTTCATCCTGTCGCCGCCGACGCCGAAGATCTCGATGGCTGGATTTGCGCGCTTCAGTTCCCGGACGACACCCGCTCCATGCAAATCACCAGAAGCCTCACCAGCGATGATCATCACGCTCTTGACCATGCTACCTCCACATCCAGATCACGAGCAGCAGCACGACGACGATCGAGAGTGCCTGCAAGGTTCGACGCTCAGATCGCAGCGCATCTGTCCAATCCGGCTTCTGATGTTCCTGAGCGGGAGCCTGATAGGGATTCAATCGCGGAAGAAATCTCGGCACGTGTTTTTTGAATTCGAGATATCCCTCGCCAAATTCCTTCTCCAAAAACTCTTCCTCCAGCGAAACGATCATCGCATACTGGAACGCAAAGTACACGAGCGCGATGAGAACGAGCCACGGCGAAAGTGCATTCGCCATAACTCCGATGCCGGAATACATCAAGACATTGCCGGCGTACAAAGGATTGCGGAGATGAGCGAACGGTCCGGCGACCACCACTTCAGGCGCTCCGACGCTTCCGGTCACACGCGTGAGAGATCCCGCGTAGGCAACTCCCCAGTACCGTAGCGATTCACCGAGTACGCTGAGAACGAATCCACACAGCATTGTTGTGGTGGTGGGAACGGCGAAAAGCACCATCGCGATCAAGAATGGAATCGGTGTATAGCTGCGGTACCGAAAAAGGAATTGACGAATGTCTGACAACCTACCCTGTCTCCAGATTTCTGATTAATCAGCCCTGTGCGAACACTTCACGCCGGGCCATTTCGGCTTCACGACGCTTCTTGATGCGCTTCCGATGCAGAGTCAGCTCAAGTCGCTGAATCACATCACTAAAGTCTCTGAACTCGTGGTATGTGACGTTCTGTTCCTGGCAATATCGGATCAGACTCCCTTTCGCAAAGACGATATCTGCATACCGGACAGGGCATCGATCGGAGATTCCGTCTCCGACATACACAATGATGTCGTCGTCTGCCGAGAGGGTCAGCAGGTGATTCCGCTTGCAATTACCACAGAGAAGACACTCAGCATCCGTGTGTGGAAATGAAGGAACAAGTTTGGTCAAGGCTCCGGCGCTCACGAACTCCACATGATTCGAAAAGAACGGGAGGTCGCCAAAACCATTGATCTTGAGCAATCGCTCGACGTAGAAATCAAGGCCGTCGCTTAGAACCACAAGCGGAATATCTCGGCCGCGGCAGAACTCAACAAACCCCTTGAACGTCGGATCGAGAGAGAACTGACCGAGGAACCGTTCGACCTCATCCGGGGTTGCGCTTTCCACCGCTTCGCATTCCTTCGTGAGGCATGCACGAGCGGTGATACTCCCATCCAGGTAGTGCCGGACGATCTCATTCGCCTCAGCACCAGCAAACGTCCGGAACAGCCGGCTCCCCACATCTTCAACTGCTATCGTCCCATCGAAGTCGCTGAAGACCCTTATCATCTCCACCGCCGCCCTCTATCCATTCGGCACCGTCTCGTTGAATCTTACTGAGACGAGCTTCGAAACTCCCTCTTCTTCCATGGTGACACCATAGAGGGCATTCGCCGCTTCCATCGTTCGCTTGTTATGCGTGACGACAATAAACTGGGTGTTGTTCGAGAATCTCCGCAGGATACGGGTGAAGCGGTCGATGTTGCTGTCATCGAGTGGCGCGTCAACTTCGTCAAGGATACAGAAAGGACTCGGCTTCACAAGATAGATAGCGAAGAGCAGCGCGATGGCGGTAAGGGTCTTTTCTCCTCCCGACAGCAGGTCAATCGATGTCGGACGTTTCCCGCGTGGTTTCGCGATAATCTCAATCCGTGCCTCCAGAGGATCGACGTCAGGCTCAAGTCGCAGATCGCATTCATCCCCTTCATCAAAAAGACCTTTGAACGTGGTGATGAAATTCTCACGGATCTTCGCGAACGTATCGAGGAATTGGCGCTGGGCCGTCGTGTTGATTTCTTCAATCGTCGAGAGGAGCGTCTGTTCCGATTCTACCAGATCTTTGCGCTGAGCGTTGACAAAATCGAGCCGCTCTTTTTCGCTCTTGTATTCATCGAACGCAGCGAAATTCACCGCACCGAGCGAGCGGATTTTCTCTTTCAGGAGTCGGACCTCTTCACGCGCTGCATGGAAATCGAATGTCTCATTGTCCTCGAATGTCTGAAGCTGCATGTCCAGATCGAACTCCTCCTTGGCACGAACCTTTAGATTTTCTGCCTTCATGGTGAGTTCCTGGATTTTGATCTCCAGATCGTGGGCCGCCTTGAGCGAACCTTCGTGTCGCGACCGCTCGTCCTTCAGTTTGAGCTCGATATCGTGCACCTGGCTGCGCTTCGCCGTCACATCTTTTTCAAACTCTTTTCGTTTCTCACTCAGCGAACCGAGTTCTGCGCGAGCGAAGAGCAAGAAATCTTCGGTTTCTTTCATTTCAATCCCGAGGTGCTCGATCTCATCCCGTGCCGCGAAAATGTCCGCGGTCCGTTGCTCGAATGTCGACGCTATCGATTGGAGGGTCGTGCCGGCGTACTCAATATCCTGTTGGATACTGCGCTCTTCCCCCTTCAAGTTGAGAACGTGGACATTGGCTTCAGCTGTAACGCGCGAATACTCGTTCCAGAGAGCCTCCATGGTCTCGAGTTCGCTTGCCGCCGCTCCGGAGAGACGCTCCGCCTCCGCCTTCTCACCTTCAAGCCGCTCGATTGCAGGCCCAAGTGCACTCAATTCATTTTGCAGCGCTTCGATTTCCTGCTGCAGTTTCTGCACTTCAGTCTGGTTGCGCTCGATCGTTTCATGAGCACGCTTCTTCTCAAACTCGAGCTGCGCTATTCTTATCTCAACCGTGGTCATTTCCTGCTCGAGAGATTTCGCCTCGTCGAGCAGCTGTTTTACATCGATGTGGTTGATTTCGTCGTTCTTCTGTTCCACTTCCGTCAGCAGCCGTTCGCGCTGGCGTTCAAGCCCGCGTATCTCCTCCGCCATCTCATCAAGCTGTGAGCGACCACCAATATGGCCCCCTTCGTCCTGACGGACGCTTCCACCCCTCAAGACCCCTTTGCTTGTGACGATTTCGCCTTCCAGCGTCACGCAACGAACGCCCTTTTCCCTTCCAACCAGCTGGCGTGCGATCTCCACATCGGAGACAACCAGCGTGTCGTCAAGGAGCACCCGGTACAGCTCCCTGAACCGCTCCTCGGTGTGTACGAGACTGCTGGCCCAGCCAACAATCCCCGGCTCGGTGAACAGTGGACGATGGTCCATCAACCTTGGCAGGCGATCGAGGCAGATGAATGTTGCCTTCCCCTTCTGATGCTTCTTCAGGTAGTCGATCGCGGCGTAGGCGTTGTCGATACTTGAGACAATGACATATCCCGAAGATTCGCCAAGAGCCGATTCAATGGCGACGCGGTAACGCGGATCGACGGCGGCTGCCTCTCCCACCGTCTTGTCGACGATCGATTTCCAATCTCCACTCTTGATCAGGAACTGTGCACCTTCCGAATAGCCGTCGTAATTCTCGACCAACCCCTTGAGGAAATCCATCTTCGCCTGCTTGCGTTCGATGATGCTTCGAAGGTCGAAGTCACGGACGCGTAGCGTCTCGAGCTCTTTTTGGAGTTCTACCTTCCGCTCTTCCATCTGATGGACTCTAACCTCAGCTTCGGCGTGTTTGTGGCGCAGCTCGCGATCTTCAGCACTCAGATGAACGACCAGCTCCGAGTTCTTTGCGATGTCGTCTGTTGACAGCTGGTTTTCTTCAACAGTGTAGTCGATACGACCGCGCAGATTGTCGGTGCGCGCCTTCGCCTGTCCCTCCTTGTTCCTTTGATCCGACACTTGGAGCAATAACGCAATGACACGATCCTGATGGACCTTCATCTCCGCCTTCTTCTCATTGAGCTGTTGCTCGAATTGATCGAGCTCGGCCTTCTTCTGCGTGTAGGTTTCTTCCGCAACGGTCGATTTCTGATGCACCTCTCCGAGCTTGAGCTGAAGTTCCTCCTGCTTTCGTCCCAGGTCCTCTTCCTGATGGCGGAGCTGGACTTTCTCTTTCTCGTATCGTTCGATATTTGACGAGAGTGATCGACGACGCTCGCTGGAGGTTGCGATCGTCCTCTCGAATTCGTGAACCTTCACCTGTTGATCCGAATGCGCAAGCTGAAGCTCACCCATCCGGTCTTCCAGCTCGTCCATCTCCGCACGAAGCACATCGAGCAGAGTCTCCTCCTGAGATAATTCTACGTCAATCTTCGTTTTTTCGGTGACAGCGAGATTCAACTGAGCCTGGAGCGGGTCGATCTTGATGACGATACTTGCGTACTCGCGCGCCATCAGGTTTGTTTCAAGCAACTGTACCTGCTTCGCATGCTCGTTGTAGCGCCGGGCTTTGTGCGCCTGTCGCTCCAGGGAATTCACCGCTTTCTGGACTTCACGGACGATGTCGCCGACGCGCGTCAGATCATGCTGGACGTTCTCAAGTTTTCGGTACGCTTCTTTTCTCCGATGCTTGTACTTCGTCACGCCCGCGGCTTCCTCAAAGAGGCGACGACGTTCATCCGTGCTGTCGCTCAAGATCGTCTCGACCATTTTGAGTTCGATAACGGAGTACGCATCAGATCCCATGCCCGTATCCATGAAGAGGTCACGGATGTCCTTCAAACGGCAGAGGGTCTTGTTCAAATAGTATTCGCTCTCGCCGGAGCGGTAGACTCTGCGCGTCACAACCACTTCGGTGTATTCAGAAGGAAGGATCCCGCGCGTGTTTTCGATGGTGAGCGAAACCTCTGCAATACTCAGAGGCTTACGGTTCTTGGTCCCGTTGAAAATAACGTCTTCCATCTTGTCGCTGCGGAGCATGGTTGGGCGCTGCTCTCCGAGGGCCCAGCGGATCGCATCCACAACGTTCGTCTTGCCGCACCCATTGGGGCCGACAATCGCGGTCATGCCGGAATCAAACGACAGATTGATTTTCTGGGCGAATGACTTAAAGCCGAACACTTCGAGCTTCGAAAGATACAATAACTGAGGCTCAGGCCAATGTGGATGAAGTACTCAATGTAGGCGGTGACAGCGTAGCTCGTCTCGTAGTAGATGAAGAGACCTCCGAGCAGCACGAGGACCACGAGAATTCCGCCGGCATAGGCTTTAAACGGGCTGACGTCATAGATGACCGAGACGCCTTTGAGGATTCTGAAGAAGGACCACAGCACAAACATACCAATCAGAAAGAAGGCCGGGACAGCGTAGAAGTCGCTCTGAAGCAGCTTAAACAGGGCCATTGCCAGAGGGCTCAAGAGGACGATCGGCAGAGAACCCCACACCGCAATGGCAAACGAATGATACCAGTAGACCCGTCGCTTCACAAGCAGCGAGAGCAGCTTGATAAACGCTGCGACCAGGGGATACCAGAGCAAGAATACCACCGAGAACACGAGGATTCCTTCAAACGGGTGCCATGTCGCCGAAATCATATACTCTTTCAGTCGATCCGACACGACGAAGAGCGTGATGAAATTGTCCGCGAGCGTGTCCGTGCGGTAGCGATACAGTATACCCGACACCATCACTCCCAATGTCGCGGCAACGCTCGCCGCAAGAATGATCGTCTGAGGGATGGACACGGTGCGCACATCGCGCAGATCTGCATAGAAGTTGTAGGACCTGATCAAAGAACGTTTGAAGGTTTCGTTGAAGCGACGATTGTAGTGATACAAATACGCAACAACAAAGATAATCACAAACCCCCACACAATGTGAGCAAAGGGAAAGGTCGCCCGATACCGTCCGATGGGCAAGGCATTCGTTTTCTCGCCATTGTACAGAAGCTTCACCATGTCAAATGATGCACGTTTCTCCCGGGCGTAGCTGAGAAGACCCACCGGGTACACATACCGGTCTCCCGCACCGACCGCCATCAGTGGACGATCACTTCTCCAATCGGCGAAGCCGTCAATGAACGAACCGGCGATCTTCGCCTCCTTGATGAGAGCATATGCCTTTTTGAAGTATTCGGCCTGAGCCTCCTGCGACATCGGATCGCTCCAACCGCTTCGATTCTCCGGCTCGACGTCTTTTCCATACCCGAGCAGCACGACAGGCTGGTCGCTGTGATCGGCCTTCCAGGTCCGGAGCACAGTCTTCAGTGAGTTGGCTCCTTCCGCGGAGAGCTTCACCGCGGCGATGTCCACCTTCCCCGAACAACGATCATCAGTGAATACCAGCGAGCCGTAGTAGATTGCACGCTTGTCAAGCTTCTTTGCGACTCCGATCATCTTCTCGACGTAGCCACACGTCCTTGGATCAGACGAATCAAGGTTGTCTCCAATTCCCCACGCAACAACGGAAGGACGATGCTGATCACGTTCAATCATCTCAGTGATCATCGCCTCCGCGAGACTTTTGAAATGATCTTGATCCAATATTTCTCCGGGAACTCCAAGAGCAGGTATCTCGACGAGGGCGAGGAGCCCGTACCGATCGCAGAGGCTGAGCACGTACGGGTGTGGAGGATGATACGCGAACCGGACGGCGTTTGCTCCGAGCGTCTTCATCAAAGAGATGTCTTTCTCCATCTGCTCGTACGTCAACGAAGCACCCTCGATTGGCGCATCTTCGTGCCAAACCGTTCCGCGCAAAACCACCGGCTTGCCGTTCAGGACAAAACCATCCTTTTCGATCTCGAAGCGCCGGAACCCGGTCGACAAGTCAAATTCGTCGATGAGTTTGAATTGTTTCCCTTGTTGAACGAAGATTTTTGCCCGGAGGAGGTACAGATCAGGCGTGTCGGGGCTCCAGGGGCGCGGAGTTCTTACCACGATGGAGGCCTTGACCTCGTAGTCACGGTTCACCTGGACGGCAACAGTCTGTGGCTGAGACTGTCCCACAACCGCGCCGGTCCCCTTATCGACAAGCTCAATGGCGAACAGAGGTTGAGCCACTTGCACAAGAGCACTGAGCGTATCGCCTGCACCAGCGGAGATCTTGCTGTTCAACAATCCGACGACATCCACCAAGCCTTGTGACAGATCTTCATTGAGTTCCGTCTTGAGTGTGATGTGGTCAATCCAGAGCTTGGGTGTAACTAGGAGATAGATATCGCGGAGAATTCCGCCATAGTTGCGCCATCCGGCGACTTGTTTTCTCAGCGGCAGCGTCGAGCGCGCATTCAGGTTTGAGTTGACGATAATCTTGACCGCGTTCTCGCCTCCAAGCTGCAGTGCATTGTCCGGTAAGTCGATATCGATTGTCGTGTAACCACCGAAATGCTTTCCAACAAAAACATCGTTGACGTAGATCTCGGCGTCGTGATTGATCCCAAGTGCAATGAGATGGAATGCAGAGGCTGATAGGGTCGACTTGTCGAGCGTAAACTTACGGACAAAAATGATGCGTCCCTGGTAGTCAAAAGAGCTCGGGACTCTCACCTCTTTCCAGGTCTCATTGTCCGTAGAATACGCCCACGTGCCTGCAAGGTCAATTTTCCGTCTTGATTGGTTGTCGGCATGCACGCTCGCGTCCGATCCGACAAGCGTTGGCTGTCCATTTTCATGGATGGTGATTTGACCGAATGCGGAAATGCCCGGAATGAAGCCTAGAAGGGCAAAAAGAAGGGGGAGAAGCTTTGCGACACTCTGAGTTTTTTTGGCCAATTCTCTGCGAGGGCAATGGGCAAAAAGACGGGACGGATCGATCCAGCTACCCGTGAAACATCGGAAGGAATATAATACAAAAATGCCCGGAAATCAACGTAAATCATCACATTGGCATACTTGGGAATCCCTCTAAATGCCAGATTTTCAAAGATTTCGGGCCATCATTTGAAGAACAAAGGACAACACTCGTGGAACAGCACTATCCTGAGCGAAGATTGGTGGTTCGTCCGACAAATCGAGCGCTAAGTTCCTGCTCACTTCTTCATCATGTTCTCCAGTTGCTTCTTCATCTGCTCTTGAGCATCGCGGAACATGTCAGGTATGAAACACTCATAGTCACCGGCAGCATTCTTGCGGACGAGCGAAGTCATGACTTTTTCGGATGGATCGTTCGATTCCCACGTCGTGCGATTTCCACCGTCAAAGCAGGTTACGGCGAACGTTGCATAGACCGGCCAACCTCCCCATTGCTTGTCAAACTCACCGACGCCAGTAACGGTGAGTCGTTCAACCTCAACCTTCCCGTTGCACGTCCTTGCTTTCTCCGCCAGAAGATACGTTTTGAGCGCGGGCTCCACTTCGTCCATGGTTGGTTTGGTATCACTCGAGCACGCCGCAAAGGCGACCAGCAACATGCATACGATGGTAATCCGGTTGATCATGTGCCATTCAACCTTTCAGTGATGAACTGCGTGGAAGCGAGCGACCCATCGACTTCTTCTTGCCGCTATTTCGTCTTTGGAGTCATGTCCGTCGGCAACCTGTCCATTTCCCTGCTCAAACTGTTGTCGCGTTCACGAAATATCTCGGGGATATAGCATTCATAGCCGCCGTCCATTTTTTGTCGCACGATGGTTACCCAATGCGTGCTGCTCGTGTCTTCGTTGGTCCAGTTAGAGAAACCGGACCCTTCAACGCAGGCGATGGAAAAGGTGGCGTAGACAGGCCAACCGCCATACTTGTCTTCGTAATCACCTATCTTCGTAATTGTCAGGTGATCAACACTGACGGTACCTCCACATGTCTTTTGCTTCTCTCCGAGCAGATACGCTCTCACCCCCGGCTGCATCTCGGCGATACTCGGCTTCACCTTGTCAGAACACCCGACGATGAGAACCAGAACCAGGCTGGCCGCAAGAATCCTGATGAAGTAACCCATAGAACATCCCTCCTTCATGGATATTGAATGTGGATTCGAGACATTGCTGATCAGCGGATTGCTGCTTTGACGATAGCCGTAAACGAGTCTGCTTTCAAGCATGCGCCACCGACGAGTGCGCCGTCCACGTTTGGCTGCCACAGGAGTTCAGCAGCATTGTCAGGCTTCACGCTTCCACCGTACTGGATGATGATCTTCCCTGCTGTGGTCGGCGTGTACAACTCAGCGAGCAACGTACGAATCAGGAGATGCACTTCTTCCGCCTGCTGTGGAGTGGCATTCCTCCCCGTCCCGATCGCCCACACCGGCTCATAGGCGATGATGATCTTCTCGACATGTTCGGCAGAGATGTCTTTCAGGACGCCACGAACCTGCGTCGTCACGACCTGCGCTGTGACGTTTTTCTCCCGCTGATCAAGCGTCTCACCGACGCAAACGATCGGCACCAAACCGGATGCGATTGCCTTTTTGACTTTTTTGTTGATGAACTCATCCGTCTCTCCAAAAATCTGACGCCGCTCCGAGTGGCCAAGGATGACGTATTCGCAGCCAACCGACTTCAGCATCTTCGGCGAGACCTCGCCTGTGAATGCACCTTCGTCTTCGTGATACATGTTTTGAGCACCGAGAGACATCAAAGAGCCCTTTGTCCATCGGCTGGCTGTTTCGAGCGATGTGAAGGGCGGACACACGATGATTTTCACACCTTTCAGATCGAAGGTCAGTGCACTCTTCAGTCCAGCGAGAAGTTCTTCGGTCTGAGGAACATCCTTGTTCAACTTCCAGTTGCCAGCAATTACTTTTGGTCGCGCGCTCATAGGTTCTCGTCCCGTTAAATGTCTTGTCAAGTTGAAAGAATGAATCTAGGATTTCATTGAATCGAGTTTCTTTTTCAAAAGGTCGTTCACGATTTTGGGATTGGCTTTCCCCTTCGTCGCCTTCATCGTTTCTCCGACCAAAAACCCAAAGACTTGTTGTTTCCCTCCGAGATACGTCTCCACCTGTCCCTGGTTCTTCATCAGAACATCGTCGATGATCTGCTCAATCGCGCTGACATCACTCACCTGCACAAGGCCCTTTCGTTCCACAATCGCCTTTGGAGGCTCGTGCGACTTGAGCATTTCTTCAAACACGTCCTTTGCGATCTTTCCGCTGATCGTGTTGTCAGCGATGAGATTGATCATGTCTCCCAGATTCTCGGGCTTCACGGGGAAGTGAGTGATATCGACCTTCTCCGTATTGACGACTCTGAGCACGTCGCCCATCGTCCAATTGCTGGCAAGCTTGAAGTTCTCGTCAGTTTTCACCCGTAGGCTCTCGAGAACGGCTTCAAAATAATCGGCCAGCGACTTCTCCGATGTCAGAATATCGGCATCATATTTCGGAATCTTGTAGTCTTTGATGAACCGATCTCGGCGCGCTGTCGGGTCCTCGGGCAATGCCGTTGCAGCCCGATGGATCCAGTCGTCGTCGACGAGCACCGGCACCAGATCTGGATCTGGGAAGTAGCGATAGTCGTGCGCCTCTTCCTTCGACCGCATCGAGACCGCAACCCCCTGCCCGGAATCCCAGAGAAGCGTTTCCTGCACTACTTTTTCTCCGCTCTCGATCAGGTCTATCTGCCTGTTTATCTCAAATTCGATGGCCTTTTCTACGAAACGGAAGGAATTCAGGTTTTTGACTTCGGTCTTCGTCCCAAGAGCGGTTTCGCCTTTTCGACGCACAGACACATTCGCGTCACACCGCAGGCTCCCTTCTTCCATGTTTCCGTCGCAGATTTCAAGATACGTGACAAGCTGACGGATCTTTATAAGATAGAGGTAGGCCTCACGCGGGGAGCGGATATCAGGCTCACTGACGATCTCTGCCAATGGCACGCCACAGCGGTTCACATCGACAAGCGTGTCAGCGTCCTGGTCGTGGATCGACTTCCCGGCATCCTCTTCCATGTGAATACGGGTGATCCCGATCTTCCTCCGTGTTCCGTCTTCCAGCTCAATCGCGACAAAACCGTTCGAGCAGATGGGTTCTTCGTATTGAGAGATTTGGTACCCCTTCGGGAGATCGGGATAGAAGTAGTTCTTGCGCGCAAAGATCGAGCGGGGAGCAATCGAGCAGTGGGTCGCCAACCCCATACGGATGAGGAATTCGACAACCTGATGATTGAGCACGGGAAGAACACCCGGCATTCCAAGACAGACCGGGCAGACATTGGAATTGGGCTCGGCACCAAAATGTGTCGAGCAGCTGCAAAATGCTTTGGATTCTGTGAGCAGCTGAGCATGAACTTCGAGACCAATCACCGGCTCATATCGTTCGTTCCATGAAGCCATCGAAGAATTCCTGTGTTGAAGTTCAGATCCTTGAGAACGTGACCGGTCGTGTCATTATGCAGCGATCGCTTTGGTCACTTTCTCCGCGGCATCTTTGAGACTGCCGGCAACGAGAAAACTCAATCCGGACGATTTCAAAATCTCGGCAGCGAGTTCTGCATTCGTTCCAGCCAATCGAATCACGATCGGCACCTGCACCTGAACGTTCTTCGCAGCCTGAACGACGCCGTTGGCAACTCGATCGCAACGAACAATGCCACCGAAAATGTTGATGAGCACGGCCTTCACGTTGGGGTCTTTCAGGATGATGCGGAAGCCGGCCTCAACCGTCTCAGCACTCGCTCCGCCTCCAACATCCAGAAAGTTCGCCGGCATGCCGCCAGCAAGCTTGATGATGTCCATCGTCCCCATCGCAAGCCCTGCGCCGTTGACCATGCACCCAACGTTGCCGTCGAGCTTGATGTAGTTCAGGTTCGACTTCGATGCCTCGATCTCGAGAGGATCTTCCTCGTCCAGGTCGCGCATCGCCAGGATCTCAGGATGACGATAGAGCGCATTGTCATCGAAATTCATCTTTGCGTCGAGGGCAATCACTCCCCCTTCCTGCGTGATGACAAGAGGGTTGATCTCTGCGAGCGACGCGTCGGATGCATCATACGCCTTGTAGAGCGCCAGCAGAAATTTTACGCCATTCTTGAATGCATCGCCCCTGAGCCCCAGGCCGAAACAGAGCCGACGAGCCTGGAACTGCTGCAGGCCGAGAGACGGATGAACATACTCTTTCAGAATCTTCTCCGGAGATTCCGCAGCCACCTTCTCGATTTCAACGCCCCCTTCCGTCGACACCATGACGACGTTTTGCGAACGCGCACGATCCAGCGTGATACCGACATACATTTCTTTTGCGATGTTCATCCCTTGCTCGATCAAGAGGCGTTTCACGATGCGACCCTCGGGTCCTGTTTGGTGCGTGACCAAACGCATTCCAAGAATCTCCGATGAACGATCCCGAACTTCGTCCACATTTCTGGCGAGCTTGACGCCTCCACCCTTCCCCCGGCCACCGGCGTGAATCTGCGCCTTGACGACCCAGGCCGATCCGCCAACGGTTTCAGCAGCGCGAACGGCCTCATCGACATTGAACGCGACCTTCCCGATCGGGACCGGAACGCCGAATTTTTTCAGGATCTCTTTCCCCTGATATTCATGGATCTTCATATGATCTCCTCACTCTCTAGTAAATATTACTCTGTCTCGAGTTCCTTGCCGTCGAAATCTCCCGATTTCCATTCTTCCAGCGATTCTTTCGCTTTCAAATACTCAGGTATAGGCACAAAAATCTTTGCAGGCTTGCTGATATTACTTCGTGAAACAGCAGAATCACCGCCGCCGTCCCACACATAACCGACCGGTGCAAAATCCCGCACAAGCACCTTGTGTCCCGCAGACTGGAGGAACGCCCTAATCATTTCACTTTCGGTGATATCGGTCGATTGAAATATCCTCGCCCAATCCTGTTCAACTTTGACCTTTCGGTGGTCAGAACAGAACGTTCGACCCCGAACAACGCTCATACATGATTCACAAACGAGCTTTCTGCAAATGATGCAGACACCGGTCGCCAGCCGCTCGGTATGCGAATCGCACATTTGACCCGCGGCGCCGGAAAACAAAACACCGCAATGTGGGCAGAAATCGCTGTCATCAGTGACTTCTTCCTTGCAATAGGGACATTTAACGAATCCAGAAGTATTCATTTTGGCATCAAGTCTGTACGTCATGCATCGAATACAGCGGAGATATGTTCTAGTTCCCCTGGCATTGCTTTTCTATAAACTCAAGCACTTGCACAGATCTATCCAAGTAGTCTTTTACTCTCACAACTGTAATGCCCACATCTCTCCCATGTGCGATCAAATTACGTTTTGCCATGATCGTGTC
>JAPLFP010000165.1 GCA_026390585.1 Ignavibacteriales bacterium | reverse complement strand
TATCCGGAGCAGGGCCGAAAAATACATCTACGCAGCAGAAGACGAGGAACTCGAACAAGTCATCGGTAAACTCCTCCACGAGCGACACCTGACCCTCGCGGTTGCGGAATCCTGTACCGGGGGTCTTATTGCCGACAGGATTACCAACGTTCCGGGAAGCTCAACGTACTTTGAGCGCTCGTATGTCACCTACAGCAACGAATCCAAGATCGCAGACCTCGGAGTACCTTCTTCGCTTCTTCTCCATCATGGCGCCGTAAGCCGCGAGGTTGCCGAGGCTATGGCCGCCGGCGCACGGACAAAGTCGAACTCTGATATCGGGCTTTCCACAACCGGCATCGCGGGACCATCGGGGGGTTCGGAGGAGAAGCCTCTGGGATTGGTCTGGATCGGCTACTCAGACCGGACGGGGACGCTGGCGCTTCGATTCAACTTCGGCGACAACCGGCGAAGGACTAAAGAGCGTGCCGCACAAGCAGCCCTCGAGCTCTTGAGGCGAAAACTCCTGAAGATTGATTCGTGACAATCCCATGTCAATGATCCGAACATTCATTGCTTTGCCGCTCCCAGGAGAAGTGATATCCGCGATGGCAGACGTTCAGAGACAGCTCGTGGATTCGGGCGCGGAGGTCAAGTGGGATGGTTCCGAGAAATTTCACATTACGTTGAAATTTCTTGGCGACACCGATTCATCGCTCGTCCCCGAAATTACCGACCAGCTGAGAAAATCCGTTGGCAATTCTCAGGCCTTCGAACTCAACTTCGCTAAGCTCGGCGGGTTTCCAAACATCGATCGGCCGCATGTCGTTTGGATCGGAGCCACCGAAAGCCAACAAATCCTTCGTCTTCAGAGTCAGGTGGAACGAGTTTGCACTTCACTCGGATTTGCGGCGGACGATCGCGCCTTTCACGCTCACATTACCCTTGGCAGAGTGAAAGGTAACCGTCACCTCGAACGCTTGACAGCATCACTAAAATCCATTACTTTTGAACCGTTGCTGGCCCGCTGCACAGAGGTTCACTTCGTGCGCAGTGAGTTGAAACCAACCGGCTCTGTCTATACTCTCTTGAATTCAATTCCACTAGCATCATAACGAGGAGTCCCCATGTCTGATACAATTAACAAAGAAGCTCGCTTGCAGGCACTCAAGATTGCCATCGACCAGATCGAGAAGCAGCATGGCAAGGGGGCAATCATGAAGATGACAGATGGCCCCATAGCGAAGATCGATGCCATATCGACAGGCTCGATTTCCCTTGATGCAGCTTTGGGCATTGGCGGAGTCCCGCGCGGCCGGGTCATCGAGATTTTCGGACCGGAATCGTCGGGCAAGACAACAATCTGTCTCCACATTCTCGCAGAAGCTCAGAAGGCCGGCGGCGTGGCTGCATTCATCGACACGGAGCATGCACTCGACATCGCTTACGCGAAGAAACTCGGCGTGGATGTCAACAACCTCCTTCTCTCTCAACCGGAATTCGGCGAGCAAGCGCTTGAGATCGTCGAGACCTTGGTACGGAGTGGCGCGCTTGATATCATCATCATCGATTCGGTCGCCGCGCTGACTCCCCGAGCAGAAATCGAAGGCGAAATGGGCGACCCGACCATGGGCGTTCAAGCCCGATTGATGTCACAGGCGCTCCGGAAGCTGACGTCCGCCATCAGCAAATCAAAGACGAGTGTGATGTTCACCAATCAGCTTCGCATGAAGATTGGCGTGATGTTCGGCAATCCAGAAACGACGACCGGAGGCAATGCATTGAAATTCTATGCCTCGGTGCGAATGGATGTCCGTCGTATCGAAGCCCTTAAGGACGGAACGAATATCATCGGCAATCGCACCCGCGTCAAAGTTGTGAAGAACAAGGTCGCGCCTCCCTTCAAGGAGGCACAATTCGACATCCTTTATAATGAGGGAATTTCGAAACTCGGCGACCTGATCGACACGGCTGTGGAACACAACATCATCGTCAAATCAGGTTCCTGGTTCTCCTACAAGGAGGAACGAATCGGACAGGGACGGGATGCTGTGAAAACATTCCTCACGGCGAACCCCAATCTTGTCAAAGAGATTGATACGGCCGTCCGGAAAAAGCTCGGTCTCCTGCCGGCAGATGCTGCGCCTGCACCAAAACCTGAACCTGCAGCCCAGAAGAAGCCGGTGAAGAACTGAGCAGGCATCGCACAATGCTTATTACGAAGATCCTCAAGGTCCGACGGGAACGGAACAAGTACGAGGTTTTCATCGATGACAAGCCTGGGCTTCGGGTGAGCGAAGCGACGCTCGCAAAATCTGGACTGTACACGGGGAAGACCCTGGATGAAAAAGTCATTGAGCAGATTGTCCAGGCGGATTCCCGCGAACGTGCATATCAGGTGGCCGTCAACTTCATCTCTTATCGTCCTCGCAGTTCAAAAGAAATTGTCGACAAGCTCGCACGCAAGGGATTCACCCGCGAACTTGCCCTCGAGGTCGTCGATCAGCTGAAGGAGCTCAGTCTCCTGAACGACCTTCAGTTCGCCCGGATGTTCGTCAGAGACAAGCTCCGCGGCAAACCGATGGGCAAAGCGATGCTGAGGCGCAAGCTTCTCGACAAAGGAATTGCCTTCCAACTGAGCGAGAGGGTATTGAAGGAATACGTGACGGAAGAAAACGAGCAGGAGGCGGCAAGAACTCTCGCAGTACGAAAGATGAAGATGAGCCGTTCCAGGTTTTCTGCGCTCGATCCATTGGCGAGACAGAAGCGACTGGTCGATTACCTGCTGAGCCGCGGTTTCTCGCAAGACGTCGCCACCAAGACAGTCCGGAGCATCATCCAGTGACCTTTCGCAAACATCTGTTCTCCCCCGAGCAAGCTCTGGTCAGAGTCTCTCTTCTTGTCGCTCTCCTGCTCCTCCTGATATGGATTGTGTCCCTGTTTCCGGATCTTATGCTTGCATTCATCATCGCGGGATTGTCGGCGTTTGTTGTAAGTCCGGTGGTTTCGTTCCTCGAAATCAAAGCAGGCCTTCGGAGGATTCCTGCGATTGCGCTCACGTTTATGGTTATCGTGGCCGTGCAGATTATCACTCTCGTCAAGGCCGTACCCTACCTGCTGCTGAGGTTGGGAGAAATTCAAGATCGGTTCAAGAATTTTCCGTTCGACCAGAAGCTCGCTGAGGCGACGAAAGGCATTGAGACTGCACTCCCGTTCGTGAGCAGCGCCTCCGTTGCCCAAACGATCCACTCATTGATAGGGAAGTTTGCCGAAAGCGCGAGCTCATCGCTTCAGGATTCCCTCGGAACCGTGATGACGCTGATGATCGTTCCCTTCATCACCTACTTCATCCTTGCAGATGGAAAGCGGGCGTATACATCGCTCGTGGAACGCGTCCCCAATCGATATTTCGAAATGACCCTCAACGTTGTCGACAAGATCAAGCGCCATCTCGTGAAGTATCTCAAGGGCTGGATCTTTGATTCAATGATCGTGGGATTGCTCAGCATCGCCGGACTCGTGATCCTGGGAGTCAACTACGCGGTCGTCATCGGCATCGTTGCAGGAATCGCGAATCTTGTCCCCTACCTCGGCCCAATTGTCGCTGCCACACTGGCAATCCTCGTCTCGCTCACACAGGTCGGCAACTTTTCAATGGTAGGTCCTATTCTGATCATGACGCTTCTCATTCGCCTCACGGATGATTTCGTGGTTCAACCCTTGTGTTTCGCAAAGACGATTGATATGCATCCTCTCACCGTTCTTCTTCTGCTGATCATCGGCCACGAACTACTCGGTGTCGGCGGAATGCTGCTGGCAATCCCCCTGGCCACTATTATCAAGGTTTCCGCTGTGGAGAGCTACTGGGGACTAAAACATTATCGCATCACGGCATAACAGTTCCTAGAACGATGACAAGACACCTTCAACGACCTTCAATGAAAGTGGCAGGACTTCTTCTCGTTCTCGGAGGAAGCTTCTCGATCGCGGCCCTTTTTCCCATGTTGCTCTCGGCACTCATTCTCTCACTCCTCCTCGCTTTCATGCTGAGGCCGTTTGTAAAGTATTTGGAGGTACACCTTGGATTTCATCGGACCGTCTCCATTGCATCGGTGTTCCTCGTCGGCGGCGGTGCCCTCACCGTTCTGGCGATAAAAGGCCTGCCATCGCTTCTGGCGACCTTCACAAATCTCTACTCTTCGTTTCGTGACTTCCCTTTTGATGCGAAATTGGATGAGGTCGTTCGCGATTTCACAACAAATGTCCCGCTCCTGGACCCACAAACCGTCACGCGGAAAGTCCATGCCGCGATCGAAAGCGGCACGCAATCGCTGGGCGCCAACGCCACAGCCATCGCAGGTTCCGCATTCAGCCTTCTTGTTATCCCCTTCGTCACTTACTTTGCACTTTCCGATGGCGATAGAGCTGCAAAACGGCTCCTTGAACGGGTGCCCAACAAGTACTTCGAGATGACCCTCAATGTCATCCACAGGATTCAGCAAGACCTCGTGGGCTACCTGCGGGGCTGGCTTCTTGACTCCGCGATTGTCGGAGTGATGAACATCGTCGGCTACTATGTGATCGGACTGCACTATCCAATTCTCATGGGTGTTATCGGCGGCGTCACGAACCTTGTTCCCTATGTCGGTCCATTTGCGGGATTGGTCCCCGCATTTCTCGTTGCTGTAACGCAAACGGGAGATCTCACGTTGATCCTGCCCATTTTGATGGTGAACCTTGTCGTTCAGGCAATTGACAATATCATCGTCCAGCCTCTCTGCTTTGCAAAATCGGTCGATATGCACCCTGTCACGGTGATTGTCGTCCTCGTCGTTGGCAATCAACTCATGGGTGTCCTCGGAATGCTCCTCGCCATTCCGCTCTATGTAGTCCTCAAGGTGACAGCCATCGAGTCCTACTGGGGTTTGAAGCACTACCGTATCACCTCATAGGTTTGTTTTGTCGCGTCTCATCATTGATATTGAAACCCTCGCCGCGCCGTTCGAATTGTTCGACGAAGTCCAGCAAGAATACCTGCTGAAGTTCGCCGATTCGGACGAAGAGCGTGCGGAAGCGATCCAGAAACTCAGCTTGTACCCAACAACGGCACAGATCGTCGCTATAGGGTTGTTGAATCCGGAAACAAACCGCGGTCAAGTGCTCTTCCAGTCCGACGAAGCGGTCGACACCTTCTCTGAAGACGAACATGTACACTTCCGGTCCGGGTCGGAGAGGGAGATTCTTCAGGAGTTCTGGAAGGACATCGCCAACTACGATCAGTTTATTACATTCAATGGCCGGGGATTTGACTGCCCCTTCCTTCTTCTTCGGTCAACCATCCTTCAGATCAAGCCTTCACGCAATCTCATGCCGTACCGGTTCGATCATTCCGTCCATTGCGACCTGCTCGAGCAGTTCACATTCTACGGCGCGTTCCGGAAGTTCAGCCTTGATTTCTACTGCAAGTCCTTCGGAATCGACAGCCCCAAGTCCCACGGCGTCACCGGATTGGACATCGGACGACTGTTTGGGGAGAAGCGCTTCAGGGAGATAGCGGAGTATTGTTTCGGTGACGTGCGGGCAACAGCTGAACTTTTTCAGCGATGGGAACAATTCCTGAAGTTCTAGAGATCATCCTCTGCGCTCGGCGCATCACAACATCACTTCAGTAAGCGATGGACTGTTCGGCTCAGAAGAGCTGACCGAAATTGAGGTAGAATCCTGTCGCCTCACTTCCAAAGCCGATGTCAGCCCGAACAACGAATGTATCCATGTAAAACCGTAAACCGACGACCGGATTATACACCCAGTCGGCAAGCGTAATACTTGCAGGCGAACTGAAGACCCGCGCAGCATCGATTCCAAGCAGTCCTCCCAACCGCCAATAAATCGGGAACCGTATTTCAGCATTCGCTCCCATCGCTGCTTTATCCAGAAATCGATCCTGGGGAAATCCACGGAGCGTGCGATTTCCGCCTGCTGTCGCGAGGACGTGAATCGGAAGGTTGTTCCCTCCCACCGCCTGACCCCACAGCTTTGCGGCAAAAACCGTCTTTGGATAGAAAAGAACGTGATACGTCTGGAGCGCGAGGGTTGTGCTGGTGAGAGAATAATCGCCCATGAGCCATGATCCGCCCGTTTCGAGAGCGACTTCTGCGACCTGCCCTTTCGACGGGTTGACAAAGCTATCGCGTGAATCGTAACGCATTGAACCCGTCATCGTCAGAGCACTGCTTGTTCCTTTGTTGATGGAGGAAAGTGATCGTGCGAAGAGGCTGGACTGTTCGTACCCGAAATTTCGGACTGTTCGATATTTGAGACCGAGTTGCGCAACGAATTCCCGTGTGAACCCGCGGCTCAGGACGCCGAGGATTTCAACAGGCTCCTTCGAATACGTTTCGCGATCTGCTTCATGTGACTGATTTCCGACACCATAGAAGTTGTTCTTCAGGTATTTGTCATAGTCTACGGTTAGATCGAACGACAGCGGATACACTTTCCCTTGCCGCAGCTCGAGATCGGGAACCGAGAATACCATGCGGTACCAGCGCTCACCCTTTGAACTGTTGAAGGCGATCACGTCGAAAGACTCCTCCGCTCCAAGATAGTTGAGAAGGAATCCTTTCACCCCATAGCCAAGCCCCGTGTCGGTGTCGTACGAGAGGATTGGCAAACCTTCGAGTTCCTTCTCCGCTGATTCAGGGACTTCATCCGGGTTTGTCACAGCAGATTTCACCACATTTGAGACATTCAAGGCAGCAAGTACTCCATAGTGATCTGAAGCAAAAAGTCCATTCTCAGGTTTGTCAAGAACAATGTGTGCCCCCTCCACATCCGAAACCTTCCAGGATCGATTGAGGAAGATGTGGTCGATCGTCCTCGGCCGGCCGTCGTACCATGCGGAGAGCAATCCGGCGGGAGTGAGAGAGTCTCCGCTTGCATCAACAGGCTGGACGGAATATCGGATGTTTGTATTCCTTTCGGGATCCCACGTCAGCGATGACCCAATGCCGGCAATCTCGGAAGCGTCCAGAAGGTTGCTCCCGGTTCTCAGCCGACGGATTTCCGGCTGCGAAGATCCCGCATTGAAATCGCCTAAGACGATGCAAGGTTTGTCCGCATACGGACCATTCAGTTGCCGCAGCATCAATTCAACAGAACGCATCCTGCTATCTGCATCGGAAAAAAGTTCCTGGACGATCTGCCTGATCTCTTGCTCATCCTGAGTCCGAGAAGACGCTATGTGCCGAGCAACATAGCGCGCCGAAGAATCATCGGGAACAACAGAAGAAATGTGGACATTGACGACATAGACTTCCGCTGTGCCAATGCGAATTCTCCCAACGAGCCCAAGCCTTCGTTCAGTCCAGTGCAGCGAGGCTGCATTGCCGAACAGTCCAAAGCCGTCGGAGAGATCCCACACATCGACGAATTCCAGCCGAAGCGATTTTCTGGCGAGAATCACAAGCCCTTCATTCAAGTTCGTCGGAAATCCGATTCTGCCGATCTTCAAACCTGCGTTTGCCCGTTCATAGATGCAGTCGTAACCCAATTCATCGGCAATGGCAGGCCCCAGAGACTGGACCGGATTGACCTCTTGTAGGGCTATCACATCAGCCAGATTGCTCTTGAGTTCTTTGATTAGCATACGAGATCGTTGATCCCGGATTGCCTGCGGTTCGTACTCACCGATTCGGCGATATCCGATGTAGTCCAAGCCCGTCCAAATGTTCATCGTCACCACCTTGAGCGTTTGGCCGAATGTGCAATCGGCAGCAAGCAATGCGATGAACAGAATATGGAGTGCTCTTTTCTTCATGGTTCGCTGCAGTCCGGACCACGTGCAACGGTGCGTTTTTGAAAGAGGGATGCAGTCAAAATAGCGAAGAACAAACTCAAAATCACTTTGGCGCGAGCCGGAGTTCGTTTTGGGAAAGGCGGCGTAATCACAAGAAGATACCGGGTTTGTCCAATCGCCCTCATTTGATTGACAATTTCCAGTTGCATTTGGTCAGCGCCGACTTTCTACCAGATCCGACATTCAATGATGATTAGCAGAGCCACCCTACTACTTGATCAATGTCATTCTCTTCGTTGCCGTGACATCGCCAGCTTTGAGCATATAGAAGTACGTGCCGCTGCAGAGTCTCGTCGCATCAAACCGAAGAGTGTATCTTCCCGGTTGGACTACGTCATCAAGAAGCCGTGCCACTTCCTGACCGATTATATTGTACACAACCAACGTCGCTTTGCGGGGTTTCGCAATCTCATACGCGATCGTCGTGCTTGGATTGAATGGATTGGGATAATTCTGACAAAGTGTAACCGTCTTTGGAACCGTTGCAGTTTCGCGAGTCACGGACGTAACAACCACAGCCATCACTCGCCCTTCTATTTTAGGACGGAGCGTGTCGATCTGCGAAACGTACGCTGTGACAACCTGGAATTCTGTCGTATCGCAGTAGACGTGAAGGTCCTCAAATGGGATCCCCAACATTGTTAAGAACATGGGCACAAATTCGTTCGTTGTGACCAAATAGAGTTTGCCCGGATCAAGCGGGGAATTCCCAACCTTCGCTTCGACCAGTTGGTACGTCCGGCCTGAGCCGGTGTTCTCCACTGTGTACTTGTAGCTCATACCGGATACCTGAGGAAGGAATTCGTCGTTGTCATCTTCAGCACTTTTTGTCAGTCCATACTGAATCCCACCAAGCAAAGCTTCTCCCGAGATCTTGATCGTTGCCAGCCTGTAACCCAATCCATTGTCGAGATTGAACCCGTAGCCCAGGACACGGAAGATGTCTGCTGACACGATGGGACCTTTCCACAACGTGCTCGCTGTCGAGCCGCCAACCTCAAACGCGATGTCGGTGCCCGTTGCGGCCCTGAATGCATCCGTCACCAGATTTCCAATGTGTGTGTCTTTTTGTCCGGCGACGCTCAGGTCGTCAGCGACTTCTTTCAAAGTCTGCGTGACATATCCGATCCGCTGAGAGTAAACAGGCCCGTACACGGCTTCGATAGTCTCCTTCAACTGATCGACGATCTTTTCTGTCGCAGGATCTGCGGGGAATTGCGAGTCGATCGGTATCATCTCATAGCTCACCATACGGACGGTGTTCCCGGAAACTTCCAGCCGAAGCTTTCCCATGTCCAGATAGTTGGAGTTCGCCTGCACTATGAGCGTCTTCTGTCCGACCGGATTCATAACCTCGATCGGCTTCTCTGTGACATAATGGTCATGCCCTCCGACGATGACATGGATCCCAGGGACATAGGACGCAATGACCTGATCAAGCATCACGCCAAGGTGAGAGAGGCAAATGATCACCTGGCAACCTTGCGCTGTGAGTGAATCGACCATCGCCGCGGCAATCTGAACGATGTTCGTATCGACAAATGCAGGCGAAGGGGAAGAGAGTACATTCGTTGCAGGAGTTGTCAGCCCAAAGATCCCGACGCTAACATTTCCGAATTTCTTGATGGTGTAAGGCGAAACAAAGCTCTTGAGCAGTTGCAGGGACGAGTCTTCTATGACAAGATTTGCTGAAAGTAGAGGAAATGATCTATCAGCGAACGCGGCTCCGACAGCCTGGCTCAATGTCGCAGGAGTGAGATCGAACTCATGGTTACCGGGCGTCATCGCATCAAATCCGATCGAAAGCATGAGCTGCAACTCGGCTGCTCCGAATGTCGTGTTGTAGAACAAATCTCCGACAGAAGCATCACCGGCGCGGAGAAGAAGCACATTTGACTCTAAACTCCGGTTCACTCGTACCAGGGTCGCAAGCCTCGCTATTCCACCGAGCGAACCTTTGAGATTGTCATACCGCGGCCCGATCGACTCGAGGGTCGAGTGAGTATCATTGAGATGAAGGATGGTAATTGTCTCGGCATGTTGCCGGGCAAAAGACACTGCGCAGGTGAGCAGCAGTGAACCCATAACGACGAAAGACTTTTTCATAGCAACCTCCTCTGTATTTTGGTGAATGATTACGGGTATATTTTACTCAGAGGGAGAGTCGCTTTTGTCACGGATTTGTCAAAGCCTTGTCAATGATTCGTTGCCATCCCGGGAGGCTGAACGGTAGGTAGACCGGCACTTCCTGCTCATTGCGTTCGCTGCATAGAGGTTATGCGACCGAAGCTCGCCATTCATCAATCGGGGGCTTGAAGCGACGGGCAGGAAGTTGCAGGAACAGCAGAGGAATGGACCGTAGCTAGACTGACGGCTCTTGGTCGATACAGGAATGAAAAACCGTTTCAAAATCATACCACTGAAACCTGAAGGAGGTATCGAGGAGTTTTGACGACGAGTAGATGAGATCAAAACCGGGGTGCCAGATTCCAAACACAAAGCGCTCGCCGAGCAGCTTCGCGATCCAACTCGGTGCGGATGGCAGTTTGTGGACAATTGCGGAGAGGATGGCCAGAAATCTAGTCCTCGCGAATGAACTTCCTGCATCCCCCAAAACACGGATGTACGCTTCAAAGGCTCGCTCAAACAATATCGGCTCGTTCACGGCAAGATTGAAAACCTCCCCATGCGGAATCTCTTTCTCCATCAAGAAGACGGCCGCCTCTGCCACGTCTTCGACGTGAACAAAACTGAATCGTCTGTTCTGAAATCCTCCGGCGATAAGAAGCTTTGAAACCGCTGCATCTCGCAGCTTCCTTCCGAATGGCGTATGCTCCCCCGGTCCGAACACTGCGACTGGTCGTATAATTGTCGTGTGAAGTCCCAACAACGCCCCAATCTCGAGAGCCACACGTTCACCCAGATATTTTGAGTTACCATATGGCTCGACAGCTCTTGGTCGCACAGCTTCCGTGATCATTGAATGTGATCCTGCCAGCAGCCCGTAGACCGCGGTGCTACTGCAGTACAGCGCCTTCCTCACTCCGCTCGATGCTGCACATTCCCAGACGTTTCTGGTTCCATCGACATTTACACGAGTGAGTTCTTCTTTCGTTCTCCCGGAATCCACCAGCGCAGCAAAGTGATACACAACATCAACGCCATCCATCGCTCTGAGGAGCGTGGACCGATCAAGAATATCGGCGACAACGACCTGAACGCTGGGAAGATCGGCAAAGGAATCCTTGCCGTCGGAATGAACGACTGCCTTCACGCGACGATAGCGCTGCGCCAATTTTCTGACCACATGCCGGCCAACAAACCCGGCCGCGCCGGTTACCAGGACGGTTGAATTACTCACACTGCGCCAACTTTCTGAACGAAGAAATTGCCTATTGCTGCACAGTCAATATCGGTCGACAGAAAGCACGAGAGTGCATCCTTCGGCGAGCATACGATCGGTTCGTTTTTGACATTATACGAAGTATTGAGAACGACAGGAACTCCTGTGATATCTTTGAACGCTGCAATGAGCTCCCAGAAAAGAGGGTTCGTATTCCTCGACACTGTTTGAACGCGTGCCGTCCCATCGACGTGCGTGACAGCGGGAATCAACTCACGCTTATGTTCAAGGACCGGGACCGTAAAAAGCATAAAGGGAGAAGTCGCTAGCCCGGTCATATCGAAATACTCTCTGGCATCTTCTTCGAGAACTGCAGGCGCAAACGGTCTGAAGGCTTCCCTGCGCTTCACCTTTTCATTTATCTTGTCTTTCATCCCGGCATCCCTGGGATCCGCAAGGATACTCCTATTCCCCAACGCTCTCGGACCGAATTCCATTCTGCCTTGAAACCATCCTGCGACTTTGCCGCGGGCGATTTCCCGAGCAATCGTTTGAGCAATCGATTCATCTTTCACCCACTGGATGGCTCCTCGAAAACCCTCAAGCGCAACGACGATCTCTTCGGCGGTGTATTCGGGCCCCCAGTATACCTGGTCCCATCTGCGACTCGCGGCAATCTGGTGCGGCCTGCGTCCGGCAGAAGCATAAAGCGCTGCACCCATGCTACATCCTTCATCATTGGCAGCTGGTTGGACGAAAATGTCCCTGAACAATCCAGAACGTGCAAGGACGCCATTCAATGTGCAATTGAGTGCAACGCCCCCCGCAAGGCACAGGTTCGACATGCCAGTCTCACGGCGTGCATGCGAGAGAGTATGCAGTACTGCAATATTCACTGATTCCTGCAAGGCCGCAGCGATGTCGGCATGACGTTCCTCAAACGGTCCATCGTGTTTTCGAGCGGGCCCCAACATTCTCAGCAGGAATTCCTGAAGCTCTTTTCTGGCGAGCAAAGGAGTGAAGTACGTTCCATTGCCATTGAGAGTTACTAGATTTTCGAAGACACCCCTGAATCGTTTGGGGTCACCATAGGACGCCAATCCCATGACTTTGTATTCATCTCCGAGACTCTTGAATCCGAGGTAGACTGTGATGATGAGGTAGAGAGCCCCCAACGATGTTGGCAGGAGGCACGTGTCAACTTCGGAAATGGTTTTGCCACAGCCGATGGTCAGAAGCGAGCTCTCTAACTCGCCCGTACCGTCGATCGTCAGGATCAAGGCCTCCTCAAACCCTGACGGATAGAACGCGCTTGCGGCATGCGCAAGATGGTGGCGGACGGGTACAAACTCCTTTGGAGAGGCCCCCGTCATTACAGCGAACTGCTCCATCACGACCCGCTTGTCCATCATGGTTTCGTAAATATCTTGATAAGATCGATGCACGAGCGCTGCTTCATCTGGGGGAAGAAAGGGTTTCAGGAGTGACATTCTCTTCTCTATCACTTTTGAAGTGAAGTCACAGTAATGTGCGACGATATCCACATCTCGTATCGTAATGCCTGCTTTCTTCAGACAGAATTCCACAGCGTGACGCGGAAGAAGGGTGTTTCCGGCGAGATTGAGAGAATACTTGACACGAGTAAACCGCTCTTCAGCAGCGCAAGCGACAACTTCTCCGTCAGACAGAAGCGCCGCGGAAGCATCGTGACCAAAGTATCCCAACGGAAACATCGAAAAAGGAACTTCTCCATCCCGGAAATCGAAGATGCTCTCGAAATCCTGCTTTGTTTTGGCATAGGGACTCCTATACCCTCTGCCCAGTCGGGCGTCCCTTGTGAATCCGCTGTACCCTAACGTAAACATGACATTCGCCTCTTCTCGCTAAGTGTGTTTTCGTAACACGACAAAGTATCGTTCCGGCTTCATCATCAGATCCAGCGCAATCCACTGTTGTTCTCTCGTGAGCTTTGAGAATCGTTCCAGCAACGGAGAGGAGTCAAAGTACTCAGCGGCATTTTCGTTCAGGCCAAGGAAGCACTTGATGGTGAGCCCCGATCGTTTTACCATCTCAATCAATTCGCGCATGTCGATGAGCGTCTCATTCGGATTCAGGAACTGATCGGCGATCCAGACAGGATCCTCGAGCGCTCTCCTTTCCATCGTGCCGGCGACCGTCCGCCCAAGAAGATCTGACAATACTGAACCGTGATCGCTTTTCAAGACAAATTCCCTGGCGAGTGCGATATCATTTTCCGGTTCCGGTCGCACATTGAGCAACATTTCCAGCAATCGCATATTTAACGCGTGTCTGTACCTTCCGTGCTTCGCATAGATCCATAGATAGAGTTCGCCATCCCTTTTCAAACAACACCGGAGATTTGTAAGTCCTTTTACCATGTCTTGCGTATGATGCAAGACTCCCAGACACAAAACGATGTCATATTGATCCTCTTCATGGAAATGGTCCATGAGGTTCCATTTGCGAAACTGAAGGTTCCCCAACCCACAATCCCGGGCTGAGGCAATTGCTCTTTCAAGAGAGGCATTTGAATTGTCAACGCCGAGAAAATCCACATCCCTGTAACGACGAGCCAAGGCGACGGAGGTGTTTCCTGTCCCGCATCCCGCGTCGAGCACATGGAGTGTTCTTCCCTTGAGTTCCTTCTTACGAGATTCAATATTTCTAAGAAAGCTCCTCATGAACATCAGGCCGTCGTGATCCATGGGCCTGGTCCCGGGAAATTGATACTGTTCATAGAATTTCCGGCTTTCTTCGGTTACGGATTCATCAGACATAGAATTCACTCTTTTTTGAAAAGTGGTCAGCCACAACAAAATACCTCCGGAGCAATCGCCGGACTGTTTCATCCTCAATTTCGCCTGCCGTGGCCCTTGAACTCACGACGTATGCCATAAAAAAACCATCGATCTCGCGCTGAGTGAAATAGCTCGGTAGCAATCTCAGGGCTTGTTCGATCCGCGCTTTCGTGAAAGCGAATTCTCTGATCGCTTTCTTCTTCAGTGCAGTAAGTGTTTCGAGACCGAACTCATATGGCCCGTCGCCCACGTTTACATAGTCACGCTGCACATCATAGCCGTCGCCTTCATAGTAGCCAAGCGATTGCGCGATGCGGTACAGCTCCGTTCCGGGGAAGTAGACAACTGTGAAAAATGTCGCGCCACACAACGCCGAGGCTTTTGCATATTCGATTGTCTGAACCACTTCCGCCTCTGTCTCCGTGGGAAAACCAATCATGAAGAACCCCCTCGTCACGATGCCAACCTTGGTGGTGTAATCGATTGCGCGGGATACCTTCTCCAGGTTCAGGTTCTTTTGAATCAGTTTCTGAAGGCGGGGAGATGCCGTTTCTACTGCATAGGAAATGAACTTAGTACCCGCAGCTGCCATCTTGTCAATCAACTCTTCGTCCACCCTGTCGCCGCGTATGGCGTTGGGGAAGGAAAGCGTCACCTTCATACCGCTGTTGTGGATGAGGTCGCAGATGCGTTTTGCTCGGTCCATATCAAGGTTGAAGATGTCGTCAATGATCTGAAAGTCCGTGATACCATAGTTGTCATAGAGATGCCGCATTTCTGCCAACACGCTTTCAGGGGACCGAACCCGGAACTTCTTACCAAGAATATTGTGGCAGTATGCACACCTGTACGGACAACCCCTGGTCGTCATGATGTTGGCGTGGGGCTTGGAGATCTTCGAAGTAAACGACAGGAATTGGTTTGAGAACCTGTCGAGATCGATCAAAGAGTAGTCAGGCATGGGGAGCGCATCCAAATCCACGAGAGGGGTTCGCTGGGGGGTGCGAACCACTCCCCCATTCTGGCGATAGGCAATTCCGGCAATGTCTTTCCACGCTGTCTTGCTCAACAACCGGGCTACCAATGCATTCAGAGAGACCTCACCCTCTCCGATGACAACGCAGTCCGTGCAACCACCATTCAACGCATCAACCGGATCATCGGTCGGGTAAGGTCCGCCTGCCACCACAAAACAGCCCCTCTTCCATTCCTTTGTGGAGGCAGTCACGGAATGGAACGTATCTTTCCCGATTGAAAGACTGCGTATGCCGACCAGATCAGGCTGATACGATTCCAGCTGCTCGCGAAGGGCGACGCCATCATCACCAGGTCTGTGAGGTCTCGAGATCAATGTCCAGATCTTCACATCCACCCTGCTATCAAACTCCTTCTTGAGCGACGACGCGAGATACATGAGACCGAGCGAATGTTCGGCCGAAGGCCAAACCTCTTCTAGAGATGTGCGGAGGATGTCAATCAGCAGGACTCTCATAGGACCTCCACCCAGCGAGGTATGTCAGGAAGGTTCTTTGGATCCACACGGAACATGGTCACGTGCAACGCATCGGGTTTGTCACCTGTGCGGAATCCCGCCATCTGATACAGGGCGCGCATCATTCTGTTCGTGCCGGTTTCCCGGAACTCAGCTTCCAGGTGTGTGAATCCCTGCTCCCTCGCGCCGTGTAGCACTGTGGCCAGCAGAGCTCGCTCGATCCCGCGACCCATAACCCGGCAAGAGACTGCAAGGTACTTCAATCTCCACATTGAGGGGGCGGTCACTGCCAACACCGTTCCAATGATACCGTACCATCCGAATCGATCACGCAGTTCAGCGACGACAACGTGTTCTTCTTTTACCTCTCCTCGAACAATTCCCATCATTTCATCGCGACCAAGCATCAGGCCAGTCGTGTTCAACTGGTGCGTGCGGGTCATGAGCTCGAGGACTCTGGGAATGTCGTCCTCTTGCATCGGACGCACTTTCAGTTTCATTCCACACGAAAGAAGGAAATCCTCCCGCGTCTTGAATCCGTGTTCGGCCTTCTCCCTTTCCAATTCGGCTTGATAGAGGCGCCGCCGTTCCCGTGCCTCGCTCGTTATTTCGTGAGGAGAAAAGTCCGGGAAGAGAGGCATCTCTCTAGCCTTCAGCGAATGGATTGTGAGTACATCGGGCAGCATGAACGCAACTTGCTCCAACTCGAATATGTCATCATCAACAAATGCAATTGCATCGAGTGAAAGGTGGAGTTCTTTCGAAATGTCTATGATGTTCTGCGATTTGGGCAGCCAATTGATGCGGGGCACGAGAAAGAATGCATCCAGGCGATTGTCCTTCAAGACCTGCAGCGCTGTCTCTTTGTCTCCGCGACTAGCGATGGAATGAAGAATGCCACGCCGATCCAACTCTCCAATCGTCTCACGCACCTCTTCCTTGACCTGAACGTGACCTTCCAGGCAGATACCATCCCAGAGAGTATTGTCGAGATCCCAGATTACGCACTTCTTAAGATCGCTCATAGGGAACCTGTTGGTGGCTGCATACATAGTCCGCAATGCGAGCAATGGAAACGAAATTCTCAGGTACCAGATCTTCGTCCGGGATGTTCACGTCGAACTCCTTCTCGATGAAACAAAGGAAGGAAATCAATCCCGCCGAATCCACGATGCCCGCATCGAAGAGGTTTGTGTCGTATTTCAGATTCACTCCGTCATTTCTAGGAAGGCATACCTCGCGTATGTATTCCGCCAGTGTCGCCTCGATTGATGATTTGTCGTTTTCCATGATGGCCTGAGGATGAAGTGTGGTGATAGTTGCATCAGTTCATTGTCGATCCCTGCGATGTTTCTCCGGGTCACGCAGCTCGCAGGAGGGCTGCGGATCTTCTTCTTTTGAGCTCTTTGTATTCTTTCCGAAACATCCAATTCATGTACAGCAGAAACACGGTCAGTGGAATGTCTTTACTCACAGATCTCCTGACGATCTGAACGTAGCCAGACAATCTCCTCAGGAGGTCGAGAAAACCGTCTTCCACCTGCATCGGCGTCATGTTCTTGGGCTCGTAGAAGCATAAACTGAATGATGAGTTGTAAGCAATGTTGTTCTTCAAGAAATCCTGTTCATCATTCATCAATATCCTTCTCTCCTGTTTGAGTCGATCGTAGATACGCGTACCAGGAGTTGGCACCAAGATGTTCAGCATCGGCAGAGCAATTCGATGTTCGATGATGAATTTGCTCATCTGCGATGATGTCTCGAGGGTATCGCCATCGAGCCCATACATGAAGAAAGCAGCGATACGAATACCCGACTTGTGGATCGTTTCGATTTTCTGTCGATACGATTCAACGCTGTACTTCTTGTGAACGGCATCAAGGTTTGCCTGTTCGATAGTTTCCATTCCAATGAAGAGAATCCTGCAGCCTGCTCTTCGCATCAGCTGGAGGGTCTCTGCATCCTCCCCGATGTCAATCGTGCATTGCGCCCCCCAAATGAATTTGTAGTCACGGCGAATCATTTCTTCGCACACCCTCATGAGATACTCGCGATTGTTATATACATTGGTGTCAACGACGGCGATTCGCCTGGTCCTGCGATGCAGGTATTCAAGTTCAGCGAAGACGTGGTCAAGGTTTCGCAACTTATACTTACCCTTATAGATCGAGCCAATGCAGCAATAATCACATGAATTGCGGCATCCGACGCTGAGCACAACTGGTGTGAAAAACACTTTACTGGTGTCGAGGTACGAATAGTTCATGCGATAGCCGAGGTCGACAGAACAGAAGTATTCCTTTTTGAGGTCACCCGATTCAACGTCGTTCAGGATCGTTGACATATCCCGCACACCGGGATTTCCGTGGACTATCGAATCACATTGGCTCTCCAAGTACTCCTTGCTGATATGCGGTTGGAATCCGCCAAAGATGACTTTCTTCCCTCTTTTCCTGAATTCGGCTGCGATCTCAATCCCTCGAAAGATCTCGTACCCCATGGATGAAATTCCTATGACGGAGGCGTCCGTGTCGAAATTGATCTCATCAAAATACTCGTAGCAAAATTCTTTCTCCCAGGACTCCGGAATCGCAGAACCAAGTGCTGGCAGCGCAAGTGAAATGATGTACAGCCTCTTCCCTTTCAGAAGGTTTCCCCGCTGATCTCTGTAGGAGGGTTGGACGAGATAGATTTTCTTTTTCACAGAATACCTCTGCAAAGTCTCTGTGTGATTGTACTCAAGAACGTATTTTCCGTTGTCACAAAATTGTCAAAAAGAAGTCAATTTATTGCGATCGACGAAGCTCTCTTCGAAGCAATTGCTGGCGCTGACGTGGTCCTTGGGAATGGAAACCGCAGGTGATGGACGAGTTGGCTCAAAGGCGGGATGCCGACGGAATAAGACAACAAACCCCGCGCTGACCGGTGACTCAGAAGGACGATCGCGCAGGGCTCAAACGACGAACAGGCTAACATGCTCTACCTCACAAATTTGTATCCGGCAGTGTGAATGGTAAGAAGGTGTTTCGGTTTGGCGGAACTGGATTCGATCTTCTTTCGGAGTGAGAGAATGTAATTGTCGACTGTCCTGGTGGTGGGCATAGCCTGATATCCCCAGACATCGTCCAGAAGTTGGTTGCGGGAGATAACGTCGCCTTCGCGCTCAACAAAGTACTTCAGAAGCTGGAATTCCTTCGCCGTGAGGTCGAGTTTCCTCTTTCCTTTGACAGCTTCCTGTTTCTTAAAATCCACATAGACATCTCCAAAGGTCGCTTCCGTCATTTCAGTGTGGATATCAGCCTGACGCCTCAAGAGCGCCTTCACCCGCGCCAAAAGCTCCTTGATACTGAACGGTTTTGTCAGATAGTCGTCAGCTCCAAGTTCAAGACCCATGACCTTGTCGATCTCTTCGCCTTTCCCTGTAAGCATCAGGATGGGTGTCTTTACCCCGTCTGAACGAAGCTGCCTGCAAATATCAAATCCATTCATCCTTGGGAGCATGACGTCAAGAATGAGGATATCGCATTTGTTCTTTTTCGCGATGGAGTATCCCAACTCACCATCTGTTGATGTCTCCACTTCGAAGTGTTCGGCCTTGAAACTATCGACAAGTCCGCGCAGAATTGCTTTGTCGTCTTCAACGATGAGGACTCGTTTCATTGTTTTTCCCTTCGATGCTTTCGGTTGATCGGGAGTTGGATGACGAAGGTGGTACCGGTACCGACCCTGCTTTGGACGCTCATCGTCCCGCGATGGGCTTCAACGATATGTTTGACAAGGGCCAGTCCAAGTCCAGCCCCGCCAATCTGACGAGTGCGCACATCGCGGACACGATAAAACCGGTCAAAGATATTCGGAATCTCGGATTCTGGAATGCCAATACCTTTGTCGGCAACCTTGATTTCGATCTTCCCTTTCTGCTTCGCCACGGTCAGGTCAACTTCCTTACGCTTGATAGAGTATTTCAGTGCATTCGACAAGAGGTTGAGCAGCGCTTCTTCCAGAGCGTCACCGTCGGCCTCGAGGGTTGGCAGGTCCCGTTCCACTCGCATGCGCAGTTTTCCCCCGTGCTGCAGGAATTGATAGCGCATCGCCAGCTCAGCTCGTTTCACGATCGTGTCGATACGGACCGGCGCGAATGAGTAATCCTTCACACCCCGCTCAATCTTTGCGAAATCGAGGATGTTGCCGATCAATCTGGAAAGTCTGTCGCTCTCCCCTTCGATGATTTCGAGGTACTCGCGCTGTTGTCTTCGGGAGTTCACGGCATTCGTCCGAAGCATTTCGGCGAACATGCGAATCGAGGTCAGGGGCGTCCTGAGCTCATGTGACACGCTGGAGATAAAGTACGATTTCAGTTCACTGAGCTCTTCGGACCGCTTTCGTGCCTCCTGTGCAAGGATGATCTTCTCCTGAAGTATCAACCGCTCGAGGATTTGTGATGCCTCGTCGCAGACGTTCGCGACGAACGTGATTTCTTCCTCCTCGTAGTGTTCCCGTGCATGAACCGGCTTGAGAGCCACAACTCCGAGCAAATCCTTCCCCTCCGAAACAAGTGGCGAGAGCACACTCCAACCACAGCTCGAAAGCCATTCTTCCTGTGAGTTGTCGACGCGTGGGTGTTCTGCGCGAACGGCGTTAGCTTTGACTACAGCTTTCGCAAGACTGAGTACTCTCTTCCCTTCTTCATTCATTCGGATCATCACAGGCGAGCCTACTCCCTCTGAAGCACAAAGGGCGAGATCCCCATCCCGAATAGCGTAGAATGCGACCATCTGTCCCCTCACACCCCCGAGCACTGCAGCGACCAACTGACGGAAGAGTCCGTCCCTGTCCAGCGAGGCACGAAGTTTCTCCACAGCACCTGTCAAGGCCCTACGGTAGTTGGCCCTTGTGGGGAAAAGGACCTCATCGACAACATGGTGCAGCCTCAATCGTAAAGGATTAATCAACAGACCGATCACGAGCGTGAGCCCAGCGACGATGATGTAGCGGTCGAAGACAACTTTTTCCCCTATGATCGAGACGGCAAGCAGAACGATCAGCCCGTAGCCGACGACGATGAAAAAGGAAAGGACCGAATACACAATAGTACGGTTGATCAACAGCTCAACGTCAAAGAGGCGATATTTCAAGAGGGCGATCGAAAAGCCAATAGGAATTGACAAGAAGAAGATCGTCGTGAATTCCTCAGGGATAAGATATGTCGAGAACAGCACCTGTGGCAGGATATGAAGGACCAGATACGGGAGGGCTCCTATCGATAGTCCCCAGAGCACCCAAAACATCTTCTGTCGTTCTTCGTTCGACGACGCACGCAATGTGGCGCGAGCAAGATTGAAGAGTCCGCCACCGATAAAGACGAAAAGAGAAATGTGGAAAATATCAAAGAGCTCTTGAAATGCATCAATCGATTTCGACGAGCCGCTGCCGAGAGCCGAAAGATGAAAGAAGGCGAACGCCGTTCCAATCACCAGGACCAACAGAAGCAGCAACCAGGAGTACCTGGCCAATTTCGGGTGAGGCACTCTGGGGAATACAAACGTGAAGAACAAGAACGAAACGGCGACGCCAAGGTACGACACGAACCAGACAATTCTCGAGAGGTAGGTCTCGAGTGCTTCTGGCACCGCCAGGCCCCACGTAATCATCGTTGTCGTGGCCAGAGTGATCAATGCCCAGTGTAGTGCCCTTGCGGCCACGTCCGTTGGCCGGCTCAACAAGATAAAGACTCCAACGCCAAACACGGTGAGACCGACGAAGAGAGAGATGATCAAGAAGCGAAGTGAATCGTAGTAGGGAATGAGCTTGACGTCGGCCACAAACATCTGGGAGTCTCTCCGGACTTCCACTCGAACAGTTGAACCTATGGGGGACACATCGGCAAGGTACTCAACTGCCTCGGGCACCGTGACAGGTTCGCTGTTCCACCGGATCAGAAGATCTCCGGCTCGTATGGCCTGCATCGCACTTGAATCGACGCTGACAATACGCACGAGTGTGTCCTTGCCTTCGACTTCGAAAGGAGCCTTTGGCCTCTGCACAACATAGGGGACGTGCACAAGACACACGACGATCAGGAACACATCAAGAAGTATGTAGAAAACGGTGCGGAGGGTGAATCGACGCATGCACCACCAAAGGCAAGTGGTGAGAAAAGAATTCAGTGCAAGTGTAAGAAGTTCGGGAGAGACATGCAAGTCTCGTTCGGATTAGCACCCTCTCAGCATACGATCTCCGTTGAATTGCAGCATGTCTCACAGAGAGCGAATCAGGATCGAGAAAAAGTGAGAGATCTTCGAGCGGGGTTCTACTGCCGAGGACTGAGTGTGCCGGCAACGTGACAGACCGCCTCAGAGGGCTCCGGTCCATAGCCTCCGGCGCTGCTCCAAACAGAAAAGCCGCCTCAGATCGAAGCGGCTCTTATGTTCAGTTTGCGATACGTTCTATCGCCTTCTCAATTCCCGGCAGATTGTCGTAGCGGCTACGAGTTTCAACACATCCCAGGGAGAGAAGATCAGAAAGCCTGATTGAATCGAAAGCGTCCAGTCATGGAAGTAGACGATATTCAGTTGAATGGTTCCCATCGCGAAAACCACGAGTAGTCCGGACATCATCGCGCCCATTGTCCAAGCATACCCTAGTACGGATTTTGACGAGATGATTGCTGGCTGATAAGAAACCAAGCTCCCAACGAGAAACGCCGCAACTGGGAAGCTCAGAAGATACCCACCTGTCGGACCAATCAATTTCACTAAGCCGAAACCTCCGCCGGCAAAGACCGGCATTCCAACCAAGCCAAGAATGAGATAGAGCATCATGCTGAGGAATCCATTTCTGCTACCGAGAAGTCCTCCCGCCAGAATCACTGCCAAGGTCTGAAATGTGTACGGGACAGGTTGGTGTGGGATCTCCAAGCGTGCGCCGATCGCCGCAAAAAGCGCAAAGCTCACGACCCAAAAGGCCTGAGCAACCATGTGCTCGCTTCCCAAGGCAAGAAATCGTTTTGGTGAGATTGATCTCACGTCAGCCATAGATTGTCTCCTCGTGTAGGTTGTCGGATTGAAATTACCTATTTGTGCCGCGAAATGCAAGACTCGTGGGTTTGCAATTCCAGCATTTTGGCGTACATTGACGAGCAAATTCTGAATCGGGAGAAAACATGAAGAGACTTCTCGTTGCACTAATTTTCGTTTCATCTGCGTTCGCGCAATCCCCTCTCAAACTCTTCCCCGGCGGGACTTACGATGCCTCAATCCCCCAACCGAGCGCCGTTCTCGGCTATCAGATCGGCGAACGGTTCACCAATTATGCCACCTTGAACAGCTACTTCGAGAAGCTCGTTTCGGCCTCGAACAGGATCAAGCGATTCGCGTACGGCGAGACGTACGAGCACCGTATTCTGCAGGCATTTGTGATCGCTTCACCGGAGAACCTTGCCCGGCTGGACGACCTCAAGCAGGCCAACAAGAAATTGACAGATCCGCGAACGCTGCTGAAGGGAGAATCCGACAAGATCATCGCGACACTTCCTGTCATTGTCTACCTTTCGTATGGCGTTCATGGCAACGAAGCATCATCTCCGGAAGCATCCATGATGACAGCATATCAACTCTGTGCTGGCACTGATAGTCGCACGCAGACCATTCTGGAAAATGCAATTGTGATTATCGATCCCAACGTCAATCCGGATGGACACGAACGCTATGTGCAATGGGCCAATTCCGTGGCGGGGGCTAAACCCAACCTCAATCCTTTTTCCCTCGAACACACCGAGCAATGGCCGGGAGGCCGGACAAATCACTTTTTCTTCGATTTGAATCGGGACATGTCATGGCAAACTCAGAAGGAGACAAAGGCGCGTGTAAAATTCTATCGCGATTGGATGCCGCACGTTCACGTTGACTATCACGAGATGGAATACACAAGCACCTACTTCTTCTATCCGGCTGCGGTTCCACTGCACGAGACGCTCCCACCTGAAGTTGCGAAATGGGGAAAAATCTATGGCAAAGGGAATGCGGAAGCCTTCGACAAGCTCGGTCTGCCGTACTTCATTGGTGAACATTTTGACATGTTCTATCCAGGCTATGGCGACTCATGGCCGACGTTCAACGGATCGATCGGCATGACATATGAGCAGGCGGGCGGATCGCGCGGAGCTCTCGCTGTGCGAAAGCCAAACGGCCAGACCCTGACTCTGCTCGATCGAGCCCGCGATCACTTCATCACCAGCATTGCAACGATCGAAACGAGCGTCAAGAATAAGTCGGATCAACTACAAGATTTTGCCAAATTCTGGACAACAGCTCTCAACCTCAATTCTCCTGTGAAAGGATACTTGATTAGTCAGACCGAGGATCCTTCCAGAGCATTCCAAGTCATTGAGACCCTTCTCAGACAGGGCATCGAAGTGTATCAACTTGCCGAACAGACCACGCTGCAGATTCAGCGATACTATTCAGCAAAGTCAACGAAGGAAAACTTGCCTAAAGGAACATACTTTGTTCCGTTAGGACAGCCACAATCACGTCTGGCTGAAGCGTTGCTGGAGCCCATCACTATAGCACACGATACATTTTTCTACGATGTGTCGGCCTGGTCGCTTCCAGTCGCTTCCGGACTCAAGGCGTGGGTCTCATTGTCCCCTCTCCCATCCAACGCCGTTAAGATCAGCGAGCCAACAAAGCCGAGCGGAGGGATCATCGGCGACAAGTCTGCATTCGCATATCTGATTCCTTGGGAACGCAATAGCGCAGTTCGACTCACATGGCAGCTCTTGGAAAAGGGATATTCTCTGGCGGTCGCACGACGATCATTTGAGACTGGCGGGCGATACTATGGCGCGGGGGCGATCGTCGCTCTCGTCGGCGCCAACGGCGATACCCTTTCGCGCGACATAGGTAAACTTGCGGAACAATTCGGCGTGGACGTCTACTCGACACCGACGGGATATACGGACAAAGGAATCAGTCTTGGATCTAACTATGTTTCTTTCCTCAAAAAGGCGGAGATTGCGATCGCGGTAGGCTCACCGGTAAGTTCCAATGACTACGGAGAGCTTTGGTTCCTGCTCGAGCAGGAACTCGGTATCCCGTTTTCCGGGATTCGAGCAACGGATTTGGGAGACCTGGACCTGTCGAAATTCGATGTTATTGTCCTGCCGGACGCCTCGAACTACCAGTCCGTATTCGATAGCGCCAAGACAGATCGGCTCAAGCGCTGGGTTCAAAACGGAGGCATCTTGATCGGCATTGAAGGAGGAGCACAATTTCTCACGAAAGGAAAATCCGGCATCACTGCGGCAACGCTCAAAACCGAAAAAAAAGAGGACGATAAGAGCAAAGAGGAGAAGGAACAGGACAAGGCAAAGAAAGAGCAGATCAAACGGCTGACGCTTTTTGAGAAGGAGGAAAAAGGCCGACTCGATCATATTCCGGGAACGATTTTCAAAGTCCTCGTCGATACGACCCATCCCATCGGGTTCGGAGTTCCAGGCGAGATCTTCGTTTTCAAGAGTGATTCTCCCCCGATCGAACTCACAGACGTCGGACACAATGTTGCCAGGTTTTCGCGAGATTCGATACAGGTGAGCGGCTACGTCACAAAAGAAAGGGCTCAGAAAGTCGCTGAAGCGGCCTTCGTTCAGGATTACCGTATCGGAAGAGGTAGGGCAGTACTTTTCGCTGAGAACGTCACATTCCGGCGATTCTGGTCAGGATTGGAGAAGCTTCTGCTCAATTCGATTCTCTTCCTTCCTCAACCCGACTAGGACAAGGCAGTTATCGCCGTCAGCCTAGAATTTCGTTGACTGAAAGCCTTTTTTTGGCTATCTTAGAAGCCCAATTCTTTTTGAGTTGGGCTTTCTTTTTTGGTTGAAGCCTCTGCTCGGGCTAATTGGGGTGTAGCCAAGTGGTAAGGCAGCGGCCTTTGGAGCCGCCACTCCCAGGTTCGAATCCTGGCACCCCAGCACGGTTTCAGGAGAACGCCCGGAGAACATGACGGGAAATCCCCTTGTTGGAATCCTGACACCCCAGCGGTGTGTAGCCAGACAACGCCATTCTCTCAATCGTAACGGGTAGGTGCGATCATGAGTGATTTGAAGATTTTCTCCGGCAGAGCGAACCATACCCTGGGAGAAAAGATCGCCAAAGCCGCAGGCATTCCGCTTGGGCGACTCGATATCAAGAATTTCAGCGATGGCGAGATCTGGGCAAAGTTCAGTGACAATATTCGCGGCGATGATGTGTTCATCGTTCAGTCAACGCAACCTCCATCAGATAATCTCCTGGAGTTGCTGATCCTGATCGACGCTGCGAGGCGTGCTTCTGCTCGCCGGATTACCGCGGTGATTCCCTATTTCGGATATGCGCGGCAGGATCGTAAAGATCAGCCGCGGGTCTCGGTGACGGCAAAACTCATCGCGAACCTGATTACCGAAGCTGGAGCAGATCGCGTTATCACGATGGATCTGCACGCAGCACAGATACAAGGATTCTTTGACATTCCGTTGGATCACCTGTATGCCTCTGCGGT
>JAPLFP010000039.1 GCA_026390585.1 Ignavibacteriales bacterium | reverse complement strand
ATCGGAAGCCTTCGGATTTCGATGCTGGGAAAGAATTTTGGCGCTGACGGCCAGTACCTGTCGTATGACGGACGCATTGCTCAGGCGCCTGCGAAGGTGAAGATGCCGATGCTCTTCATTTTTGGCATCGCGTACGACGTTTTCGAGATGTCGAAGGAAAGCCCGCACCGGCTCACCGTTGCCGCGGAATACATCAAGCCGAATGACGGTCCCGACAAATTCAATCTTGGAGCCGAGTATTTTGCGTTCTGCAATGTCTATGTGCGCGGCGGGTATCGCTTCAACTATGATGAAGAAAGCTACACGCTGGGTTTTGGGATGGAGTATTCTGTCAGTGATGATATGAAGTTGAAAGCCGACTTCGCTTACGCGAAAGTCGGGCGGTTCAATTCCGTGAGCATGTTCACACTTGGATTTGGATTCTAGTGCTTCTGCATCGCTCTGCCGGCGCACTGAGGGATCTGGGAGTCATCCGTTCTTATCGGATTTCTACGGATGTGAAGGAGAACATGCTTCTGGCGCGCAAAGAGATGTCTACAGCTGATGTCGATCGAGTGTGGTAAGAGGTCATTCTATTCATGAGTCAACGGGAGGACATATGAAACACAGACAAACCATATCTTTTCTTGCGTTTCTCTTTCTATGCTCGACGGTGACGGCGTTCGGGCAAATACTGATCCAGGATGATTTCAACTATACACCGGGATCAGATCTGTCTACGAACGGATGGACGAGGAACACATCGACGCCTCCACAGTCGTCGATACGGGTGACTTCGTCCGGCCTCATCTATCCCGGCTACATTTCATCGGGGTTCGGAAACGCTGTTTCGGCGACTGGTTTTACCGACCGGTATTCCAAGTCACTCTCAATTCCGACTTCAGGCAATCTGTATGCTGCGTTCATGGTCCGTGTCGATACCGCCTCCGCGACGGGAGGATATCCTGTCTGTTTCTACTCGAACGCCACCGCACGGGGAAGGCTCTGGGTGAAAAACGACGGCACAGGAAAACTGAAATTCGGCTTGGGGGGCAAGA
This sequence comes from Ignavibacteriales bacterium, assembly GCA_026390585.1. GTDB lineage: Bacteria > Bacteroidota > Ignavibacteria > UBA10030 > UBA10030 > UBA9647. The sequence goes on along the minus strand of JAPLFP010000039.1, from coordinate 3,726 downwards.
GCCAAAGCGCGACAGTGGCATACGACACCGCTACGTACGCGTTCAAGACCACGTATTTGATTGTGCTGAAGTACTTGTTCCTGACAACACCTAACACCGATGACAAGTATGCCCTGATCATCAATCCTCTTCCTGGAAAACCTGAACCCGCTCCCACGATCGGTCCGAACACAGACGCGGGAAATGATCTGGGCGTCAATACGACGGGAAGCAGTCTCTCGATACAAGGGCGCGATAGCACCGGAATGAGTGGCATCGTGATCCTTGATGGGATCCGTGTTTCGCAGAGCTGGTCGGAGGTGCTTCCGCCACCGCCGTACTACTATAAAGGAACTGGCGCTCTCGACAATCCAGCAAACTGGGGAGATAAGGTCGATGGAACGGGTGTGCAACCATCCGATTTCGCTTCCGATAACCAGTTGTATTCGGTGGGGAACACGTCGGCGGTGAGTCTTACCTCGACGTGGAGCGTCACGGGTGTCGGTTCAAAAGTCATCATCGGTTCTGGTGTGAACTTGACTGTAGGGACGAACGGTATCCTTGCTGCAACAGTCAATGTCAATAGCGGTGGCACATTGACACTGACGCAGAGCAGCTACTGGCCGGCCTTCGGGGACATCAACGGCACAGTCTCATTCAAAAATGCATCGGGATTCTCCCTTGATGCAGATTACACATTTCCCTCGGGATCAGGGATGTATGAGTTGGATTTGAATAGTGGTGATTTCAATCTCGCGGGAAAGACGCTCACGGTTAAAGGAAAATTCCGCTTGAACGGACACAAGGTTCTTGGAACGGGAACGTTCAAGCTCGATTCAGCTGGAACACTCTACATCTCCTCCCCCAATGGTATCATGGTGAGCGGGGCTACAGGAGACATCCAGTCAAGCACGCGCCAGTTTTCCCGTTACGCCAGCTATTCATACGTTGGATCCAGCAATCAGCTGACGGGAGATGCAATTCCGGATAGCGTGGCAAATCTGAGCATTCAAATGGGGAATCGTAATCTCACGGCGACGCTTTCAAAATTTGTCGCATCAAACGGTAATCTGAATTTGACTCTCGGCAAATTCCAGCTGGGAAACTTCAACCTGTGGTTCAGTAATCCGGCTGGGCAATCCGATTCCAGCTACGTGATTACCGATGGAACGGGTTCTCTCATACGTCCGGTAGCCACCACTGCGAAGAAAACTATGCCGATCGGTTCAGCGACGGAATATCGTGTTGCAGCCCTCACGTTCACGAAGGTACCAACCGCGACAAACATCTCATTCCATTACATCAGTGGGGATCCGGGTTCAGCCGGACTTCCCAGTGGTGCAACCAACTATTACAAAGGCGGGTACTGGGTAATCACGACTGATGGAACTCCCGGCTCGACATTCAGAATGGATCTCAACGCTACGGGAGTTGCCTTCGATACGACTGCAATGAGAGTCTTGTCGCGTCCAAACAGTACGACAGCCTGGCAATATGCCGGAAGCGCGGGGGGCTACAGCGGAGGCATGGTTGGAGACAGCCTGATTGCCAACTTTGGCCAGTTTGCTATCGGCGTTGGTCCGAAACCGACTGCGGTCGAAGCCAACAACACGGTTCCCAAAACGTTCAGTCTGCTCAACAACTATCCAAATCCCTTCAACCCGACAACGACGATCGGATACGAGCTTCCCACGGAAACTCGAGTGTCGCTGACCGTTTTCAATTTACTTGGTCAACAAGTAGCGAAACTCGTAGACGAAGTGAAGCCCGCGGGGAAGCACCTTGCCACGTTTGATGCATCGGCACTGTCGTCGGGCATCTATTTATATCAATTCAAAGCAGGTTCATTCCTCCAGACGCGAAAAATGCTTCTGGTGAAATGAGGATCAACAACATAAGGAGTGACCTCTCGCCTGACAACGGTCGGGCGAGGCTCACTCCATGACCTGGCCTTGGGAATCTGGTCACCTTACTTCTGAGGCTCGTCGCGGTTGTAGAGGTTGGGATTTTCCAGTCACTCAACTACTTCGTTGACGTGACCAGGCAGACACGAGAAAATGCTCTTGCTGAAGTGAGGTTCTCGACGACGTGAAGAATTCTCTCAACATCCTGATTGTGCTCGCAGCGCTGGGCCTACCGTGCATGGGCCAGGACACACCAGAACGCTATCGTGATCGAGTATTCGACAGTCATCAACTCGAGAGCGACATCCAGTACGGGACGCTGCCGGTTCACCTGCTGGATCTGTACAGCCCACCTGCGAGTGATGTCGAGCGAGTGCGTCCGCTTGTGATCTACATTCACGGCGGCGGCTTCAAAAACCAGTCCAAGGTTGGAGTCTATCAAACCCGGGTATGCACAACTCTTGCACGAATGGGCTATGTCGTCGTTTCAATCGGCTATCGGTTGACAGATCCAATCCCGGATACGGTGTCGTATTTCGAAGCGATGATGCGCGGGCTTCAGGACGCGAAGGCCGCTGTGCGCTTTTTCAGAAAAAATGCTGCGGTTTATGGAGTCGATCCTAATCGGGTCTATGCCACAGGAAGCTCGGCGGGATCGATCATCGCACTCCATATGGCATATTTGGATTCTGCGAAAGTGCCGAGGTGGATCCGATGGGGCAATGTTGGCGGCAGCTTCGAAGGGACCAGCGGAACGTCCGGCTATTCTTCGACCATCCAGGCTGTGATTAGCTGCTGGGGCGCGATCGGCGATACAAGCTGGATGAGCGGAAGCAACATCCCCGTGTATTCTGTCCATGGGCTAGATGATACAACGGTGTTCTACGAGCGTATTCCGTCCTACAAGGTCTTCAAGTTTGGCAGCAAGCATATCACCGAGGCAGCGATGAGACTTGGGATTGTGTGTGGAGACCGGATCTTTTCCAACACGGGGCATACGCTTGACAACAATGGCGCAAGACAAGACAGCGCCATTCAGGATTTTTCCCGATGGCTGTATCTGACACAGAAATCGGGAAGCGGAAGACAAGGAGCACGGAAATGAAAACTATTCGAGCAATCGTATGTCTAGCCGTTGTTCTGGTGAATTTTGGACGCTCGCAGTCAGTCAACTATTACGTCGATGCTGCAGGCGGCAATGATGCGAGGGACGGCAAATCCACTGCAACTGCGTGGCGTACATTGGGGAACGTCAATGTGACGACGTTCCTGCCGGGTGATTCGATTCTGCTCAAATCAGGCTCGTTGTGGACAGGCCAACTCGCACCGAAGGGCTCAGGGGACTCACTGCGGCCGGTTGTCATTGACAAATACGGTGGGATCCCCAAGCCGCGTGTCGACGGCGGCGGTATCGTCGGAACGGCCACCGTCTACCTGAAGAATCAGCAGTACTGGGAAATCAACAATCTCGAAATCACGAATGATGCTAGTTCACCGGGGGACCGGCGAGGCGTACTCGTTGCTGCCGACAATTTTGGCCTCGTGCACCATATCTATCTCAGGAACCTCGATATCCATCATGTGAAAGGAATTGTAGGGGGCGGCGACACAGAAAAGCGCACCGCGGGCATTGGTATTGAGACCACCAACGATGCTGCCGTGCCGACACGGTATGACGACATTCTCATTGAAGGATGCAAGATCGACTCGATCGATAACACTGGGTTGTATACTGATAACATGATGTCGGGATCGCGGCAAGAGTACCCGGGAACGGGAAAATGGCCCCAGAGGTCATTCACCAATGCACGAATCCGAAATAATATCATAAGCCACATATCGA
>JAPLFP010000083.1 GCA_026390585.1 Ignavibacteriales bacterium | reverse complement strand
GCAGCTGTGAGTACAAAATGGGAGTTTCCAATAAACTTCGCTTTGCCCAGCTGATTGGCGACAATGCTGAACGGTTTTTCTTTCACTGCCTGACATGTGATGTTCACGGCAGCACCGAGATCGTACTCTCCATCAGAAAGGATGATACGCATTCCTGGCTGAGCCTTGTTCAAAGCAATCAGGAGCTCTTTCGCGGTTCCCACTTCCACAGTTGTTTGTGCGAAAACAGAACCCATCGAAAGCAACAAAAGAAACGGGACGATATTGTGAAAACGGATGTCGGACACTTTTGTCAACCCTTCCAAATAGTGTGTGCTCCAGGTGAACGTGGAGAGACAACAAAGGGCTGACCAAGGAACGTCAGCCCTCTGTTCGCGATCGTGTTATTTCATCAAAATGATCTTCTTTATTTCTGTGAAGGAGCCTGACTGCATCCTGCAAAGGTAGATACCGCTGACAAAGCCAGCGGCATTCCAGGTTGCGGGATATGTTCCGGCTTGCTTGACTTCGTTCACCAGCGTTGCCGCTTCCCGGCCCAGAACATCAAAAATCTTCACCGAAACAAACCCTTCCTTAGCGATCTGATAGGTGAACGTTGTGCTCGGGTTGAAAGGATTAGGATAGTTTTGGCTCAGGAAGAATGTCAGAGGGACCGCATTCGTGGAGTTTTCTTCGACATCGGTTGTTACTTTCAGGCTTCCTCCCGCCATAACAACAGACCCACTGGGGCCTAATGTAAATGGTATAGTATTGTCGAACACACCGGCAGCGAGCCTGAGTACACCGGTTATGGTGGTTGCTCGTGAGAGGGTTACGCCTTTGCTGTTATCGATGGTGAGATTCGGAACTGTGACCGGTAAGGCACCTGTGGTTTGTGCGCTTGCACCATTGTATGTGTACGTGCTTGCACTTCCGCCATTGAAGGTGCCGGTATTGCTGAACGCACCACCAACAGAAATATTCGATCCCGTTCCAACATTCGCATTGAGTGTTCCAGCTGTAATGGTCAAGTTATTCTTGACAGCCAGATTTGTCGGACTCGCACCATCGGTCAACGCAACCTGTCGGTTCGTTCCGGATGGATTGTTGACAACCAGATTCCACAGCGGGGCAGTTGGTGCTGAAACTTGAAAGCCATCCGCCGAACCTGCCAACGATGAAACACCATTGCCGATGTTGATTGTGCCGCCGGTAATATTGTAATTGCCGTACTTCGAGAAGTTCATCTCTAATCCGGCCCCTGTTGTTGATAGCGGGTTTACAATATTTATCGTCCCTCCCGACATATTGAAAGTGGCAGCGGAGTCGACGGTAAAAGCGTTGCTTGTACCAGCAACTGCGACAGCGCCCGCACCTGATTGAGGATCTATGTTAAGAGTTCCACCCGAAATTGTCGTTGCATATAAGTCAGCGTATCGACTGTAAATATTCACCGTACCGGCAACAAGAGTCAGAGAATTGCTGTTCTGGAATGTTGCACTTCCTTTCTTCGTGCCGGTTGAAAACGTACCGGTTGTATTTATGTATATTGCCGCCATAGAACCACCTCTACCGATGCCAGCCGAGTCCTGTAAAGAACTTGTACAAGCATAACTTCCACTGCCTGTAATTTTAAGAGTGCCGTTTGTTGAACCCATGTTCTCGTTGGAGGCTGAGGCGCTTGTGTCGTTCAATGTTCCCGCGCTTTGTTCCCAAATACCCTTAAGAAGTGTAATGGGCCCGGCTTTCGTCCACATGGTTGTGTTACACAATACCCTATCCGTAACACTTGGACGCTTCACGAAAATATTACCAAACTTGAAATCATTATATGTGTGGTTGCCTGTTGATGTAACTGTCTGATCAACCCCGGTGGCAGTACTGTTAAAGGTCAGCATAATACCTTTACTGCTGCCACTTGCCAAATTAAGAACTGCTCCGGTCCCAATGAAAAAGTTGCCACCGAGATAAACGTTCGGCAAAACGCTTGGCAAAGGCCCATATTCGAATCGTCCACTATCGCTGATGGTAAGATTACCTGTGATGGTGAATGAATTCGCCGCAGTAACATTAGCTGCATACGTGAGAATTCCCGGATGAATACCCGGTTGGCCAATTGTAAGATTTGCAACTGTAAATGCCAAGGAACTGTCCAAAGTAACAGTGTGTCCATCTGCAATGATAACATTGTTGCTGCTTGTTGGCACAATGCCGCCAGGCCAGGGTGCATTGGGAGTGGTTGATCTCCAATTACCGCTTCCGGCGGTGGTAATTGTCTGTGCATTCGCGCTGAATATCAATAATACTGTCAGCGCCAAAAAGGAAACTAATGTTTTCATAACGTGCCTCCCTTAAGTGTTACTGTGTAGCAATTAGTGAGTTGAGTTTTCAGTGCCCGCATTATTCAATCAGAAGTATTTTCAATCCTCAAAGACTACCGTAGCAACACGACTTTTGTCGTTCGCACATCCCCACCGCATTGCAGGCGGCAGAAATAGACACCCGAGCCAACGCCGGAAGCATTCCACGTCACTTCATATCGGCCTGGATTCACGGGTCGATGAACGAGCGTCTCGACTTCTTTTCCCAGCAAATCAAAGATCGTCACCTCAACAAAACCCGGAGTAGACAGGTGAAAACCGATTACCGTTGTCGGATTGAACGGATTGGGATAATTATTGAAGAGCAACAACGAACTTCGATCCGGCTGCAAACCAGATTCGTGGCCAACCGATGTCACAGTTGTCAGGGGCCCAACGTCCGCACGTGTCAAAGGTTTCCGTCTGATAGAGAGCGCACTGTATTGATCAGCGCCAACATCCATCGGCGTAGTGCGGACCTGTCCATCCATGTCATCCACAACCATAGGGTAACTGCCGGTCGCTGCACCGATAGCGGGACTTGTTCCCCCTAATCGCCAGAGACTATCCGCCCCACGGATAAGCTGCGGATTGGCGACAGTATTCCCGGCCGGCGTGCTCATTCCCACAGACGTACCGTAGAATATGTTGCCCGACCATAACATATTCACCGGAGTATCCGTGAAGGTAATGAGCGGAGAGTGGCTGCCCCAAAAAATGTTGTTCGCGATGATGCAATCAAGCGGCGGAAGAGAGAGTTCAGTATCTTTGCCGCCGCCAATATTCATTGTGTACCGATTGTCGACAAGCGTGTTGAACGAAACCATCGCTCGCTTCACCTGAAAGTAGCGGTCCAACGGAGAATTGGGCACGCCATTCACTATTGTCAATGCGGTTTTCATGCTGCTGCCGTCGGTTCCGCTGATGTAATTATTGAACACTTGATGATCTTCACCGATAATTCGTACTCCACCGGAATTCGGAGCGTGGTTTCCAAAAAAGAAATTCCCTTCAACGATGCATCGGTTTCCATGTCTCAATGTCAACGTCCCCTGGCAGCTCACAAACGTGTTGTACCGATAGATATTTCCACAGGACTTGTTCGAGATCGTCTCTATCTCGCCGTTGCATTCTTCAAAGTAATTAAGTTCGACGGTTGTGAACGAATTATACATCGACCAATCGCTTGTTCCAACACGAATTGTTTCGCCCCCATTCCATCCGTAGAGAACCGGGCGCAATGCAAAATAGTTATGATCGATGTGATGATAGTTTGCCTTGCTTGAAAGCCACACCACAAGAGTCGCTCCTGAATGCTTCTTACCTTTGAAATAACAATGATCCACGCGGTTGTGAGTTCCATAGAGTGAAACCCATTTATAGTCTTTTGCCGAATCTGCAGGATTGTAATCTCTCATGGTGCAATTGGTGAGACGGCATGAATCGCTTTCGCCCTTTGATCCTCGGAATTCTATCACATCGCCGGAAGGGCTGCTTCCATTGGCAAAAACAAGACCATCGACGATCAGATGCCTGCCGGAAATTCTCAGTGTTGAAGTGCCTGTCAGAATTACTCCGCCAGAAGTTTCGGCTCGCAACAGAATCGGCGCAGTTGAAGTACCGAAACCTGCAAACGAGATATTGGCGTTGGTCCAGGTTCCATTCACCATCGTCAGCGTATCACCCGGTATTGCTGCAGCCATCACCGTACTCACCTGTCCTGCCGACGAGACTCTGTAGTCGGTACTGTGGAGCTGCACTGCGAAGATGATCAGTAGCAAACTGACATACACGCCGGTCTTCACTATCGCTGTTGTCCGCACCATCAATTCTCACTTTGCCTTCAATTGAACCCGTTTTATCTCACCCCCAAAAACAAACACTGATGCGACGCCCAGTGGAACCAACAAAGCTCCCGTGATAAACACCGGTGTGTAACTGATTTTACTCAAATAGGGGATAAGCCAGGTGCTGAAGGTGAGCACACCACACACCGCGCTCAAACCTCCAAGTCCCGCGAGCGATCCAACTGATTTGCCAGAGAAGAAATCGCTGGGCAAGGTTTGAATGTTGTTGATCATCACCTGGAATCCTCCAAGCACGATGGCAATAAGGACAACGGCAATTGTCGGCGTCGAAGCAAATATCACAAGAACAAGCGCCGGTACAGATATACAGCCGCCGATCGCAATTGCCCATTTACGTGCCTTATTCACACTCCATCCTTGTTTGATCTTATGACCGGACCACCAGCCGCCGGCCAGACTGCCAATTGCAGCCCCAAGGTACGGGAACCACGCAAACAACCCGATCTGCTTCACATCAAAACCAAATCGTTCAGCAAGATAAATAGGGAGCCAGTTTACGAACATCCACCAAATCGGATCGACAAAAAACCGGGAGGCAATGATCGACCAGCTTTGTTTGTAGCTGAGCAATTCGCTCCATGAGAGCGCGCGAGATTCTCTTTCCGCTGCTACAGCACTGGCCTGACCGTCAAGAATGTGTTGACGCTCTTCTTCTGAAATCCATGGATGGTTTTCCGGGTCTGAGCGATTGACGAACAACCAAGGGACAATCCACAATAAGCCGAGTGCCGCGACGGCAATGAAGGTGGCTTTCCAACCCAGCAGAACATAGAGCGTTGCAATGAGCGGCGCTGATATCACTGCACCGAAAGAAGCGCCAGCATTGAATATTCCCTGGGCTAATGCTCGTTCCCGTGCAGGAAACCACTGAGCACACGCTTTCGTTGCTCCAGGCCAGTTTCCCGCTTCGCTCAGCCCCAGCAAAGCACGAAAAGACATGAAACTTGTGATGGTTCGCGCTATGCTATGCAAACCGCATGCGAGCGACCAAACGGAAATAGACAAAAGAAAGCCAATCCGTGTTCCCACCTTGTCAAACAGGCGTCCTGATAAGGCCTGGCCAAGGGCGTAGGCGATCATAAATGCTGACACTATCGTCGCATATTGGTCTTTCGTGAGTCCGATATCTTTTGAGATATCCGGCCACATGACCGCAAGGGAAGTTCTGTCGATGTAATTGATGACCGTAGCGACACCGATCAATCCAATAATCCACCAGCGAAGTCCACGCACTGTCTTCTTCAATTGCCTTCTTCCTTCATTTCAAGAAATCCAAACGTGCTGGAGCAAACGTATCGACAAGCAAACCTGCTTCCAATGCGGTTACTCCATGCTCTTCGTCGGGTGGAATTCGGTAGAAATCACCCCTCCGGAGCACTTTCTTCTCGTTGCTGATCGTCACTTCAAATGAACCGGCTTGAACGTACGTGATCTGTCGATGAGGATGCCGGTGAAGAACACCGACCGCTCCTTTCTGAAATTCTACGCACGCGACCATCAACTGATCGTCATACGCGGCAATGCTCCTCCGAATTCCAGCACCAACTTCTTCCCATTCTAATTGACTTGTCTCTATGAATTTCTGCCCTTGTTGTGCTTCCATGGGATTTTCCTCTTCCAAACAATGTTAACATCTTTGAAGCGACGCGTTACCCGTCGATCGGTACATTGCACCGGCAACGGTGATTGAATGTTGTTGTGTTTCTGATGATGATAGATGCCCTCTATGAGAATACAAATTCTTCCACGACATTTGATCTAGGCAAAGAAAATGCCACCGTTGATTTCTACCGACTCGCCATTGACAAATGACGATTGTCCTGATGCCAAAAACGCAACAAGCTCTGCGACTTCTGACGCTTCGCCTTCTCTTCCGAGGGGTGTCATCGAGGCAACGCGCTGTCGCACTTCTGGCTTGGTGAATGTATTGTGAAACGTCGTATTGATCATTCCGGGTGATACGGCGTTGACGCGGATCTTACGCGGGCCGAGTTCTTTTGCCATTGAACGCGTGAAATTCAAGACACCTGCTTTTGCAGCAGAATATGACGATGCGCCGGGTCCACCGCCATCGCGTGCGGCCTGCGATGAGAAATTCACGATCACCCCCCCGTCGACCATATGAGGCACCACTGCTTTGGTAACGAGGAAGACGGATTTCAAATTCAAGCCAATGACAAAATCCCAAAACGCCTCATCCATTTCCTGGAGTGTTTTACGACCGACAAGTCCGCCTGCAACATTGATGAGAATATGAACCTTCTTGCCAAAGGCTTTTTGTGCTTCTGCAACGAATCGTTCTGCATCTGCAGACTTCGTCATGTCACCTTGAATGGCAACTGCTTTCCCGCCTGCCTCTTCGATCGTTTTCACTGTGGCAGCCGCCTCATCGGGATTGTCATAGTAATTGATCGCAACGGCTGCCCCTTGAGCGGCAAGCTTGAGAGAAACAGCCCTGCCGATATCCCGGGCACCGCCTGTTACCAATGCTACTTTATCTGATAGGTCCTTCATATGTTTTTCCCCTCGTTATTAAAAATGATATCCAAGTTCTGCGGCAAGCGTGTGGGCTTCGCGAGAATTATAATTTACGTTCGATTCCCACGCATCGACGTATCTCGTGTAGGCGTATTCGTATGCCAGGCTGATTTCAAACTTGCTCCAAGTAATGCCGCATCCAACAGTGTACACTGATCCACGGATAGGATCGGTAACAATTGCCGATCCCTCCTCTGCATACGACTGAACATCTTCCCGATAACCGCCGCGAAGCCTTAAGAGGTCGGCAACTTTGTATTCGAGTCCTACCCGGAATATCTGGCTATCAAGCCATGGATTTTGCTGAGTGGTGCCGACCTGATAGGTCGCATCAGCATTGGAGCGGATTTCGTAATCGACGCCGATCACTATCCTTTCGGTTGGATAGAGACCGAGTCCGAGTTTATAATTCCATGGGTATGTAAGCTTGTCCGTTCCGCTTTCAGCGACCATCGTATTCAGTGCCGATTTGTGGGTTGTCACTGTCCGATTCCAATCTCGCGTGATGGTGAACGAAGGGTGAACAGAAACTGCAAAGCTATAATATGGTTGATGCACGAGGAGTCCGACCGTGAACATTGTTCCCGTGTATTTGGACGTACCAACCTTCGTGATGTGGGTGTCCACCGAGTCGATGGAAAGCGTATTTGCAGCCATCAGATGCACCAGACCGCGGCCCGTCACTTCTTCGCGGTCATCACTGGATCCTGAAAGAAAAGCTGCGGAGACACCAAGACTGATATTCTCAGCGATACCGATTGCCAGCGATGGTGTAACTCCGGTGATGGAACCTTCTCTCTGGTTGATGTATTGGAACCAATTGAAGTCTAACGTGTCTACCGCGGTTTTTTTCCGGATGATGGGTGCGGGCCGCCATTGGCCGATGTAACGGCCTAACGAATCTCTCAGCGCATTATTATTTTGGTAATAATGAGTGAGATCCACGACCTCAGAGTATCCGGCTCCCGCGACAATCTTCAGTTCGCCGGGTGAGAACGGAACAGCTAATGCCGCGTAACCGGGATGCATCCTCGGCGTTCGTTTGTCCCAGTTTGGCGTTATGGCATCATACGCATGTGCGAGATAGAACACGCTGTCAAACGGCAACCGCTTGATGGAATGATCGCTATTGAATGTTGTATCGTAGTGTCTTATGCCTGGATTTTTGATTCCGTCTTGACGATCCTCGAACAACAGAGTCAACTCACTGTAGAACTGATTAGGGTGCCACTCTTGCGTTTGTGCATAGAGAGGGCTGGCGTACGAAGCCCCAACCCGCACATCGATCAAAGATAACTGTGTTAGTAACGCGGGGTTAGAAAAAAGCACGGTGGCATCATTTCCAACAGCCGCCACTGCACCTCCCATCGCACGACTTCGTGTCGATGAAACAACAAAATTATCCATCTGTTGTATCGTGAGCGGAGTATCAACGCCTTGTGCCTTGACTTCAGTCATACCAACGCCACCCATCAGCAGCGAGAAGACCAAGATGTCTATTCTGACAGTGTGTTTCATTTGAATTTCACTCCCAGGCTAATACGATGGACGTTGGTCAGAAACTCGCTCATACTTCCGTAACTGTAGTCCACGGAGATTCCGATCATGTCGAGGTCGAACTTTGCGCCGCCGCCAAATGTGAGACCGTCGGCATCATAATTCCACTTATATCCAACACGCAAAGCAAAGAGATCAGCGAACATGTATTCTGCGCCGAAATGCAATTGTTGGTCGTAGTCATTTGGCTGGATGATATCTGTCGAGAGCGTCACACTATTATTCAAGGATTCTGATAGCAGTGCATTTTTTCCCATGACATCGACAGCCACGCCTAGACGAAACACCATCGGGGCCGGATACGCTTCCTGTGCAAAACGCACTTGCGCCCCAAAGTTCTGAACTGACGTGCCGATACGCAATGTGCGGTAGCCGGTATTGTAGAGCATTCCGAAATCGAACAAGACCATCTTCACAGATGTGTTGAATGTCTGCAGACTACCATAAATATCTGGGGCTGCAACGGTACCCCCATCCCACAGCGATTCCGAAACATATTTTGCCGTCAAGCCCATCGAAAAATGATCGGTCATTCGTTCGGCGAAAGAAAGACCCAGAACCCAAGATCTCGGCGTGAACGTACGCCCGGTAAATCCATCGTGAAAAGACCCTGCACTGGAATAATTCTGGTAATCTGTATATCCTAAATTGTCAACGCTGGTTTCATTGATACTCCCGATATCCGTCACTTGAAACTGTACGCCGACTTGCCCCCATGCACCAAGTGACATGCCGTAAGCCAGTGCATATTGTTTAGTATCAAAGAGCCATTGGGTATATGTGGTTGTCGCTTCGTGGCCTGTGATTCCCGTGAGCATCGCGGGATTCCAAAAGATCCCTTCAATCCCTGAGCCAACGGCGACATACGCTTCGCCGATAGCGGTCGCCCGAGCTGTAGGCATCACTTTGAGGAATTGGAGCGACGAAGTGCCGACTTTTTGTGCTTTCGCCGTTTGAAAAGCGCATACACCAAACAAGACGAGCGCCAGGATGATCGTTCTTTGTTTTCGTTTCATGGCATTGTTCCTTAACGAATGACGACGAATTTGCCGTGAGCCCGTTGCCTTGTCGGCGTCTCGACAACAAAGAAGTAGAGACCGGGGGCTATTTGCTGATTGTTTCGTGTAACCTGATACCAGGCACGACCAAAATGGTCAGAGGAGTGCTCTATGGTGTTCACCAACTGGCCCACATAAGAATAGATGCGGATGGTGCATTGTGCCGGAAGGTTCATGAAACAGATCCTCGAATCCGGGGTCATTGCGCCATGAAAACCCGAGCGTACGAGAAACGGATTCGGAACCACATAGACATTTTTTAGATCCGTACCATTGTTCGACGACAACAGTTGAGTTTCATGCAGAATCGCGTTGCTTCGCGGACTCCTCACGCCGAACTTGTCAACTGCCACGACAGAATAGTAGTAGTACTCTCCCAGTTTCGCTGTAAAATCCTGATATACGTATGAACCACCCTTACTGGCAAAATAGAATCGAGGGTCATAACTCCCAACGCTATCTATCTTCTGCCAGGGACCTATGGCACTCTGCGACCGAAAGACTTCGAAGTGGCTCAAATATCCATGCAATATGATATCCACTTCGGAACCCCATTCTATCCGATTTCTTGGCAACGAATCGGTAGTGACTTTTATTAAGGGTGCCGGAACCGCGATCGCCAATTTGTATACACCATGGTCTGGAGCCTTTTCCGGCCAATAAAATGTCGAATCATAATTCACAATTGGTCCACCGATATAGGCCTGTATGGCACGATTGGCCACATCGCGGATGGTAACGACGTCTGAATTGACATAGTCCGGCAGCTTGTACGTCTTCAGATAGGTACTTCCGTATGGCAATTTCGAGTCGCCACCAGAACCATAATAGATCAACGTATCCCAGCAGGGGATGGGATTGTTTGCGTAGAGTTCCGGCTGAGCTCCAGCTTCACTGCCCAATTCACCCACACTCCCGCCTTCATCATCATACTTGTTCTTACTGCCCGGGAGCAAACTTGCTACCGTTTCGGCGTGGTTTGCAGCGCCAT
>JAPLFP010000363.1 GCA_026390585.1 Ignavibacteriales bacterium | reverse complement strand
CGGGTATGGATAGTGTGGGAACAAAAGCCAATCCCAAAGGTACGTCGGAGTTCAAATCGATAACACTGGAAAATCCGTTTAACACTCACTTGCCAAAGAACTTATAGCAAAACAAAAACTCCTTAACCGGACACTACTGATACAGAATACAGAAGTCAGAAGTCAGAAAGCCGTCCCGGAACATCGAGACGGCCTTTTGTTTTTCGTTAGTCGCTACTGACGGACGTAGCCAGGGCCACGTATCACCCGGCCGGGGAGATTGCCGGTGAACTTGCCGTTTTCCCATACGGGCATGCCATTGACGAGAACGAGGCTTATCCCTTCGGAGTACTGGTGAGGATTCTCAAAGGTCGCCTTGTCCGTGATGGTCGCGGGATCGAAGAGAACGAGATCAGCAAAGAATCCGGGCTTCAGAATGCCACGATCTTTGATTCCCATGCGTTGCGCTGGAAGTGATGTCATCTTTCTGATTGCATCCTCGATGGTCAGGATTTTCTCTTCCCGCACATACTTGGCAAGGATCCTGGGAAAACTCCCGAATGTTCTTGGGTGATGCTTTCCGAGAGAAAGAGGTCCTTCGGTCGCACGAGCGGTGGCATCGGTGCAGAAGCTTGTCCAGGTCTGAGCCATTCCCATTCTCAAATCCTCTTCTGTCATACCAAACGTCACACGGTCCGTTCTTCCCGAATCCGCAACTAGGAAGTCTAACAAGACATCGACAGGCTCTTTTTTCGATGCGGCGATCACCTCTGAGAGTCGTTTTCCCTCCCATTTTCTTAGATCAGGGTTTGAAACCGAACAAATCATGATGAGCTGAAAATCCAACCACTTTGCGGCTGTGCGTTCTTTCTTTATTTGTTTACGTACCATCGGGTCCTGCAGACGCTGCATGAGTTTTTCTGTTCCACCCTCCCGGACCCAACCCGGCAGCCATTGCGACAGGCCATTTGAAGAAGCGACATAGGGATATTGGTCGGCTGTAACATCGAGGCCTTCGTTCCGTTGTTGTTGGATGATCCGTACAACTTCCGGCATCTTCCCCCAGTTGGCTTTCTGATTAACCTTCAGGTGCCAAATCTCTACCGGGATTTTGGCTCCCCGGGCAATATCAGCCGCTTCCAGCACGTACTCGATGACCTTTTCCTGTTCATCCCGGATGTGTGTAGCATAGATGCCGCCAAACTCTGCACAGGCCTTTGCCAGCTCAATCAGCTCGGGTGTCTTTGCAAACATCGCCGGCGTGTACTCGAGAGCAGAACTAACTCCCATCGCTCCCTGCTGCATGGCAGTGCGAACGATCTGCTTCATTTGATTCAGTTCATCAGGGGTCGGTTCGCGGTCATCAAATCCAATGACATACTCCCGAGCGGTAGTTGCTCCGACATAGGAGCCGAGATTGATTGCCGACCTGTTTTTCTCCACCCGGGCAAAGTATCCATTGAAGTCTGTCCAATCGACGGTGAGCTTGTACTCATCGAACCTTTCTCTAAGAATCTTGTCATTCACGGGTGCGGGCGATTCTCCCTCTCCATTGATCTCGGTTGTGATCCCCTGCGAGATCTTGCTCATTGCCCGGTTGTCAACCAGGATCGCATGCTCGGACTGGCCGAGCATGTCGATGAATCCAGGCGCAACGACCTTCCCGCCGGCATCAACGACACGCTTTGCCAAGCGCGCATCGAGCTTTCCGATGGAAACGATCTTGTCGCGATAGATGCCTACATCGGCTTGATACCATGGATTGCCGGTGCCGTCCACGATCTTGGCATTCTGGATGATCATGTCATAAGGGCCTTCGCCCGAAGGCTGGCATGAGATTCCGGCGAGGACAAGAAGGAAAAAGAGGGTAGCAAGGAACGGTTTCATGTGGTCACCTCGAGTCTGGATGGACGACCGTATGAAGCTCAATGAAAATGAGGCGCGTATTGAGACGATCAAAAAATATTTGAAGTCAAGACGAGAAGTGCGGCAAATGCGAGAAAGAGTATCAATGTGACAATGAGAGCCTTCAGCATGTGTAGTTTCTCAGCGTTCTTCATCCCGAAGTAGCAGATGATCCCCGGTGTTCCCCACGCCATGCCGATCAGAGTAAGACCGAACCCGGCCTTCGCAAATAGCATATCCGGATCATTGTAATAAACCTCGATGGAAAGGACGGTTAAAACACATCGCATGAGGGATGTGAAAATGAGGGGAGCCATTCCCAGGCCGACGAAGCTGAGGGCGTTCGGCAGTTCTCCTTGGCCGCCCATGAGCTCTGCACCAATGTGAAATAGCATCGCGAGTCCAACCCAAAGCAAGTATATGGTACATGCTGTGGCGCCGAACGACAGCACACCCATGCTGATGGTGTAGGTACGCAAATAGGCCTGAAGGAACGCATCAACAGACATAAAAAAAGCACACAGACTGACAATGACGAACGTATCTCCCAATCGCGGCGTATCATAGAGAGATGCCGTCGTGTACTCAGGGTCGAACATTATCTGGAAGATTTGCTGGAGATAGTACACGATTACTCCTCGAGGCCGGTGCGTGGAAGACTGCTCTTCAAATGGTACATCATTTGCAGTGGAAAATCAAGCCAATAGAGCGAGCCGGAGAGGCGGACTAGTGCGTTGTCGGCGCATTCGTCGGCTTTTCCGCGAAACGGTCCCATGCTTTGATGAGAAATGGCACAACCAGCAGTGCAAGAAATGCGACAATGATGCCGACGACTGCATCGGTGACAAAGTGGTAGCGGAGGTAGAACGTCGAGACATACAGGGACAGGACGACAGGCGTCAGAATGTAGAAGGATGGTCGGTGGTAACGGTATGCCATCACCCACATGATGGTCGCCGCGGCAGTGTGTGGACTGGGAATGTTTCCGCCGATAAAATGGACATTTGAACGCATGAGTTCGCCGAAGAACGTAAACACATATCCCTTCAGCGGAACAGAATAGAGGTTGCCGATCGTCGCCATCGGTCCGGCGACAGGGAAGAGGATGAACCCGATGTCGCACAGAATGTTGGTGAAACCAAGAGTGAAGAGGTAATCCTCCATCGCCACGTCGCCGCGCAGGTAATAAATGATGCCGCACAGGATAGGATACATCGGAACGTAGATGACGTAGGCAAACATCATCCACTCGGTCAACGGCGGCGTCGTGATATGCTGGAGCCAGAGTGTGGGCTGTACACCGAAGATGTATTGTTCCGCATCCATCACGTATTCATCCATCCACTGTCCCTGAAGAATGAGCTGCAGTTTGTCGACAGCGCCGAAGAGATAAGCATACGCAAGAGTTACCGCAGCCACACGGAGCAGGAAACGAGGGAACTTCCTCGTCATTTTCTCGGAGGCAAAGACGAGTGCCAGATATACCACAGCGGTCCCGACGTTCTTGATGATAAGCATCCACCATCCCTGAACAGAAGAATGAAAGAGAAGTGCGAGGACGCTAAAAAGCGAGAGGGTGAAAAGAATAAGTGCGTCTGTTGCGCGGAGACGAAAACCTGCGATATAAAGTGTTTTGTCGGTCATCCTGTTGGCGATCGTGGCGAGCTCTCAGATTGATGGATGTTCAGTTATCGCAGGAAACAAATCGAATAGTCCAGTACGACACCTAAGAGCCAGTGCAGCAGGATAATAAAGAGAATAGATTGCGCCCGGAAAGCAATGATACCCCAGATGAGCGCGCCGATCACCGAGCTATAAATCTCACCGGCTGGCTTGCCGATATGAAGAATGCACGAGAGGGCGGTTTGTACGAGAATCGCTTGCCAGTCCCCGAGCGATTGTCGTAATCCAAACTGCATAAACCCGCGAAAGTACGTCTCCCACCCTATGTAGAAAAAAAGATACGAGAACGCGTGGCTCAGAAAGGCGGCTGGAGAAGCTGCGGCGCCTTTGAAGAGGGGATACTCCGCCACGAATTCAGGATCGTTCCTGGAAAAGTACGACGCCAAAGCAAACACCGGCGCGAGGATGAGAAACGCCTTCAGTCCAAAGCGCCAATCACCAAGCTGCAAACCATAAGAGGAGATACGTTCCTTGAACACAAACCTGATGATGAGAGACGGAACGAGGGCGAAGAGTGCAAAGGCGGAGACGAAGGTGTAAAGTTCTGCCGTGCGCTGCGGATCACCAAAAAGGACAAACATCGATGCCAAGTTGCTCAGGTAGAAAGATTTGGCGCCGTAGTATTTCCACGTGGTGAGAATAAAAGGAGTCAAAAGCAGAATAATCGTTGGCTTCTTGTTCTCGCCGGTGAATAACCCGCTCAGCGACAGGGAGGTCGTGAATCGGCCAACAGGAGCTGGCATGTTCAATGGCCCCTTCCGCTGATACGTTGCCTGAGCAGCCACTCATAGGTTATGCGAACTCCCTCCTTGAGCGGCGTTATCGTGTAGCCAAGTTCGCGTTCGGCTTTCTCCGGAGAGTAGACCCAATGCTGCAAGAAGGTCTCGACCCATCCCGGGGTGATCTGCGGATACAAGCCAAGCCACTCAGCCTTTTTCTTCTCGATTCCAGAATAGAGGTAGGCGAGTTTCGGAGGGAGATTCATTTGAAAATGTTTCTTGCCGCTGACCTCATCGACGAGTTGAAACAGTTGCCTGAGGGAGGCATTCTCCCCTCCGAGTATGTAGCGCTCACCAATTTTCCCTTTTTCCATAGCCAAAATATGACCACGGACCAGATCGTCAACCAATACGTAGTTGCCAATGTCCTTGCCGCCGTTGAGCAAAACGGGCACCTTTCCCCGGTCGTACATATCGATCATCAGCGACACAGAATTGCCCTCGGTGAGTTTGCCGGGGCCATACACACGCGTGGGATTGACAATCACCACCGGGAATCCCTTGGCCGCGAACTGAAGAACCTCCCGTTCAGCTATGGTCTTTGTCTCTTCATATTCTGTGAAGTATCGCTGCGTTATGCGCGGCATGCTTTCGGTTCCGACAACGCCGGGGTTCGTGTGAAAGTCCGTCGATGTTGCTTGTGCCGCGGGTGAGCGCATGGACGGTATGGCCGAGCCGGATAAGTTCATTGACAAGCTTGGTTCCGATGAACCCCGTAGAGCCAGTGACAAAAATGGTGTTCGCTGCAGCCATGAGGTTTCCTGAAGAATGCGTGAATGAACGGTGAACCACGAGCGGCACAGATGAAACTCAAAGTAGGGAAAAAAGGCTAGAGTCTCAATGAAAATGACAAATGGGGATGTAGGATGGACCGCGTCCATTCTGGCCGAAAGTAAAGAGATGTTGAAAATACCAGTGCAGACGACAACACAGAATCACGCAGACAAATGTCGCGGACATTTTTCGATTGCATTTCCGACGGCTCTCGTGTACACTGGGGATGCACCAAGGGAGGCCGGGCGTCGCTATTGCCAGGATTCCTGCACTGTTCAGCAATTCCAAAGGAGCAACATCATGAAGATAGTCATTGCCGCTTTGCTGCTGGCGCTCTTCCCTTCGTTGTTATGGGCGCAAAAGATCGGCGTCCTTCCGTTCGAGGACGCAGCGAACGCCGGTCCGGAGCTTGGAGATCAAGTAGCGAAATTTATCCGATCTGAGTTCCTGAAGAACAAAAAATACATACCGAAATTTATCCAAGTGCCCAAGGCCAAAGACGAAGAACCCACACCTGTTGATCTCGACAAGGCTGTAGAGTTGGGGAAGAAAAACGGAGTCGCCTACGTGGTTATTGGAACAATCCTCGAGGCGGAGGTAAGCAAGAGCACAAACGGGATAGGAGGGATCACGGTTCTGGGGCAAACACTGGGATCTACATTGCGGACAGTGACAGCATCAGTGGTGATTCAGGGAGACCTAATCTCAATCTCCACGGGGACGCTTGTCGAAAGCTTCAGGGCAAGCGGCACCAAAACGGACAAATCTGTCGCTGCGGATGTCTCCACGGAATGGGGAAGCATCAATTCGGACAAGGAAGAGGGGGGGAACACACCGAACGCGCAGGCGCTTCGGGAGGCTGTCGAGAACCTGGTTCACCAGATGTCCGAGAAAATTCAGTAAGCCGCGCCATTTCACGATTCAACAAATGACCGTCATCCCCTACTCATGTCGAGGGAAGATGACGGTCATTGTCTTTCGTGCCT
>JAPLFP010000123.1 GCA_026390585.1 Ignavibacteriales bacterium | reverse complement strand
TGGTATTCTTCCGTGAAAGGCGGAGATGTTTCGCGACAACTTCGTACTGAGAAGGAAGAAGTATCTGCCGGATTTCCTTCCGTTGCTTCATGTTGCTCCGGCCGTTTGAACTTCTTAAAATCAAATCGTATATTATGTCAGTTTAACAACCACACGGAAGGGTGCGAGAGTGGTTGAATCGGCCGGTCTCGAAAACCGGAATACCGCCTAGCGGTATCGAGGGTTCGAATCCCTCCCCTTCCGCACAAACAAAAAGCCGGTGCGCTCATACCGGCTTTTTCATTTTTGTACCAGTCGGATCCTGCATTCCTTTTCTCTCCTCATTCGAATCCTCGGCGCGGCCGCGGAACATTTCAGATACATCAAATGTTAGTCATGCACAATCGAATTGGCTCGTTCCCTGTTCTGGGAAAAGGAAAAGAGAAGGGCAGGCGAGGGGAATGTGGTTATCTTGACAATCCCTCGTGGTTTGGCTATATTGACACGGATTCATGATCACGAAGTGGTGCCATGCATGCGGTTGGGACAAAACGAAGCAGACAGCGAGAGAAGATCTATCAGGTCCTGAAGAAGACCGTCGCTCATCCAACGGCGGAATGGGTGCATGAGCAGGTGCGTTCTCAGATTCCCCGCATATCGCTTGGCACAGTCTATCGAAACCTCCACATCCTCACCGCTCAGGGAAAGATACAGGAACTCGATTTTGGACAGGGGCTTCATCGTTACGATGCGACAGTAGATCAGCACTATCATTTTGTGTGCGAACGATGCGGCGTAGTGAGAGACCTTGAGGTCCCTCCTCAGCAAGACCTCCACGATCGGGTACGTGGTGTCGTTCCTGGTAAGATTACGAACCATCGCCTCGATTTTTTCGGGGTTTGCACGGATTGCCTGAGCAAAAGCTGAGAACCTCCTATCGATTTCTTGCCAATATGTTGTTTGTTTCTCCAGCGTGAACACAAACCCTGTTACAGCAAGACGGACAACGTGAGGCTCGCATCCTTTTGGAGAAGTGGTGCTCACAAACACGGATGAAATTCTGGTCACCGTGTGACTGGGATCCCTCATACAATTTAGGACCATTTGCAGAATAACCGGACAATTCCAAACTGATAGCAAATTGGAGGAACTATGGCAGTAACAGTTGGAAACAAAGCACCTGATTTTACGCTGTTTGACACCGAGAAAAAAGACCGTTCACTCAAAGAGTTCCTGGGAAAAAAGACGGTGCTCGCGTTCTATCCGGGCGCGTTCACCGGTGTGTGCACCAAGGAACTCTGCACGTTGAGAGATTCCATGACCCGATTCAACGAACTCAATGCGCAGGTCATCGGCGTCAGCGTGGATTCACCTTTCGCGAACAAAGCGTTCGCCGCTCAAAACAATCTCCAGTTTCCTCTCTTGTCCGATTTCACCCGCGCCACCATACGGGATTATGGCATTGTTCA
The DNA here is from genome assembly GCA_026390585.1 of Ignavibacteriales bacterium. Classification (GTDB taxonomy): domain Bacteria; phylum Bacteroidota; class Ignavibacteria; order UBA10030; family UBA10030; genus UBA9647. The sequence goes on along the minus strand of JAPLFP010000123.1, from coordinate 6,680 downwards.
TGAAAACTTTTCCGGACTGACAGGGTATGCGGCCTCGAAACGGTCGGTGTTTGTGCTCGATAAAGACGGCGTCGTGCGGTACGCTTGGGTGTCCGATATTCCAGGAGTGGAACCGAACTACGAAGAGGTGACAAAAGCACTCGCATCCATCAGCTAGGGAAAGCGGAAGGCAGCTCTGACGATGGAGGTGTCTTTCAGAGCGTATCGAACAGGAGATTGAGAATGGTCAAGGTAGGTGACAACGCACCCGCGTTTTCGCTCCCTTCAGGAGACGGAACAATTGTCAGCTTGAAGGACTTCAAAGGGAAGAAAATAGTAGTCTACTTCTATCCGAAGGACAATACCTCAGGATGTACAAAGGAGGCTTGTTCATTTCAGGAGAACCTCTCTGCGCTGAAAAAGAAGGGGGCTGTCCTCCTCGGTGTAAGCGCCGATGGCGTCAGTTCTCATGCGAAGTTTACATCCAAATACGACTTGAGTTTTCCTCTCTTGAGCGATGAGAAGAGAGAAGTCCTGAAGGCGTACGGTGTCTGGAAGGAAAAGAGCATGTACGGAAGGAAATACATGGGAATCGAGCGCACCACGGTTGTCATCGACGAACGTGGGCGAATCGCTTATATCTTCCCCAAGGTAAAGGTCGAGGGTCATACCAAAGAGGTCTTGGATGTGCTGTAACGTACGAAGGAGCTTCTTATGATCTACGTGACTCGTCGGGTGACATTTAGCGCCTCGCACCGGCTTTTCAATCCGCGCTTGTCTGAGAAGGAAAATGAAGAACTGTTCGACAAGTGTGCCAACAGGAATGGCCATGGACACAATTATGTGATGGAAGTGACAGTGGCAGGGGAACCACAGGAGCGGACAGGGTACGTTGTTGACCTGAAGCGGCTCAAGGAGATTTTGAGGTCGGAAATCGTCGATAAGGTCGACCACAAACACCTGAATGAAGACGTCGATTTCATGAAAGGTATCATTCCAACAGCTGAAAATATCGCGAAAGTATTCTGGAAGATCCTTCAACCGAAAATTCCTGACGGGAGACTGTTCTCAATCCGATTGCACGAAACAGAGAATAATGTTGTGGAATATCGCGGGGAATAGACATGCGGAAATCTAGCACAACCAAAGATGTGGAAGAGTCCATTCGAGAGATCCTCGCCTTCGTAGGAGAAGACCCACGGCGCGAGGGATTGGAAAAAACACCCGAGCGGGTCGCGAAAATGTATGAGTTCCTGACGAAGGGCTACCATGAGGACGTCGAGGCTGTGCTCAACAAGGCGGTGTTCACTGAGCGTTATAGCGAGATGGTGATTGTCCGCGATATCGATTTCTTCAGTTTGTGTGAGCATCATCTTGTTCCGTTCTATGGCAAATGCCACATTGCGTACATTCCAAAGGGAAAGATCATTGGGCTGAGCAAACTGCCGAGAATTGTTGAGGTGTTTGCCAGACGATTGCAGGTTCAGGAGCGGTTAACCCAGCAGATCGCCGATACGCTCTACACGCACCTCAAGCCTCTGGGAGTGGGAGTTGTGATGGAGGCACGTCACCTCTGCATGATGATGCGTGGTGTCGAGAAGCAGGATTCGATCGCGACAACGAGCGCCATGCTCGGCTCCTTCCGAGACGACGTGAAAACTCGTTCGGAATTCCTCACATTGCTCGATCGCAAACTGGGGGGTTAGCAGATGCCATCGCCGCGCATCGTTTGGATCACCGGAGCAAGTTCAGGAATCGGACGCTCCCTTGCACAGATCTTTGTTCTCCATGGGGATACTGTTGTCGCATCTGCCCGACGGAAGTCTCATCTGGAAGAGCTAAAAAAGGAGGTCTCCTCGTCATCAGGTCTCTGTCGGATCTGTCCATGCGATGTTGGCGATGAAAGCCAGGTAGCAAGCGTGGCGGAAATTATACTGAAGGAGTTTGGCCAGGTCGACGTCCTGGTCAATTGTGCTGGCATAACTTACTTCAAGGATTTTTCTGGGACGACGACACAGGAGTTTGATGAACTGGTCCGCACAAATCTCCGTGGGCTTTTCTTGACCACAAAATCTGTTCTTCCTGACATGCTCAAGCGTGGGACAGGCATCGTCATGAATATTCTGTCGTATGCAGGAAAGGCCACGTATACCGGATCCTCAGCCTATGCGGCAGCGAAAGCTGGCGCTGAGGCGATGATGGATGTTCTGAGAGCCGAGACGCGAGACAAAGGGATCAAGATCGTCAATGTTTCTCCAGGCGCCGTCATGACTCCCATTTGGCATCCAAAGCATCAGGAACGGTACGGCCACATCATGATGAAACCTGCCGAGATTGCAAAGGTCCTGTACGACATCAGCCTGCAACCTGCGTCGATGATGATTGAAGACATTATCATCCGCCCTCAGGTGGGAGATTTGAAGGTATGACACTCAAGAACACGGTCGCTCTCGTTACTGGTGCCGGGCGCGGGATAGGAAAAGCGATCGCCCTCTCGTTGGGACGAGAAGGAGCGACGGTCGTCCTGGCCGCAAGGACCGTGGCGGAGCTTGAGCAAGTGAAGAAGGAGATCGAGGGTGCGGGCGGATCTGCAATCGTCGTTCGAACAGATCTTTCAGAGGATGCGGATATCCAGGGGCTGTTCGAGGAAATCTCTACTCGTTTCGGCCGTCTCGATGTTCTGGTCAACAATGCTGGGTTGGGAGTGTTTGCGCCGGTGCGGCAGCTCTCGATTTCGGATTTTGACACGATGTGGAATCTAAACATGCGCGCAGTGATGCTGTGCACTCAGCATGCGCTGAAGATGATGGAGCCTCAAGAATCGGGGGCCGTCGTCAATATCGCGTCGCTGGCAGGAAGAAATGCTTTCGTCGGCGGAGCCGGTTATGCGGCGACGAAATGGGCGCTCATCGGATTTGCACGATCCCTGATGCTGGAAGTACGTGCTCACAATATCCGCGTGATCACGATCTGCCCGGGCTCTGTTGATACCTCGTTTTCCCAATCCCCAAAGGAACCTTCGCGGTCGGCAACGATCCTTCACTCTGATGACATCGCTGATACCGTCACGGCGGCTCTCAAGCTTCCTGACCGTGCCATGGTGAGTGAAATCGACATCCGGCCCACCAATCCCCAATAACTTGCTACCGGCTTATCAACGGCATCAGAAAGGCTTCTCAGGCTGACTACACGCCGCTTTGGGATTTTGCAGCGGATTTTCTCAGACTGAACGTACGTCTTGCTCTGAGGTTTGTAGATGGCGCTCGTTGAGAAGCATGCGATGGCGCTCTGTGCCTTCGACAGTCTCCGTTGAGAACGTCACGGTGCACGGTGAACATCTTGCTATCAAGGCTCACAATTGATATATTGGAGATGAAAATGGCGAACGTGCGATCGATCCGCGCAATACTCTTCTCTCTCGTCCTCATTCTGAGTTTCAGCCAGTCTGGCTGCTCGGTCTTCGATACCCTTGGTGGCTGGATTTCGCATGGCTACGACAATACCGTTTCCTATTTCAACGCCTACTACAACGCGAAAACACTTTTTGATGAGGCTGAGGCCGAGGTACTGGCAGCGCGGTCAGCGATGAAATCGAAACCTGCCGCGCCGTTTGCGCCTTCGTCTGGTTACCCCGGGTCTTCCTCCTATCCTGGAGCCCCTGGATCTCCGGGATCCTCTGGATTCCCAAATTCTCAGGGATTTCCTTCGTCTTCGGGTCTTCCTTCCTCTCCGGGGGTTTCGTCAACTCAAACTCCGCAGACATATCAATCTCCTGTTGCTCAGCAGACGAGCTCATCGTCGAAGCAGAAATTCGCCGCCGTCATCGATAAGTGTTCGCATATACTCTCGTTCTATCCTACGAGTAGTGTCGTCGGTGACGCCTTGTTCCTGATCGGCAAATCCTATTTCTATCAGGATGATTTCTTACGAGCGGAGAGAAAATTCACCGAGTTGGTCGTGCAGGATCCGAATGGACCACTCTCTCTGAGTGCACAGCTCTGGTTGTTGAAGACACTCCAGCGGCTCGCTCGTTTCGATGATGCCAATCGTGTCGGAAATGAGCTTGTCGACGCCGCAACGAAGGGCGAAAAGCTTGAGATCGCCGGAGAGGCCTTGGAGATCCTTGGAGATGTTGCCGCTTCGCAAACGAAGCCAGAAGCGGCGATAGAATTGTACGCGAAAGCCGTTGCCATCACAGAAAATGGACCGATCAGAGCAGCAGCGCAAGCGAGAATCGGAGATCTCTACTTCTCCGGTGAACAGTACGACAAAGCTGCTTCAGCGTACCTGGAAGTCGCAAAGTACTCCCCCGAACCATATGCCTTCTATAGCAGCGAATTGCAGGCGGCTATCGCCTATCGGAGAATCGGTCAGTATGATGCGGCGATCGAGACTCTCAGGAGACTCGAGGCCGACTACAGATTCATGGATTTCTTTGGGACCATACGCTTTGAGCTCGCATCGACGTTCGCAGCGAATCATAAGTTTGATGAAGCGGTAGACCTTTTTCGTCTGGTGGATACTTCATACGCCCGGACGGAACAGGGGGCGAAAGCTGCTTTTGACCTCGGCCGATTGCTACAATTCCAAATGGGTGACTATGCCAACGCGAAAATTGCGTATACTCATGCGACCGTTGGAGGACCTCAGGACTTGACTCAGGAAGCGCAACGAAGGGCGAGCGCACTCGACAAGTATTTCAAGCTGTCAGACCAATTCATGAAGCTGGACAGCATCTATTTCATTCTGGACGTCGACAGTATGTGGACGAAGGTTGATTCCTCAGCTGTCGGTGCGAAGAAGGGGATAGCAGATACCTCTGTCGGCGCCCCGAGAAAAGACACGCTCAGCGTTTCAATTGACTCCGTTGCACGTCGTCAGGACAAAGTGGGTGTTATGTCAGCCTCCGATACGACTTCCCTCAAGAAAAGCGCTGATCTCACGGATCGACCGGCAGTTCCGTCTCGCACGATCGTTTCCAGGCCTCGAAAGGACAGTCTTGTGGCATCGCTGGGAAATGTCTCGTACCAGCTGGGCGAATTGTTCTATACTGACCTCGATGTGCCGGATTCCACATTTATGTGGCTGAACCAAGCTTTGAAACTTGGCGTAGACAGTGTTAGATCTGTGCGCGCATTGTTCGTTCTGGCGGTAGTGACAAGGGCAAATCCCGACAAGAAGTACGGAAATGAGAAAGATTTCTATCGGCAGATCGTCGCCAAGTACCCAAAATCCGCCTACGCGGAAGAGGCGCGCATTGCGCTCGGTTTCCCCCCAACGCCGAAGAAGGTGGATCCCGCAGCGGCAATGTTTGCAGTGGCAGAGTCGCTGATGTACGCCGGCAAATACCAACCCGCAGTCGATTCGCTTAGCAGAATTGTGAAGGACTACCCGGAATCACCCATGACTCCGAAAAGCAGATATACGATGGCCTGGATCTACGAACAAAATCTCGCCATTCCAGACAGTGCTCTTTCGCAGTACAAACTGCTCGCAGCGAAACATGCGAACACGAAGTATGGAGAAGCAGCGCAGCGGAGGATACCACCAGTCGTCGCGGATACAACCAAAAAAGCCGCCGTTGACCCAACGAAGAAACCGGCGGCCGATACAACCGCAAAACCTCCATCTGCGGGTCTGACAAAGGTGGCTCCGGATACTACCGTGAAGTTTCCAACGAAAACGCCCGTCCCTGCGGATTCTCTCTTCAGGAAGGATGATCCTGATGATGATCGTCCAGCGCGGCGAGGTGTACCAGGAGACACGACGACCGTTCGCAGAAGAAAGTAAGGAAACCTCAGACGTACTGTCGGAACACACTCTATGATACAAACTTCTGCTCTTGTCACGGATTGCCGGGAAATCGTCGAGGGGATCTTCGTCCTCAGTTTCCGCTCTCCCGAAATCGCACGGGGCTCAGCCCCCGGTCAATTCGTCAACATTCGATGCAGTAACGGATGTCTTCCTCTTCTGCGCCGGCCTTTCAGCATCTCGCGGGTCGTAGGCGATTCAGTTGAATTGATGTTCAATGTCGTGGGACAAGGGACGACCCTGTTGTCGAAGAAGAAAGCCGGGGAGGACCTCGACGTGCTGGGGCCCCTGGGAAGCCCGTTCAGACTTCAGGGAAACTTCGATACGGCGATTCTTGTGGGGGGCGGGCTGGGAGTGGCACCATTTCCATTCCTTACGGACGCATTGCTCCGTGAGAAGAAAAACATACAGACGATTATCGGCGCTCGTTCTTCGAGGCAGCTTGCGGAACGTCATCTTCTCAACGTGCAGGTCGCGACGGATGACGGATCGAGAGGATTCCAGGGAACAGTCATCGATCTCTTGAAGGTGCTTCTCCCTCAGGATGGGTCGAAGAACTCCAAGATCTTCGGTTGCGGACCCACCAAGATGCTCAGCGCTCTATCGCAGTTTGCTCGGGAAAAGGGGCTTGAGTGTGAATTGTCCCTTGAAGGAGACATGGCGTGCGGCATGGGATTGTGTCAGGGTTGTCCTGTCGAGCGCGTAGATGGGAAGAAGAAATATTCCCTCGTCTGCGTCGAGGGACCGACGTTCAATAGTAATGACATCGTGATTTGATGACAAAGGAATCATTTTCCATACGCGGCGTAGAGTTCAAGAATCGCGTCCTTGTTGCCTCGGGGACGTTCGGTTACGGCGATGAAGTGAAAGGCCTGCTGGATGTTAACAGA
>JAPLFP010000334.1 GCA_026390585.1 Ignavibacteriales bacterium | reverse complement strand
GATCGCCACGTTGATCGTGCATTCCCGCGACGTGTTTGGAACATAGTTCAGGTCACAGTCGGGGTCGGGGGTCTCGTAATTGATTGTCGGATGGACTTTGTTTTCACACATGGACATAATGGTCGCGATGGACTCCACGGCGCCGGCGGCACCAAGCAGATGCCCAATCATGGATTTCGTTGAATTGACGGCCATGGAATACGCTCGCGGTCCAAAAACCGTCTTAATCGCAGCCGTCTCACTCTTGTCGCCCACAGGCGTTGAGGTCCCGTGGGTGTTGACGTAGTCTACATCGTCCGGCGTTACACGGGCATCACGGATCGCCTGCCTCATGGACCGGACAGCTCCCTCACCGCCCGGGGCCGGTTCGGTGATATGATGTGCATCGCCGGTGAATCCGATGCCAGCAATCTCAACGTAGATCTTCGCCCCGCGCCGCACCGCATGGCCAAGTTCCTCGAGAACAAGAATGCCGGATCCCTCACCCATCACGAAGCCATCGCGGTTCTTGTCAAATGGACGGCTTGCTTTTTCCGGAGCATCATTCCGCGTTGAAAGGGCCTTCATGGCGTTGAATCCGCCGATCCCCATCGGACAAATGGCGCCCTCAGCGCCTCCGGTGACCATCAGATCCGCATCGCCGCGTTGAATGAGCATGAACGCGTCTCCGATCGCATGCGACGAGGTGGCACACGCTGATGTTGTCGCGTAGTTTGGTCCCTTGAGACCATAACGCATCGAGATTCTTCCCGGAGCAATATCCGAAATCATCATTGGAATGAAGAACGGACTGATCCGATGCGGTCCCTTCGTTTCCCAAATAGTCTCTTGCTGCTTCTGATAGGTCCACATCCCACCGATACCGGACCCAACGACCACTCCGATCCGCTCACGATCCTCTGACTCCAGGTTCAGGCCGGAATCTTTGAGTGCCATTTCCGTTGCCGCCAACGCGAATTGGGTGAAAAGATCGGAACGTTGCGCGAGTTTTCGATCCATGAATTTCATGGCATCGAATCCCTTCACTTCACACGCGAACTTCGTATCGTAATCCGAGGCATCAAAGTACGTTATGGGGCCAGCACCGCTCTTCCCCGCCAAAAGGTTTTGCCACGACTCCGCTACTGTCAACCCAAGAGGAGTTACGGCCCCCATTCCGGTGATAACGACTCGCCGTTTTGATCCAAAATCCGCCATTGATGTCTTTCCTTCGTTTCGATGGAAGGCACATAAGCCGCGTCGCAAGTGCCTGTGGCCACCTGCTTCAAACGCGACGCGAAAACCTTACCAATCAGGACGCTTTTGCTTTAAGATAGTTGATCGCGTCGCCGACGGTCGAGATCTTTTCCGCGTCTTCGTCCGGGATCTGAACGTTGAATGCTTTCTCAAACTCCATCACGAGCTCAACGGTATCGAGCGAATCTGCTCCAAGATCGTTCGTAAAAGAGGCCTCCGGTGTGATCTGTGCTTCGTCGACTCCAAGCTTGGAGACAATGATCTCTTTGACTTTCTTCTCGACATCTGCCATTGCAGTGGTCCTTTCTGAAAATGATAGTGGATAGGTTGTTCTGTTATATTCTAGATGACAAGTCCGCCGTCAACACACAAAACCTGCCCCGTAATATAGCTTGCCGCTGGCGAGACCAGAAACACGACGACACTGGCGATTTCTTCGGGCTTCGCTGTTCGCTTCATTGGGATATTGGCCAGCAACGCCTCTCTCTGCTGGGCGTTGAGCTTTTCGGTCATCCCCGTCTCGACAAAACCGGGGGCCACCGCATTCACCTGAATGTTGCGAGAAGCTAGCTCTTTTGCAAGTGTTTTCGTGAGTCCGATGACGCCCGCCTTGGACGCAGAATAGTTCACCTGCCCGGCATTACCGATCAAGCCGACGACAGACGCGATATTTATGATTTTCCCCTGTCGCTGACTAATCATCTGCCTGGAAATCGCCCGGCAGAAGTTGAAGGTACCCTTCAGGTTTGTGTCGATGACGAGATCCCATTCCTCCTCACTCATCCTCATCAAAAGATTGTCTCTCGTAATTCCGGCATTGTTCACCAGGATATCGACACGGCCAAATTCTTTGACGACGGCATCGACGACTCCCTGCGTCCCACTGAAGTCTCTGACATCGGACTGAAGTGCCATCACTTTGACACCCTTGGAACGAATGATCTCTTTCGTTTCTTCCGTCGCTTGATTCATCTGGATGTCGGAAAATGCTACATGTGCGCCCTCCGACGCTAACGCAAGGGAAATCGCTCTGCCAATTCCCTGCGCGCCACCCGTAACAAGCGCTATCTTGTTCTCAAGTATATTCATGATACAGTCCGCTCCCTGTCAGTGGACAATCGTCAATCATAGATTCCCGGAAGCACCTGACCCGTGATGTAGTCCGAAGCGGGCGAAGCGAAAAACAACACAAGCTCGGCAATTTCTTCGGGCTGTGCGATAAGCTTGATGGGATGCAACCCCGCCAATTCACTCATGTGCGATGCGTCCAGTTTCTCGACCATTTCAGTTGCCACAAACCCCGGTGCAACAGCATTCACCTGAATGTTGCGCGAAGCGTACTCCTTCGCTACGGTTTTTGTCAATCCGATCATCCCTGACTTCGCAGCGGCATAGTTCGTTTGACCAGGATTCCCGACCACTCCGGCGATGGATGCAACATTGACGATCTTTCCTCGACGCTGCGACACCATGTGTCTCACAACAGCCCTACAATAGATAAAAGCGCTCTTGAGATTCGTGTCGATGACTTCGTCCCAATCCTCTTCACTCATTCGAACCAGCAGTCGGTCCCGCGTGATGCCTGCGTTGTTCACGAGGATATCGATTCTTCCCAGTTCCCGGATGACATCATTCACAACCCGTTCAGCAGACGCAGGATCTTTCGCGTCCGCCTGATGAGCAACAGCGCGCACTCCCTTCGCTCTGATCGCCTCAACTACTTCATCGGCTGCCGATGATGCGCTCTTGTATGTGAACGCGATATCAGCCCCTTCTTCGGCAAGCATCAATGTGATAGCTTTGCCGATTCCACGCGACGCACCTGTTACCAATGCTGTCCTGCCCGTCAACCAACCCATACTCAGCCGATGTTTTGCCTTTGTGAAGAATGAGTCTCACTCACAGCCGCCCTCGTCTGCAATATCAGCCAGCTTCTCAATTCCCCGGGTAGTAACATCATTCCGGATTCTCTTGATGAGACCCTGCAGAACCTTTCCGGGCCCGATTTCCACAAAGATGCCAGTGCCAGCCAAGGCCATGTTCGTTATGGTTTCTTCCCAACGAACGGGTTTCGTGAGTTGTTCGTACAGCAACCGGCGAATTTCTCCAGCCTTTTGGACCGGGCGAGCAGTGACATTCGCATAGACAGGGATGGAGGCGTCTGTGATGGACGTCTTTTCAAGGGCCGATTTCAGCCCACTCCCCGCAAACTCCATCAACGGAGAATGAAAGGCCCCACTCACCGGCAACTCTTTCACTAATTTCGCTCCGCGCTCTTTCGCGAGCTCCATTGCCTTGCGCACACCGGCGACAGATCCAGAGATGACAATCTGTCCAGGTGAGTTGAAATTCGCAGCCTGGACAATTCCATCATGCGACGCAATTCCACAGACCTCATCCAAAACATTTGGTTCGAGTCCAACCACCGCGGCCATCG
>JAPLFP010000013.1 GCA_026390585.1 Ignavibacteriales bacterium | reverse complement strand
GAAAGAAACAGGAGTGGCATGAAGACGAGTACCATCACGGCCAGATCGGTTTACAATGCGTAGTGGACGTACGTCCCGTACCCCAGCAAAGCCATGAACACCAAAAGGAAAAACGTCGATGAACTGTACAGGAAGTTGTCGAGGAATTTCAGGACGAAGATCTGGGTAAAGGTCACCGGCTTCGTGAAGAGGTAGCCGACTTCGGACGACTTGTACAACGTCGCATAAGATACGATGATGTTGCCCATGTTGACAGAAACAAACAAAACGAACAACGTCATGGAAACGATGCGATGAAATACCTCAAGTCCGACTTGAGGCACGACAAACCGCGTAATCGCGAAGGAGAGGGCGTATGCGGCGACCGCAAACGTCCCGAACACGACGATCGAACCGATACCCCGAACAGCGGTGACGACCTTCCGGTCGAACGTCGCTTTTACGAAGGAAAGGAGTTTGTATTTCAGAATATGAAAAAACGTCGACATCGAGAGCAGCACCCGCTACTTTGTGAGTTCAAGGAACACCGATTCAAACTTGCCGTCATACTTCTGTTTGTACGCCTGAAGGTTTTCCTGCGTTCCGAGGAACACAAGCCGGCCATCTTTGATAAACCCGACCCGGTCGCAGAGTTCCTCAGCGGTCGGAAGGCTGTGCGTCGACATGAAAATGCTGACTCCCTGTTGTGCCATCATCTTGAGAGTTTCGCGCACGATTTTCGCACTCTTCGGATCGAGACCGATCATCGGTTCGTCGATGATGAAAGCTTTCGGTTCATGGACAAGTGCCGCAGCAATGGTCACCCGCTGACGCATTCCCTGCGAATAATCTTCCGTTCTCTTGTCGACCCATTCGCCGATGTCAAAGTGCTCGATGACCTCTTCGATTTTTCTAGCGATGGCTTTTTTCTCCATCTTGTACAACCCGCCAATGAAATAGAGAAACTCCCGGCCCGTCAGCTTATCGTACAAGAAGGGCTGATCGGGAACGTATGACGTGAAGGATTTCGCCTCGATGGGATTCTTCACCACGTCGTACCCATTCATGATGATCTGTCCGCTGGTCGGCGCAAAAAGGCCTGCCATCATTTTGATGGTCGTCGTTTTTCCTGCGCCGTTCGGGCCCAGGAAGCCGAAGAACTCACCGGCCGGTACGACAAGCGAGATGTTATCGACGGCAGTGAAGCTGCCGAATTTCTTGGTAACGTTTCGAAGTTCTATCATTGATGGCGGAAAATGGTGTCAGAAATATGGGGTGATGAATCGATTGACAACCTCTCATTCCCACTCGATGGTGGCAGGAGGTTTTGAACTGATATCGTATACAACACGGTTGATCCCGCGCAATTCATTGATGATGCGATTGGAGACCGTTGCCAGAAAATCGGGCGGGACGCGTGCCCAGTCGGCAGTCATCCCATCGACGCTGGTGACGGCACGGAGAGCGACCGTATACTCATAGGTTCTTCCGTCCCCCATCACACCGACAGAGCGGACCGGCAGCAGCACGACAAACGCCTGCCAGATGTCGTTGTAGAGACCAGAACGCTTGATTTCATCAATGAAGATGTAATCGGCCTCGCGCAGAAGTTCGAGCTTCTCTTTCGTAATATCTCCGAGAATCCTGACTGCAAGACCGGGACCTGGAAATGGATGCCGCTCGATGAACGGCCCCGGAAGACCAAGCTTCTTCCCCACTTCGCGCACTTCGTCTTTGAACAATTCTCTGAACGGTTCCAGAAGTTTGAAATTCATTTTTTCCGGCAAACCGCCTACGTTGTGATGCGTCTTGATCGTTACGGATGGGCCCTTGAACGATGTCGATTCAATGACATCGGGATACAGCGTTCCCTGCGCAAGATACTCGAATGAGCCTCCCGTTTCTCCGATAATCTTCTTTGCCTCCGTCTCAAACACTTCAATAAAAGTGTTCCCAATGATGCGGCGCTTCTTCTCCGGGTCTGTCACTCCCTCAAGCCTCGTCAGAAAGATATCCGTGGCATCGATGTATGTCAGTTGGAAGTGATAGCTCTGCCGGAACGTCTCAACGACCTGCTCACTCTCCCCTTTTCGCATCAATCCATTGTTGATGTGTATGCAATGCACCTTGTCACCGATGGCTTGATCGAGTAACACCGCTGCGACTGAGGAGTCGACGCCGCCACTCAGGGCGCAAAGGACTCGCGATGATCCGACCTTCGCACGGATCTCTTCGATGGACTTCTGGATGAAATGTTCCGGGGTCCAATCACCCTTCGCACCGCAAAT
>JAPLFP010000367.1 GCA_026390585.1 Ignavibacteriales bacterium | reverse complement strand
CGACCCCTGTTGCATTCAATTCTGCAGTAAACCGCGGCTCTTCAAAGCTACCTTTGAAGGTGCCCACGGCATTAACCACACCATTCATCGCTGGCAGCGATTCACGGTTGACAGCACGCCGAAACATTTTTGGGATATTGTCCGCGATCAAGTTCTTCACCGAAAAAGAAACATCTGACACCCCTGTGGGATCGAAGTAGCCGGATGCCCACACCTCTTCACCGTCGTGCTGCATTTTCAGAGTTCCAATCTGAAGACCGTCGCGACCAACTCGCAGGTCTACAGGCGCAGTGTTCCTGAACTCGGAGGAACTGATCCCTGCCTGTAGGTCTCCGACTTCCAGCATCAGCAACTGGTGAGCAAACGCTCCGCCCCCCCGCGCACGAACGGTCACAAGCGAATCAATCACTCCCTCCATTGTGAACCGACTGGAATCTCCTTTGACATTCACGCTGACAGCGACATTGGTCGTGTGCAGACCCTGTATATCGAAATGCGCTGCCCGAACACCTGCGAACAGTCTCATCGAGTGCAACAAATCGGGTGTCGAAAGCCCGCTGGCGCCATAGGAAAGGGTAGCGCCATCCAGAGAGAATTTCAGTCTTCTATCCGAGTAGCTGAACTCAGGCACATCTATCGTTCCGTTCCACTCGACACCCTTCGAAGCTTCCTTGACTCGTCCGTTTGCCGTAAGGCGGCCATTCAGTTCCCTGCCAAGGAGAACACCGGCCAGGAAACAATCCTTGATGTTCAGCTTCACGGTATACTCTGTTGAATCCCGGCCTGGGGTAACGGTCGTCCGGAATTCTTTGAAGGACCGGGATGTCAAATTCTGGGTCCGCAGTGAATCCATGGAGTTGACTCGATATCGAGCGGCGTCTCCCAGATAGTCGGCCCCGTGAGCAATGGCCGAGAGAAGGGTCGCCGGAGTGAAGTGCCCCTGGACATCGAGATCGCCGATATCTGATGTCACGTTAAGCGTCCGCGGTTCTTGATCGAGAGTGTTGAGCAGAATTCTGGCAGAACCTTCATCGAACGTCACGGTGTCGAAGGATGAACGGAAAACATTGAGGCTTATGTCCCCTGAAAGCGCGGCGAACGTCTTCATTCTCCCTTTGGCCTGCAGGTCAAAAGACACATCGCTATTATGTTCTTGTTTCTTCGTGATGTCAGAAAGGTTCAGCGAGTTGATTCGTCCGCTCAGGTCGTACTCTATGATGTCCTGCGCCCGGATTTGAAGCGTGCCCCCAAGATCAATCCGCGCAGAACCGATTCGAAGGGAAATTCGCGGTCTGATCGCCCGGTCGGCAATGTCCATGACTGCAACAGAACGGCCCACCGGCAGTCCAGAAAATTCTGAGGAGTCAATCTCCGCGCGAACGACCGCCGTCATGTCAGCAAGCCGTGTCCCTTTCCCCTGCACGGTGATGGACGTCTTGAGACTACTGGCTACAGAACTGTCTCCTGCCAGCGGAGCCACATTGAACCGAGCCGTCTTGATGGTACCGTCGTATGACATTGTTCCGTCGCGGATATCAATATTCCCGTCGACATCGACTTTCCCCACGTGCGATGTGCATGACAGTTTTGCATTGAATGATGTCGGTTTCCCCTTGAAACGAAGTTCGTAGTCCACGAATCCCAAGGCTGATAGATCAGGGATGCTATCCGTTGGCATCAGATGTCTGAGGTCGATGGGATCAATCCTGTTCTTGATACATGCCAGGTCGAGTTCCAGGTCCTTCGGCTTATGGAGGTTCGCAACTGTCCCCGCAATACGAACGACCGAAGAGCCCGCGTGAATGGTCACGTTTCGAACATCGATGAGTCCAAAGTGACCCTCCAAATCGATTTGTCCGGCAATCTCCCTCTCGAGGAATTTGACAGGAGTGCCGACACATTGTTTCAATTCACCAAAATCCAGCCGATCGATATTCAGACGGACAGAGATGGGAACGGACTGCAGTTGCGCCAGACTGTCAATTCTCGTGATATCGATACTATCGAACCGGGCGTCAAGTTGAAGCTTCGATCTTCCAGTCTCCACCCTCATTTTTCGCACCGAAGCGCTCTTCCGAGCAAGGACGAAATCGCCTGAGAGATTCTTAAGTTGAAAGTGTGGGAGGGGCGATCTGCATGCGAAGGATTTGAGACTTAAACCAATTTCGCCCGGATGAACGGTCAGACTCCCTTCAAGGTTCAGGGAGTCGAGTGCAATATTGGAGTAGTTGAATTTTCCAGGGACGATCTCAATCGAGCTATCGACAGTGCGTTGAGCCAGACCAAGGGAGTCGACGATCTCCAACGCTCCTCCCCGGATTTGAATTTGCTTTAGATTGATCGTCCAGGATGAGGAAGTCGTATCCCGTGAAGAAGAGCGGAGGAATCGGTCAAAATTCCACTCTCCAACGGCAGACCGGGTAAGGTGGATAGCCGGATTTGTCAGAACCAGTCGTGAGACGCTAACGCTTTTCGTGAGAAGCCCGAGGGGATCATACTTGACTTCAAGTCGCTCCACCGTGAGGACCGGTTCACCGTCACGCCGGAGGACAACGTTTTCCACCTGAAAACCGGTAAAGAGATTCCCTTCCAGCGAGCTCAGGGCAAGCTCGCCATGGAGGTCATTCGTTACCATCTGCACCAATTTCGTGCGAAGATAGGACCTGAAGAGCTTGGTTTGAGTGAACCCAAGCACGACAGCCGCCACGAATAGGGCGATGACAGCCACGGAATATGTCGCTCGGAAGAACTTGCGCACAGAGTATCGTTCTGTTCAGATCAGTGATTGTTCAACAACAACGCGATCAATGACAGCGGAGTCACCCGGACCGCGGGGCAACGGTTTGAACTATCTTCTGAATGATGTTGGTCGTGGAACGATTGGGAAGGAATTCTATGGTGTGAACTGCCCCTCCTGCTGCTTCGACAATATCCTTTCCAACGATGTCGCCCACGGACCAGTCGGCACCTTTCACAAGGATATCGGGCACCAGAGCCCGGATCAGTTCGTAGGGAGTTTCCTCATCAAAGAGGCACACATAATCGACAACCGCCAGGGCAGCCAGAACCGCGGCCCGGTCATCTTCCTGTACGATGGGCCGATTGGCACCCTTGAGGCGTTTGACAGATGCGTCTGTATTGACTCCAACGATCAGGATATCACCGAGCGCCCGCGCCTTCGAAAGGTAGTCTACGTGGCCCCGATGGAGAATGTCAAAGCACCCGTTTGTAAAGACGACGCTTTTACCCGTTTTCCTGAGCTGTTGACGGATCTCGATCAGATTGTTGCGCATGAGAACTGCACCCATCACACATCTCCCGGATGGTTGATCGAATCGAGCACGGTTTCGCCCAACACCTTGACATCAATCGGTACGATCCCCACTTCACCGCAGACAATGCCTCCTGCGAAATTCGCAAGCATCGAGGCTTCCCGAACACTCGCACCCGCAGCAAGGGCCATTGTAAGGGTCGAAATAACGGTGTCACCGGCACCCGAGACATCGGCGACTTTGCGAGCCATCGTGGGAACGTGGACTGCTGCACCTCCACGCTCGACCAATGTCATACCGTGTTCTCCGAGGGTGAGCAAAACGTTCTCAGCTTCCAGCCTGTCAACCAGTGCTTTCGCTGCCCGATCAACGCTTCCCTGGTCATGCAGTCGAACCCCGAGCGCTTCTTCCGTTTCTTTCCTGTTCGGCTTGAACACCGTCACACGTTTGTACTCGAAGAAATTGCTGAATTTCGGGTCGACGGTAATGATCAAGCCATTGCGTTTTGCGAAGTCGATAATCTCATGAATCAGACTCTTTACAATGACGCCTTTGTTGTAATCTTCGATGATGATTGCATCAAGCGACTTGACATTCCGTTGGAGGACATCAAGGATTTTGCCCTGCGTTTCCTCGCTGATTTCCGCTTTGACTTCCCGATCCACCCTTACGACGTGTTGGTGGTCGGCAATCACGCGGGTCTTGACAGTTGTCGGTCTTGACGAATCGACCAGAAGTCCTTCGCCTGGGAATTTGTTCTCGGCGACAATGGAACGCAACGACTTCCCGGCTTCATCGTCCCCTGTCACTCCAATCATCAGCGGTGTACCCCCCAGGGAAGCGACGTTGTTGGCGACATTCGCCGCACCCCCGAGTCGGGTGGATTCAGATTCCACCTCAACCACCGGAACAGGCGCTTCCGGGGAGATTCTCGCTACCGAACCCCAATAATACCGGTCCAACATGAGGTCTCCCACAACGGCAACCCGTTTTCCCGAGAGATTTCCGAGAAGCGTCTGGAGCCTGAAATGAGTAAATGTTACCAAAATTGTACCCTCACGAGATGCTTGGTTTTTGGTCAATATACCCAGAAAACGAGGGACAAGCAAGATGGGGTGGACAGTGTACCGGACAACATGAACAGGAAATCACTCAGCAAACCCGGTCCAAGCTGATCATGCTGGGGTTTGATAATTCTCTCACTTGTTCGTATATTTATTTTGTCCCCGCTGATGAAGCGGGGATTGTTTTCGACACTGCTCTCTCCCAGATGTCCGCCTGCGTCCTGAGAATCGGACTTCCCGACCAACTGCGTCGGGACAGGTCGGCGGACAAACCGAAGAAGCGATGATAGAGCTTATATGCCCGGATGGCGGAACTGGCAGAC
>JAPLFP010000330.1 GCA_026390585.1 Ignavibacteriales bacterium | reverse complement strand
GGATATCTTGACTACAGGGGTTCAACGGCGGTCCTGCGACCCAAGCGTGTCTTCTATTTGGATTTCGACCGGCGCCATGTCGTCTCGGGTTTGCTCAATATTTCCCTCCCGGAGAAATTTGGTCCCGAGCTTTTTGGAATCTATCCATTTGAAAACATCAATACGAATTTTGTGATCCAGATTTCGAGCGGTCTCCCGTACACTCCGATTACCCAGGAAGATGGGGATCAACTTATCGTTGAGAAGAATTCGGGTCGAAAAGGAGGTACGTCGCAAATCGACATGCGCCTTGAGCGAATCGTAAAAATATCCGATGTCCGTTTTTCTGCTTTCTTGAGAGTCACGAATCTCTTTGATACGATCAATCCGCAGTTAGTATGGACTGCGACGGGTGATCCGTGGGATGGCGGACCTATTACGCAGAATACTCCTGATCGGCAGCGGAACCCGGGGAATATTGATGTTCGCCGGAGAATCCAGGTCGGCGTACGAATTGACCTTTGATTACCAGACTTTCGAGGAGAACAGCATGACCAGATTTGTCTCTGCAACAATCCTATTCGGAATTCTCTTTGCAGTTCCCGCGCCTATCCTTGCTCAGGACGAAGCTCTGAGTGATACGACTGGATTGAAAAAGACGACCCGCAGTGTTGAAGACAACTTCGGGATTCTTGACAAAGGGGAATTGATCAATGTGTGCGGAAATCAAGGATTGCTTTCCGACAGTTATCAGCGATCGCAGATGTACGTTTTCCGGTGGCCGAAAAGCAAAGGGTTGGCCACAAACACCGGCGATGTCAATGCCATCAACCGGCAGGGGCTCATGTTTGGATACAAAGGAAACGTGATCGACTCCTACAACAACAGATTCAATGAAGATTGGCAGGGAGTTGCCGGCGGCCTCGGAAAATACTACGCAGATGATCAATCGACTGACCTGAAAGCACCCGACGGCACTCCCCGCATGGCGCATAGTGATATTCCGAAAACATGGCCAGCAGGGTACTTCGATTCCTTGAAGGTGTGGCATCCAAGTCCCGTCGGCACATTCATTGCGCTGTCGGCTGGCGATCAAGCACAGGTGACCAAGCGGGCCGGATGGTACGATGGAGAAAAGAATCTCTGGCGTTTCTGGCCTGGAAGATTCCGGATCGATATGGACAGCACCTCGGCGACGTACCGACGGCAGCTTCCCGGAGAATTTGCCGCCGATCGTGAGGTCTATTGCATCTTCAACGATCGCAATACACAAACTCCTGACAAGCCGATTGGCATTCAGGTCGAAATGCAGGCGTATTGCTGGGGAAGAAGATTTGGGCAGGACATCCAGTTCTACGATTTCATCATCACGAACACGAGTGGTGTACAGCTTGATTCATGCGCCTGGGGATATCTGCTCGATTTCCGCTTCGGCGATGCCAACGAAGAAGGATACACGACGTTTAATTCCGGCATCAATCCTGCGGGGTATGACAATTGCCTTGTGAATTGGGATTGGAATGGCGCAACCGATCCAATTCGCGGCATTAACAGTGGCTATTTTGGCAGCGCGATTCTGGCAACTCCAAAGGACATGGGCGTGACCGACGGCCATTTTTTCCGCATGAACACAACCTATATGCCGAAGAAAGCGAGCCGGAATGTCTGGCCGGTGATGATCAGCAATCCGAATGATCCCGCTTTTTCGAAGGCGGGAAATCCCTCCGCCTCGAATTATTTCCATGTCGGCGCGAACACCCATTTCGACGTCTTTGATTCGACCTATTACGTTCCTTCTCGATGGGATTTTACCCAGTTTGGCGCATTCATGTCGACCAGTCTCTTCACAATGAAGCCGGGTGAATCCGTACGTGCATGCATCGCATATACTGCCGGATCAACGCTCGATCAATTCAAGCGTAACGTGGCCGTGGCGCAGAGGCTTTTGCTGGCAGAATACAATGGCCCCTCTGTTCCGCCGTCACCCAAGCTCACAGGTGTTGCCGGCGATCGACGGAACACCCTGTATTGGTCTGACAATCCTGAAAAAGTCCTTGATGTGATGTCGAGAAAAATCGATTTCGAAGGGTATAAGATCTATCGCAGCCAGGACAAGGGAGCTACATGGGGGAAAGGTGTTGTCGACGGCCAGGGAAGGCTGATTGGGTACGTGCCTGTCGCACAATTTGACAAGGTCGATGATATTCAAGGTGTTGATCCGCTCAATAGCTTCAACTACCTCGGATCGAATTCCGGCCTCCGTCACATGTGGGTCGATTCCACGGTCTCGAACGGCGTCGAATATTCCTATACGATCACTTCATACGATACCGGAGATCCGATTGCCGTGCTGGAGTCCAACGAATCGTCGAGAGGAACCACATCTTCTGACATCAATCTCGTCGACCTCACGCCGCGAACAGATCCTGCTGGAGCTATCGCGGCACAATCCGCCGTTACGAAGTCACTATCGGTAGGCAAGGCATTGATAAAGCTGATTGTCGCAGATCCTAGTATGGTGACAGGAGATCAATACAAGATCACGTTCAACAAGACGATCGCAGACACGTTCTTCGTCTTCAACAAAAGCAACTCGCTGGTTGCGAAGTCGCCTCTCGCATCGGATGAGATGAATGTCGTCGACGGATTCCGGCTTCGGGTAGAAACTGACGCACAGATTGGCGGAATCAAGAAGATTTCCGACGAAGTGGGAAAAGTCGTCTCCAGTTCAACAAACAAGAATGCATCGAATCTCTGGTTTGTGACTCTCAAATCGAACTTCACCAGTGCCGATACAGTTGCCCGGGCAAGCGATTATGAATTTCGCTTCACGCAGTCCGGGTCCTTTGTCGATACTTTAGCAGCAAACGGTTCGTCGATGGTGGCCAAGGTCAAGGTGCCATTCGAAGTCTGGAATGTTACGAATGCAGAAGCCTCCCAGCAGGTTACTGCCGTTCTCGAGGATGCGAACCGCAACGGATCGCTCGACCTGGGAGAAGCCATTCGAATCGTGAACCTTGGTTACAAAGCGCCAAGTGCTGTCGGAGGCGATCTCGGCGTCTATGCAACTGCCAAAGTTCCTTACACGATCAAGATTGATACACTCGCGAGCGACGCTCTGAACGGTGCGAAGCTGCCCGTTCTTGGTCAATCGTTTAAGATTGAAACTTATAGCGCTGTGACGAAAAAGGATACCTTCTATGTGCGCATGACCAAGCCTCAGTTCGTGATGTCCGGAAAGAACGTCGATTCGTTGTTGAGTCGCATTCGTGTTGTTCCTAATCCGTACATCGGAGCCGCAAAATGGGAGCAGGTGGTGAACACACGAAAACTGCAATTTGCCTTCTTACCTGCTGAATGCACAATCTCGATTTATACTGTCCGTGGGGAATTAATCCAAACACTTCGGCACAGTAATAAGACGGGGAGTGAAGATTGGAACCTCACGAATCAGTCTGGAGTTGAAGTCGCTTTCGGCCTCTATGTCTATGTTGTCGAGACTCCCGACGGTAACAAGGTCAACGGCAAATTTGCCATTATTAAGTAGGCGGAGGACCAACAATGAAAAAGAGACTTCTTGCACTCTCGCTTGTCGTGTTGCTTCCGTTGATTCTTTCCGCCCAAAATTCCACAAAGGTGGGAACTTCGGCAGCACAATTTCTGAAGATTCCTGTCGGCGCAAAGGCTGCCAGTATGGGCAATGCGTATGCATCCATCGGTGCCGACGCGACAGCCCTTTATTGGAATCCGGCCTGCATCGCCGGGCTGAACCGGCTCCAGGGAAGCGTTGCCCATTCGTCGTGGATTGCCGGACTGATGCATAATTTCGCCGGCGTCGTTGTACCGATCGGCGACCGTAGCGCACTGGGTATCAGCGGGATCGCTCTCCAATCGGAAAGGATCGAACAAACGACCATTGAAAGCCCAGAAGGCACCGGGGTATTCTATGATGCGCTCGATCTCGCTCTCGGCATCACATATTCGCGCTCGATGACGGAGTATGTCGATATCGGCGCGACTGCGAAGTACGTGAGCCAGAGAATCTGGAGCGAGACTGCGCAGACGTTCGCCCTCGATTTCGGAGCCGTCCTCAAGACAGGTTTGAGGGATCTCAGACTTGGGATATCGTTTCAGAATTTCGGTCCGGGCCTCAGTATGTCCGGGCGTGAGTTGATTCGCCAGGTTGACCAGGACCCGGCGAGCACAGCGAATCCTTACGTCGAAACGAGCGTTCAGACACAGCAGTGGGACCTCCCTACCTCCTATCGCGTCTCATCCTCCGTTTCACTCATCGGCGAGAACGGGTTTACCCAGATTGCAGACTCGAGATTCCTGATTGCGGTGGACGCTGTGCATCTGAACGACAACCCCGAGCACTACAGCGTTGGCGGCGAGTATGAGTTTGCCCGGACGTTTGCCCTGCGGGGAGGCTATGTATTCAACACGGATGAAGAGGGGCTGACACTCGGCGTCGGACTCAAAGTTCCGGTCAGCGGAAGTCTGTTCTCTCTCGACTACGCCTACGCGGCATTCGGGCGGTTGGGCTCCGTGCAGCACTTCACCCTGAGCGCAGCCTTCTGAGAACAGATGACGAGACGGACGGTACATCGCAATTCGACAACCAGAGGAGCAGCAGTCGTGGCACTGCTGCTCCTGCAACTCTTTCCTCTTCATTTCTCTCTTTCGCAGAGCAACGTCCGTCGGCAGATCGCACGCCTGTTCGAACGAGACTCTGTCACCATTCTCATCACCGACTCTGGCCTCGGCGGACTTTCAGTCTGCGCCGATCTTGAAGCTGAGTTGAGCATGCTCAAATCGTTCAGAACGGTGAGGCTGATTTTTGTCAATGCGTTGCCGGATATCGCGCGGACATACAACTCTATGACGAACAAGGAAAAACAGGCACGCGTGTTTGACAAGGCGCTGGAGGGATTTGTTCGTTGGTATCAACCCGACGTGATTCTCATCGCCTGCAATACACTCTCGGCCGTCTATCCGGAGACAGAGTTTGCACGAAACGCGACGATTCCGGTCGTCAGTATCATCGATGTCGGCGCGAGGATGATTGCCGAACGGGCGAAAGCGATCCCCAATTCCTCTGTGCTTATCCTCGGTACAGCAACCACGATAGCGTCGGGCTTGTACGAACAGAAGTTGGGGGAACTGGGTGTGCCAACTTCCGAAATCGTTACTCAGCCGTGTCAGCTGCTTGAGACGGAAATACAGGCAGATCCGAAGAGCGACCTCGTCAGCAATCTTGTCGAGGTCTACGTGGAGGAGGCAATGGAAAAAATCGGCAATCCACCCGCCGGGACTCTTATCGTCGGCCTTTGCTGTTCACATTACGGCTACAGCCTCGACGCATTTGACCGTTCTTTCAAACAACAGGGTGCTCTGAAATACGGACTCGTAAATCCCAACAAGGCTATGGTTGCACTGTTTGAAAACGCGGCAGTCAGGGGAAAAGTACATGTGACATCGATGAGTGTTGAAGTCGCTTCAAGGGTGAAGTTCACCCCGCAGGAAATAAGTTCAATAGCACGTTCGGTTGGTCAGACATCGCAGAAGACAGCACAAGCGTTGAGACACTACACGTTCAACGAAAACCTGTTTCAAGTCAAATAGCAGCTTCTCCGAGAATCTCGTCATCGATTGAAGTCGACGACTTTGAAAACGCGAAACCCTTTGGGTTTCGTTCGAAACGAGACGTCCCCGCCTGCCACCGTGACGCGTATGAGGCGGGCCCGCCTAAGTCCTTCGGACGCCGGCGGGCGGGCACGCGATCTATCGGATGGCTCGGTAAAATCATTTTCATCAAGCTGTTAGTGCTTTCAATATCAAGAGACAACCATTCATGCCCTACGAGTTGCTCATACTTCTTTCGATGTTGGCCGTCTTTGCACTGAGCGTCTTCCTGCTCAAACTGCCTTCCGGTGTTGCGTTGGTTCTCTCGGCTATTGTTGGAGCGCTCGTTGGTGGTGAAGGAGTGCCTCTTCGTCATCTCGTCGAGGGATCGTTCGGATATCTTGACGCCATCCTCATCATCGCAACGGCGATGATCTTCATGAAAGTGCTTGATGGGTCGGGAGCACTAGGCACTCTCGGCCACCTTCTCATGAAATCCCTCTATCGATGGCCGACAGTCTTGTTCATTTTCATTTCGTTCTTCGTCATGTTCCCCGGCATGCTCACGGGATTGTCCTCAGCCTGCATTTTGACCACAGGGGCTTTGGTTGCACCTGCTATGCTCGCGATGAGAATTCCTGCTCCGGCCGTCGGATCGTTCATCGCAATGATGGCGGTCTATGGAATGATTGCGCCCCCCATCAACATTCCCGTGATGATCATCGGCGGGGGTGTTGATATGCCGTATATCGGCTTTGAAAGGCCTCTCGCTCTCGCTTCCTTCCCGCTCGCTTTGATCGTTGCGTTGTACTACCGAATCCGATATGTGCGCAGCATCCAGATTGAGGAGGTTCTTTCAAGGTTGCCAGCGCCACTTCACGCGAAGCATGGACTCAAACTGTTTGCTCCCCTTGTCCTGGTCGTGGTTCTCATGATCGCGATTCGTGTGGTTCCGCAATACATGCCGGACATTGGAATTCCACTGATCTTCATGCTGGGAAGCCTCGTGGGCCTTGTGACTGGCGAACGGATCGACTTCTGGCAAACATCCCGAACTGCAATCCGTGAAGC
The DNA here is from genome assembly GCA_026390585.1 of Ignavibacteriales bacterium. Taxonomy (GTDB): domain Bacteria; phylum Bacteroidota; class Ignavibacteria; order UBA10030; family UBA10030; genus UBA9647. Next base: position 8,075 of record JAPLFP010000330.1, on the reverse strand, counting down.
ATTGCCTGTGATGGTGATACTCGTCGGCGTCGGGATGTTCGTTCAAATTATGACTCTGACCGGTGTCCGCGGCTTCCTTGCTGTCGGAGCGCTCAACCTTCCGCCGGCCTTTCTTTATCTCGGCATCGCTCTTTTGATGCCGGCCTTCGGGTCCGCGTATGCCTCTGCTTCCGTGCTTGGAGTACCGTTGGTTTATGTGTTTCTCGGGAAGAACGAAATTGTCGTCACATCAGCTCTTTCGCTCATCGCCGGGATCGGCGATCTGATGCCGCCTCCGATGTTGCTCTGCGCGTTCGCTTCACAGATCGTCGGAGAAAAGAATCCGTTTCAAATTCTCAAACGGAGCGTTCCATTCATTGTGCTTTCGCTGATTGCCGCTATCGCTATGATCGCGTTCGCGGACTCGGTGGTGAAACTGTACTGAAGAGGATTTCATGCTTCACTGGACGTATGTCGTGATTGCAGTGTTCGTTCTTGTTCTGGTCATTCGTGAACTTTTTGCCGAGCGCAATTGGAGGAACCAGGTTGCACTTGCGTTGGTGCTCATTCCTCTCTTCCTCCGTATTTTTCACATCAAGTAGGATCGGCAGATGAAACGTCATCATATCATGGCTGTTGTCCTCCTGGTTGCAGTCGCGCTCGTTTGCACGTTGGCGGCACGAGAGTTCATGGCCATGAATCAACCGGACGAGATCATTCCGGGACCGGGAGTGAAGACCGTCGGAGCCTTAAGCAATTACCTCGGAAATCTTGCCGGTACGAGCTCAAATGCATCAGTGTACTACCTTGACAGCGGCAAACCCGGGGCCACGGTGCTGGTACTCGGCGGCACACATCCTAATGAGCCAGCGGGATTCATGACGGCGGTTGTCCTCACCGAACATGTCAGTGTCCTCGAGGGAAGGCTCATTGTCATTCCTCAGGTTTGCGCAAGCGGATTCACCTGCACAGATCCATTGGAAGGTTATCCGCAATCGTTTTCACTACAGTCGAAATCCAAAGTGCGGACATTCCGGTTTGGCTCGCGCGGGAGCAATCCAATACCAGAGTGGCCGGATCCCCTCGTCTTTCTCCAATACCCTTCCGGTCAACAGTTGTCCGGAAATGAAACGAGAAATCTCAATCGCTCATATCCGGGCCGCCCTGATGGAACCGTCACCGAGCGAATCGCCTATGCCGTTATGCAATTGATCGATCGGGAAAAGGTGGATTATGCATTCGATCTGCATGAAGCGGCTCCGGAGATTCCTATCATCAACGCGATCGTGACCCATGAAAAAGGGAAAGACATTGCGGCAAATGCGTTGTTCACTCTGGAGACCGAAAACCTGCAGTTCGCCCTGGAAATGTCTCCAGTGAATTTTCACGGCCTCAGTCATCGGGAATGGGGAGATCGAAGTGCGGCGTTTCCATTCCTGATGGAAACCAGTAACCCCATTCAGGGCCGCCTCAGAGGCAAGACCGATGCAACGTTAGTCCTGCGAGGAACTGACGAAAAATATAAGGAAGCCGCTCAGCTTGGGACAATGAGAATCACGTATGAGTTGACGGGTGAGCCGCTCGCCCGGCGCGTTGCCCGGCATCTTCGCGGTCTACAAGCAATCCTCAGTGCATCCATGGAGTCGGCACCCGAAAAGCGTATCGTCCTTGACGGGTTACCAACCTATGAGCAAGTTCTGGAACAAGGCGTCGGAGCATATTTACAGTAAGATCAGCATCTTCACATCTATTTCTGGAGAACCTATGAAACAACGCGCTGCAATTCTGAGCATACTCGCACTATTCATAATTACTTTTCTGCCAGGCTTCGTGCTCTCGCAGCCGAAGGGGAAGTTCGAACAACCTGTATTGATCACTTCAGCCGGCCAGAGCGCTGATGTGACCATCGCCGGCATGCTGTTCAAGAGGGCCAATATACAAGCGAAAGCGATCGCTTTGGCCAAGACGACAGATCTCGATGGCGTGAAGACTCTCGTTGTAGTTGCCGGCTTCAGTTCAAAGGGTCTTGGTGCCGCAGGCATCAGCCGCGAGCAGGAATTGACGCGGGTCAAGTCGCTCCTCGCTGCAGCTCAGGAGAAGAAGCTGAAGGTTGTCACGCTCCACATCGGTGGCAAGGCACGCCGCGGCAATCAGTCGGATGATTTCAACAAGATGGCTGCAGAGGCATCGAGCTATCTTCTCGTTGTGAAACAAGGAGATGAAGATCAGTTCTTTTCAAAGATAGCGGCGGAGAAGAAGATCCCCATTGACCTTGTCGATAAGATTGCAGATGCTGTTCGACCCGTAGGAAACGCCTTTGCGAAATAATATCGAACTCAGCAACGTGAACCGAAGATGGATGGAGAGATCATGATTTCCAAGCGATGGTTTCGCGTCAGGATGGTGCTGTTTCTGATCGTGTTCATCATTCCTTCATTCGTACTCGCACAACAGTACAGCCTGGGAGCCAAAGGCAAAGAAGCAGTCGGCACGAAGGCGATGGTAGCGACAGCTCACCCGCTGGCAACGCAAGCAGGAATAGAGATGTTCCAGAAAGGCGGAAACGCTATCGATGCAGCAGTGGCAGCAGCTTTCGCTATCGGAGTGGTCGAACCGGATGGATCGGGTTTTGGTGGCGGGGGTGGCATGCTCGTTCGTTTGAAGAACGGCCAATCTGTTTATATCAACTACTACGGGCAGGCGTCATCAAAGGTCCACGAGGCCGGTTTCGTGTACGGAAAGGACAACCAGACGGCCAGGGCGATTTTGATACCCGGGACGGTGGCAGGACTGACGACTGCATTGCGCCAGTACGGGACCTTGCCCTTGTCCGTTGTTCTGGCTCCCGCAATTCGCTATGCCGAGAAGGGATTCCCCATTGACGAGACGTTAAGCAAGATCATCCTTGATAATACGAACCTTCTGCTGAACCACCCCGCGACTGCATCTGTCTATCTCCATGACGGCTTCCCCCGGACCGAGGGAGACACGATTCGGCAACCCGAACTCGCTAGCACTATGAAAGCAGTCGCCCGGCTGGGTCAGGTTGGTTTCTACGAGGGCCCAGTCGCGAAATCCATCGTTGATGAAGTGATTCGGTCCGGCGGAATGATGGCACTTGATGATCTCTCAAAGTTTCGGCCAACGATCACCGACCCTCTCAAAGGAAGCTACCGAGGCTATACGGTCTTTACCGCTCCCCCTCCTCATTCAGGGGTCACCGTACTCGAGGCTCTGAATATTCTGGAAAACGCGAATCTACAACGCCTTGGATACTATGCCACATCAGCTGAGTCATTTCATTTGCTGGCCGAGACGATGCGCCGTGCATACGCCGATCGGACATCCTTTCTCGCCGACCCCCGGTTCGAGAAGGTTCCGGTGAGAGGGTTGATCTCTCGCGAGTATGCCAAGTCACGGTTCGATGATATCAGTATGACAGCGGTGATCCCGGCAGACTACAGGAAGACAACGTCCGGAATGCCCTCCCAATATGATCGTCACGATGAGGGAAATCCGGCAATTGAAGGCAGTGGTTCGAAGAAGAACGATCCGACTGTCGATACGTTGAAGAAAAGCACTCGGACCGATTCCCCGGAGACATCTCATGTGATCGGGCAAGCAATGTACTTGGAGCCGGTTGGCGGGCACACGACGCAGATATCGGTCATGGATGGCGACGGAAACGTGGTGTCTCTGACTCAAACGCTGGGCACTTTTTTTGGATCGGGCGTGACAGCTGCAGGCGTGCTTTTAAACAATGGCATGTCGAATTTTGCGTCGACCGCACGTGTGAACACTGTGCAACCGAACAAGCAACCCCGCAGCTCAATAGCTCCCTCCGTCCTCCTGAAAAATGGCAAGCCTTTTATGGTTGTCGGCTCGCCTGGTGCCGCACGAATTCCAGCAACAGTGACAACCCTTATCGTTAATGCCGTTGACTATGGCCTGGATGCTGAAAAAACAGATAGCGCTCCTCGCTTTCTCTGTCAAAAATCTGATCAGTACCTCTCGCTCGAATCACGTTTCTCAACCGAGGCGCAAGAGGGGATGAAAAAGAAAGGTCACCAGCTCCAGCTCTTTGGTGAGTTTGATCTGTTCTTCGGTGGTGCACAAATTATTCTCGTCGATTCTTCCGGGACTCTGCACGGCTGTGCCGATCCAAGGAGAGGCGGCACGGCCGTGGGGTATTGATGCTTGCAGGCATGTTACTGTGGTTTTTCCATTTCTGATGGACTAACTTGTGTGAAAGGAAAGCAGGGAACGTTGAAGAGACTGATTGTCATACTCGCACTGTTCGTATCAACTCTCTCCATAGCGGCAGCACGGGTTGATTCGACATTTACCCCCGGCAAATCGTATTTCGGACGCAACAACTATATCGAATACATCGCGGGCAATTCCCCGTACATCTTCTCGGCACCTCACGATGGGGAACTGACACCAGCTGAGATCCCTGATCGGACGGGTGACATAACAACCGGACACGACACAAACGTGCAGGATCTGATCCGGAGAGTCGGTCAGGCGATCTTTGCTCGTGAAGGCAGATATCCACATATCATTATCTGTCACCTGGACCGGAAAAAACTCGACGCCAACAGAGAGATGGCCGAAGCCACACAGGGAAACCCGTATGCGATTCAAGCCTGGAAGGAATGGCACTCGTTCATCGACACAGCAGCCCAGCAAGTGCAAAAAAGTTTTGGAAGAGGTTTCTACATAGACCTGCATGGCTATAGCTCTCATCCTATTCAGCGGCTCGAAATTGGGTATCTCCTCAGCGGCTCCACGCTTTCTTTAAGCGATGCTGCTCTGGATAATGCGTCCAATGTCAACAGCAGCAGCATTCGTACAATGATCCCGATATCGGGATTGAGTTTGTCTCAGTTGCTGCATGGACCCAAAAGCCTGGGAAGCTTTTTCGAAAACCGCGGGTATCCTGCTGTACCGAGTGAGATGCAACCCAATCCTGGATCTTCCGCGTACTTCTCTGCGGGCACCGATGGATATGACACTCAGCGCCATGGGTCACTCAATGGAGGTCCCATCAGTGGCGTACAGATCGAGTGCAACATGATCGGTGTGCGAGACAGCGTAGAATCACGCAAACGGTTCGCAGAAGCTATCGCTGAAGTGATAGACTACTACACCTCCATGCATCTCTTTCAGAAGCCTGTCGTCACTTCTCAACTTGTCCTCAACGAAGTCATGTTCGATGTACCGGCGGATGGAGATGCAAACGGCGATGGATTGCGGAGTCTCCGTGGAGATGAATTCGTTGAGGTTGTCAATGCCGGAACATCGGACGCGAACGTCGGGGGGTATCGCATACTCGAGCGTGATGCCCGCACAGTGTTCACCTTCCCTCAAAACATCGTTCTGAAACCAAAAGAATACACGGTCGTATTCGGCGGGGTGGGCCAATCGGGATTCGGCCCTTCCTTCCCTTCTTCCTTGAAACTCTTCTCCACACAACCGGGTCAGGCCGACTCGGGATTCTCTGTCTCTTCAAGCAAGACAAACTTGCTTGGCGGGGGGGATAATGTGATTCTGTTGAATGCTCAGGCAAATGACGTCATGGACGAGGTCTATTGGGGCTCTGCTTCACCGCATTCAAAAAAAGGAAAGAAGCTCGTACGACCGTACACACTGAAGGGCGACAGCATTGCCGGGGCAATAGCCCAATCCGTCACACGTAGCCCGGATGTATCCGGACTTTGGGCACTCCACAAGTCCGTCAGCGCAGCCGGACTGCCTTACTCACCGGGGGCTGCTGCCAGTGCTGTGGCTGCCGTGCTCAATCAGTCCGTAGTGCCTGTTCAATCCGCTCTTCTCCAGAACTATCCAAATCCGTTCAATCCGACAACATCTTTCGAGTTTCGAGTTTCAAGTTTCGAGTTCGTAACGTTAAGGATATTCGACGTTCTCGGTAGAGAGGTAGCTACGCTGGTGAACGACGTGCGACCGGCCGGAACACACACTATCCGATGGGATGCCTCATCGCTCCCAGGCGGAGTGTATTTCTACCAGCTGAGAGCAGGAAGTTTTGTGGATACGAAGAAACTTTTATTGACGAAATAGTCCCGGAAAAACAAATGCCCGTCCGAGACAATCTCCGGGCGGGCATCGCTATGCTTCAGCATGTTTGATCTAAAATCCTCCAGAGAACATTCCCCAGAATTGATTTCCCATTTCCCACCATTTCGACATCGCCGCACGGGCCATATCGTTTGTGTAGCCTGTGACATATTCCCGGGCTTTGAGGTGACCAGCCTCTGAACCATCTTTCTTCAGCATCTCCTGGACCCGCTGCTCAATCCCCGGCAGATCGTTGAATGCTTTTTCTTCGTACTCCATTTGCGCTTTGTCCATGATGGACCGTGTTCTTCCGTACATGATAGTCGCGAGACGATTTGTGCGGCGGAACCACCACGTTGCGGCGTCCTCACGATATCGTTGCTGACCGCAAACTTCAAAGCTCTTGGGGAGCTCGAGGGCACCGGAGAAAATCGGGAACCGGGGACTCTGCGCGGGATTGTCGAAAGAGAACCACGCAACAGCGCCTACTTCATCCGGTAGCCAGCCGCGAACCTGTATCACTTGCGAATACGAGCAACGAGCGATGGCGATGGTTCGCTGAGGAGCGACCGTTCCTGGCTTCAAATTGTTCAGGAGAGAGACAAGCTCCCTGCTCATCCAGGGATTGGCCACAGTGCTCTTAAGCATTTCCGGACCTTTGCCGGCGATGCTGTCTTTCACGACCTCATCGCGCGAACGCGGCTTTTGCACGAGAAGATTCTTCGTCACATCAAGGTCCGTCCCCTCATAGGTTTCGCGGTACATCTTCAGGATTTCGCGAATCGCTACCTTTTTGTCGGGCTTCACGCTGAACGGCAGTTCTTCAGCATCCATAGAGAGCTTGAGCGACGGGGCAAACGAGTTGAGGATGAAGAACTCACGCGTGGAGAACGGCTTTCTACCGCTGTATGCTTTCCAAAATTTGAATGGCTCCCCCTTCGACGGATCCCACCATCCCATTTCCTTCGCAACTGCGAGTACGTTCTCTGAAGCGAGGCAGTTGTTTGTGTCCTTCAGATCGATTTGACTGATGCGTGGAATATTGGCCGAGACACCGATGTGATCGTCAGGAATTCTCGCCGCTGCCCACACTGCCCCCTTTTCCGTAGGACCGGCACCAAAGATCTCAAATTGCCAGACTTCTTTCTTGTCAGCAACCGTCAGGCACTCGCCATAGTCGCCGTAGCCATATTTCGTCGCAAGACTCCCCATGAGTTTGATCGCATCTCGCGCTGTTGTGCAGCGCTCCAGGGCAATCGACTGCAATTCTTCGATCAAGAACATCCCCTCGTCATTGCGCAACTCATCACGTCCGTTGATGGTGGTCTCACCGAATGCCAGCTGCTTCTCATTGAGACTAGGATAAGCAACATTGACGTAAGAATAGGTCTCTTCTGCGTCCGGGACCTCTCCCTTCAAGAGCTTCCCGCGCATGTCGGTCACATATTCCGTGTGCAGATTTCCCCAGTAGATTTTCTTGACCGCGCCCTTACCGTTCTTCTTGTGCGGCACGACGTTGACCCATGTGCGATAGTTGCCATCACAGGTATGACCGACAATCACCGAACCATCGACGGTGGCGAGCCGGCCTGCCATGATGCTTGTACATCCTTCGTCGGTCTCGATTTGTTTCTTCTGCTGCCCGAGGGCTTGAGCCCAGAGAACCAGAAGCATCACAGAGAACAGAAGCGCAAAGTGCTTTCGGAAGTTGGCACGGACGAATTGTTCCATTCGTTCAGTCCTTTCGGTGTGAGCGTGAAGTGAGTAGGGGTCTTCTTCTATTCGTACCAAATTCTACCGGGCTTGGCCTGGGCTGGGTTGCGCAGGTACTGGCCCATTCCTCGGGCGACAACGTCAGCATATCTCGGGATACTGTCACAAACCAGTGGTGTCTCGGGATGCATCTCGGTCCAACTCACCATCGTTTGCAAAACCGACGATGTATGGCGCCCGACGCGCTTGTCAATCGGCCATCCGTTGGCGTCAATCTTCTCGAAGAGCAGCCCGTGTTGGCC
>JAPLFP010000086.1 GCA_026390585.1 Ignavibacteriales bacterium | reverse complement strand
CCATAGAGGTTTGGAGTATCAGGAGACCACAGTTTCGGATTTGCCATTGTCCCGATGTCAATCACATATTCGTTTTTGCCAACTGATGGGGAGAACTCTCGCGTCATTTCCAACACCGTGTCATTTTCTGAGCCGGCTGCCCTGAATACCGCCTTGTACTTTCCATGTTTGCCAGAGTGTTCCGTTAGAGTGACCTTTACTGATACCGACGCAGATTGTGCTGAAGGATTCTTAACAGTAATGAGTGGGCGTTCAAAGTACGTTTTGTTGAACTTGTGAAGGTACACATCGCGGTAAATGCCACCATACATGGTATAATCTGCCCTGTGCGGCGGGATATCGTAGTTGTATGAATTGTCAACTTCAACCGCTATCAAGTTCGTTTTGTTATACTCGACAAAGTCCGTTATATCAAACTGGAATTCCGAATAGCCGCCGATGTGTTCGCCGACAAATTTCTGATTTACCCACACATTGGAGACCGCGTTGACTCCTTCGAAATGGAGAATGAGCCTTTTGTTTCTATCGCTCTCCTCGATGAATACTCTTTTCCTATACCAGCTTGGGCCTCTGTAGTAGTAGTACGTTATGTCAAGTGAATCATCGCCTCTGCGATCGTCGAAGAAATCTGACACATTATAAGTGTGGGGAAGATTTACCTTCTGAAATCCAGACTCGACCAAATCAAGGCGAAAGCCGTTCTCTATTTTCCCCTTCTTGAAGAGCCAATTGTCGTTGAGAGTTTCTGTACTCCTTGTTTGAGCAGAAGCTTGAACAATCAGAAACAAAACAACAAGGGGGAGCAGTTTCTTCATGCGCATCTACCTCGGCAGATATGGCGGGTAATTCTTCATGATGCGAATTAGTTTGCATTCATTTTTTGCCAACGGAAAATCAAAACACAATTGACGCCCCAAGACTGCTCTGTCAACTTTTATTGTAGCCTGAGCAGTTTCTTGAGCTACAACGAATATCGCTGCCTGATCGGCTTTTTTGAATCCAATTGCAAAAACATTTGATTGAATTTGGTCTGTAAAAAGCTCAGGATAGACTTGACTCTTGAAACTGACATATTTCGTGTCTTTCGAGTTGGAGTAGAGGACACCATTATAGAAGGCAAAATCAACTCTTCCAGATTTCGTTCGCAGATTCTTCCCTGCTATGAATGTCCAATCTGACGGAAGTCTGAAATCAAGAATCATGCCTTCCGATATTTCTTCGAACCGGATCAACTTTGTGGTTGTGATATTGAAATCATTGAATACACTATTGAGTGAATCATCTGGAGTCATTACTTTCTCGACGGTTTGAGAAAGCGCAGCAACATGGCAAAGGAAAACAACAAGCATTATGGAGGCGGATTTTATCATGACAGCAACTTCAATTTAGTGGAGTCCTATTTTATCAGCATACATTTCTTCGTTTCCATAGAAGTGCCTGCCCACATTTGGTACACATAGATTCCGCTGGGGAGGGCTCCCGCGTTCCAGGTAACGACATGACTTCCTGCCGACATGATTGCCGAAACAAGAGTCGTCACTTCCCTGCCAAGCACATCGAACACTTTCAACGAAACAAAAGACGTCGAAGGAATACTGAACGAAAACGTCGTTGCCGGATTGAACGGATTAGGGTAGTTCTGATCAAGAGAGAAGGTTTTCGGTGTTCCCGATTCAGGTGGAGCCGTGATGCCCGTGGTAAGGTTCGCATATGCATCACCGCCTTCACCGGCCCATGTTATTTCCTTGAATGTCGCCGGATCTGCAGGAATCGGTTGCACCGAGCCTGGTTCATACATGCCTTGAGAGACATTCGTCATGCTGTAGTTGTTGTACAACGTTACCCCGTTGGTTGGTGTTGCCTCAAAGAAAAACATTGGTTCATAGATATTGTCGGCGCTGAATTTGTACAGTTCCATCCCGCTGCCATAGGTGATCGAGTTCACTTTCAACGTGTTCGCATACATCCCATACGCTTCCTTTAGTGGTAACCTGTTTTGAGGGTTGTTTTTCACAACGAAATTGATGACCTGCAGGTTGTTGGCCCTTGAGAATATGCCGGTTTTAGCATCCTCACCAGTGGTTGTGTCATGATTGAAATCAACAGTGCAATTAATGATTTTGATATGGTGGGCAGATTCCTTCATGTCAAAGCCATCATCAATACAATCGAAGGCTGTACAATTCAGGAATGTGACATAGCCAGAATTATCCGGAATCAGTGTTGAACCAGATGTCTCCCAATCGCTTTTTGCTTTTGATACATAGAAACCTTCCCCCGGTCCCAACGATTGCGGACCTTCTGCTCTGCAGTTTTCAAACAGCCAATACTGACTTTGTTGTTGAAGCTTGAATGTTCCCTTATATGAATTCTTCCCTACGCAATTGCGCACAATGCCATGACTTGCTCTTTCTGCATATATGGCCCGGCGGCCATTCTGAAGTGTAAGGTTTTCGATGCGGTAGTAATCATGAAATATATTGAGGCAAGGATCGTTCGGCGCATCGCGGAGGATCGAATTATTCGTACCAATAATCCAGATAGGTGCAGCCGCGGTTCCGGGTTTCTTGGTATAAAAACTGCCCAGATAGTTACCACCGGAAAGCTTGATCGTATCGCCGGGATTGGCATTGTCGAGTGCGGCCTGGAACGCTGCTGCATTACCTGCAGGGACGATAATGATATTTGCTATGCCTTGTGTACTTGACAACAGTATCAAAACACAGAGGATACAAGACAAGGTTGTTGTTTTGTGCATGCTGGAGGTCATAGCTGCATTTCATTTCTCTTGGTTGTGCTTCTGCACATTCCCTAGATCTCGTTCAATAGAAGAGATCGTACACTGAAATCGTGTTCTTATCGGAAGAAATCTTTTTCAGCCAATCAGAACGGTACATCTTCTTGTCGTATTTCTTCTCGGCCATATGAAGAAACCAGACGCTTTCACTCTCGCTCTGAAAAGGAGTGATCTGCTTGTATCCCCACTTGCTGCTGTCCGAAACAAACGGGAGAAGATAGTCGACCGCCTTGCGAATGGATCCCCCTTGCTTCGATTGATAATTCCATAAATCGACATGAACATGTTCACCGAGAAGAGCAAGGTGCATGAAGGCACAAAGATTCATGCAGCTATAGTGCCAGGACCGTGTTCGCCGTAGCTCATTCGGAAGTTTTCCATCGCTTTCAATCTGCGGTGTAATTCTCTTCTCCTTGACCATCTCCAGAAGGTTCTTGGCAAATTCATCCTTGCCCAGAAACAGTGCAATCGATGCTGCCTGCACATCGTACCACGTGCCATGATTGTTTTCCCTGCCTGATTCGTCCTTGCCGTACGGATGAGTTGTCAGCCAGGTGAAGTATTCGTCGAACCATTTCCGAAAGTTCTGATCATCGGTTCTCGTCCATTCCTTTGAACGTCGCAAGAGGAGAACAGCATCAAGAGCCTTATAAAGGTCATGCGATGAAATAAGTCCGGTCCCTCTTCCTTCATTTATGCCGCGAATGAATTGTGCATGCTTCATGTTGGGATTCATTTTTGTCGCTTCGTTGAGGAACCAGACGCGGATCATTTCAGCAGACTTCGTCGAATATTTCGAATCGCCTGTTACGAAATAGGTAATAGCCAACAGTTGGGATGCGTCGAGTGTCTTTGACAGATAGTCCTTATCTGTGATTGCGTATATTTCCGGATTTCGTTCGCCGTCTCTTTGGATATAAGGAAGTCCATTGGTCTTTGTTGGATCTGGCCAAAAGTATGGAGCCATGCTCAGGAAATCATGTTTGTCTCCGCTCGGAGGAACTACGGACTTATCGACGACAGAAAGAGGTTTCTCGTTTAAAAGCTTGTTTGATTCGTTCAGCATCTTCTTCACAACTTGCTGATACGCCATTTCTTTTGTCACATATCCGTTTTGAATTTGTTGAAGCATGTCTTTGTCGAGAATCAGCGTGTTGAGAGCGGATGTCTGCGCAGTGAGCGCGGCTGGCAAAACAAGTACTACGAATACAGTGACTGACCAAACTGAGATTCTCAAGCTATTCTTCATGACACTGTATCCTCTCTTGAGACGAGCTGTAACACACCAAGGCAGAAGGCAAAGAGAAGCATCTGCAGTGAGACTATTGTCCCATCTTTTGGTATCTGAGCATCGCCTGGATGAAGTAGTAGTCGGCGTAGATGAGGGAGACGTCCACCTCGGCTTTCGCCGGCATGTTGCCGACGGAGTGATTCAGAACCGCATGAGAATTCGTTCCCTCTGCCAAATAGGGGGCTGAACATAGAGACCCAAGGATCTTTTTCGCCGTTTCTAGATAGCCGGTTTTGTTGGGCATGCTGTCTGTATACATAGAAAGTTCAAACAACGCTGATGCCGAGATGGCAGCCGCGGAAACATCTCGTGGTGCCTTTGGTATATCCGGCGCCGTGAAATCCCAATAGGGGACAGCATCCGGTGGTAGATGGCCGATGTAGTAATCCGCTGCGCGCTGAGCCGTTTGAAGGAACCGCTTGTCGTGCGTGAAACGATAGACCATCGTGAAGCCGTCAATCGCCCATGCCTGCCCACGCGCCCACACGGATTCGTCAGCGTATCCCTGATGTGTAGTCCGTTCTTTGACACTACCATTCGCCGTATCGTACGAAACAACGTGGAATGTGCCTCCGTCCTGTCGGAAATGGTTTTTCATCGTTGTTTCGGCATGCTTGATGGCGATATCGCGCAGCTGTTGCGGGCCGCCATTCTCCGCTGCCCAGAAGAGCAGCTCCAGATTCATCATGTTGTCGATAATAACAGGGTATTCCCACCTTCGCTTGTCCGAAGATTTTATGCAGCCTACAATCGGATTGAATCGCTTCGAAAGCGTCTGTGCAGCCTGAAGAATGATCTTCTTGTATTCATCTGACGGATACAAACGATAGCCGTTTCCAAAGCTGTCGAAGATCTTGAATCCCACATCATGCGTCCCGGTGTCGAACTGTTCCTGGGTCATGCCTGCCGTCCATCGCTCGGCTGCCTGCTTGAAGTCCGGATCCCTGGTTTGTTCGAATAACAACCACAGACACCCCGGGAAAAACCCGCTCGTCCACTCCCGAGATGCGCTTGTTTTCCACGAACCGTCTGGCAGCGTGCTTCGGGGAAACTTCGTGCTGTCATTGATTTCTGAAACCATCTGCTTCGCCTGCTGCCGAGCAAACTTTAATGCGTGAGAGACCAATGCATCGAGGCCTTGAGTCTGCGTACTCACCGACGCCTGCGCGAAA
>JAPLFP010000249.1 GCA_026390585.1 Ignavibacteriales bacterium | reverse complement strand
AATCCCGTCACAAGCATGACCAAGGCCGCAAGAATTGCGGCGCCAATCACCTGGGTGAAATAGAAATACATTGCGATCATGAGAAGGAAGATCACGATGATGCCGAGCAACACGACGCGAAACGAAAGATCTTTTTCGGTGCGAAGAGTGGTAGTATCTGCTGACGCTGCCTTCCGCACATCGGCGACACCGCGCTTGATACCCAAAATGAGGTTCTTTCGCATGCGCCAGAGTGTGAAGCAAGCACCGACGAGCATTCCACCGACTGCGATCGGTCGCACAATATATCTGTAGAGGTGGCCTGTGAGTGCCGCCCAATTCTGTGTTCCATCTGCGGCGGTGTATTTATCGATCATGTGGGGACCGACAAAGAACACCAGCAACGGAACAAGAAGTCCCCACGCCAACAGTCCGCCGGCGAAGTTCAGAGCGCCGAGCTCCGGGCCGATAATGTATCCAACGCCGATGTACGCAGGGGTGATGTCAGGGGCAGAGAATGTTGTGATACCTCCAGCCGTGACAGTATTGGATTCCTTTGTCAAACCAAGCCTGACAAGGCTCTCTTTGATCTTTCCGACCGGAATCTGGAATGTGTTGCTATAGAAGAAAGCACCCAACCCGTCCTTAGTTCCGATTTCCGCCCTCGAAAGCAATTTCACCAACGCACCCACACCCATCGCCTTGAAGAGTTGCATTGCGGCTGCCGTCCCGCGCTGGCCTGCCTTGTGGATCTCGCTGGCAGCAACCGATTCCGGAAATGGAAGCGTGTGGTCTTCGACCATCACCTTGCGAAGGATCGTAACGAACATGATCCCAAGAATGCCACCGATGATCATCAGGGCGCTGGCAGTCAAATATTCCGTCAGCATGTTCGCCGTGTCGAACTTCCACAGTTGAAGAACCACGAATGCCGGGATCGTGAAGACCGCGCCGGCCGCCACTGATTCTCCTATGGAACCAACCGTTCTGGCAAAGTTTTCTTCGAGAAGTGAACCTTTGTAGATTCGCAGGACCGCCATGCCGATGACTGCCGCCGGATAGGTTGCAGCGATCGTCATTCCTGCCTTGAGGCCGAGATAGGCATTCGCCGCTCCAAGAACCACACACATCACCAAACCGATGATGAGCGCGCGGATCGTGAATTCCTTCATATCAGTATCAACGGGGACGAAGGGCCTGAATTTCGGTTCCCCTCCGCCACCGCTCTTGACATCTGCCATAGCAGTCTCCTTACTTTTGTGTTTGAGAGAACTGGTTCAACGAATAAAAATGGCCTTTGTGATGTACCACGCCATCGCCGGATTTTCTTTCAGGCGGCGCGTCGAGTAGGCATACCACTGCTCACCAAACGGAACATAGACGCGAAGCCGATGACCGCCACGAACGATCTGATCGCGCCGGGATTCGCGAACCCCCAGAAGCATCTGGAATTCATATTGAGCGGGTTTCAATCCGAGCTTTTTGATCAGGGTGAGAGCTCCATCGATAAGGAAATCGTCGTGCGTCGCAATACCGACGTGACTTCCCCCTTCGAGGATGATCTGCAGAAGCTTCAGATAGTTATTCCGCATCTCTTGCCGGTCCTTGAAGGCAATTGTCGGCGACTCATTATAGATTCCTTTGCAGAGGCGAATATTGGCGCCTTCTTTGACAAGGGCTCGCACGTCCGCCTCGCCTCTATGAAGGTACGCTTGAATCACGACCCCCATGTTGGAGTACCCTTCCGCACGCAATCGGCGACAGATTCCGAGCGTTGCGTCGGTCGTGGTGGCATCCTCCATATCAATGCGCACAAAATTGTCCAGCCTCCGTGCTTCATCGAGAATTGCACGGATGTTCTGAAAGCAGAGTTCGGGATCGATGCTCAATCCCAGTTGTGTCGGCTTGATCGAAACGTTGGAGTTGAGTTGATTCTGGCCAATCGCCTGGAGTATCGGCAGGATGTTGTCCCGAACCTGGTGGGTCTCCGATGCATCCTTCACATCTTCTCCCAGGAGATCCATCGTGCACATCATCCCGGATTGATTCAATCTCTTGACTGTTTGAACACCCTGGTTGAGCGTGGTTCCGGCAATATACCTGCTCGCGACGCGACCGACGATGGCCTTGGGAATAAGCGGCATCGCAGTCACAACGAGCTTATTGAGAAAGGACATAGTTGGATATTCAAATGAGTGAAAAACGCGGAAGGGCTGCAGCGAAAGACGAGAGTACAACCCGCAACTGCAGACCCGGAACGGCGGAAAAAGATAGCCACACAACCCTAGAAAAGCAACTGAAAAGCCCTCGTATTCGGCCCATTCTCATATCAGAAGGTCGCAACAAACTCAACTCGTGGCTCGATTCGCTTTTGAGCCTCATAGCCGACGACGTTTCCTGACTTTGCGTCGAGGACTTCTGTCCATGTCCATTGATAGAGCGTCGACACGACCAGATACGGCATGGGTTTGTAGCCGACCTGGGCATACAAGAGTGAATTGTTGTCAAGTTTGAAAATTGACCCGATGTTTTTCTTGTCGTAACCACCGGTCAGGAGAATGCCAGGAAGAGCTGTACTCGTCTGCAGCTCCATGTGGAGTGTCCCCGCGTTTCTGACACCAACCGGCGACTGATATCCCCCGATGACGTTGAACGTATTCAAGATGCTGATGAAGATCTCGCCGAAATACCCATCGTACGCCGAGGCGTTTTTCAGAAGCTGCGCGTTGCTCATGAACCGATTGGTGTCGAGAACCTGATATCGATCCCGCTCGTAGAAGGCGTCGAAGTAGGAAGGAACAAATTGGTTCCCCACGAAACGCCGCTCATATTTCGCATCGAACGTGAGTATCCCAAGACCTCGCAGCCCGAGGCTCAAGCCGACCGCACCGCCGCTCCCGTACGAAATGATCTTGGCGTAGTCGGCATACAACGTGGAGCGGATGATCTCATGCGAAAGAAGCGGCAAGCCGACATCAAGGCCAACAATGGAAAGCGCTCCGCCGCCTTCGGCCAGGCGTGTTGTCCCGATCGAATCCCCCCAGGTCTTGTTTGCGTTCGTGTTGAAGTCTGATGCCAGCGTTGCTCCGGTTTCAAGACCTCCGATGACGGGGATGGATGCCGCGTCCGTAAACTGCAGCGGTCTGACGTATCCGCGAAGCCCAAGCAATGCCGCACCGCCGACATCACTGTACATCGACTCAAATCCGATCTTCTGAAAATCGGCATCGAATTCAACTCCGACCTTACGCAGATCGTAACTTGCTGAATTCCGGTACATGTACATGATGGAACCATGACCGAGGCGGGAGTAGTCGAGCGTCCCCAACCGTGCATAGAACGATTCGTTCTTGTTGCCATATCGGACATAGCGAATCAATCGCAGGTAGCTGTAGAAATCCTTGAAATCCCCGCTCCTCACCTTGCCGTCTTCACCGACGCGAATATTGAGGTCGATGCCAACTCCGATTTTTCCAAATGAAAGCTCAGGGAAGAGGCGAAATAGATAATAGGGTTTTCCGTCGATGATGGTCATCCCCACTCCGCCGGTGACCATCTGCTGGTTGGTCAGCATTGCCAGTTTCGAAGGTTGCTGTTGCATGGTCTGTGCAAGCAAAGAACCCGAAGTGTGCAACGCAAGAACAGAGATAACGACCAGACAAAGATGCGTTCTCGGAATCTTCATATCACACCCCAAAGAGAATCCTGCAGATGAAGACAGCACCCAGCATCCCAAATAGGTCGGCGATCAATCCGGCCGGAACTGCATGCCGCGTATTTTTGATCTGCACTGACCCGAAATAGACGGCCAGAACGTAGAAAGTCGTTTCGGAACTCCCGTACATTGTCGATGCGAGAATGCCGATAAAGGAATCAGGACCGTGCACCTTCATCAATTCTGTCATGATGCCCAGGGATCCGCTTCCGGAGAGAGGACGCATGAGCGCCATTGGGAGCGTTTCAGAAGGCATGCCGATGAGGTTCGTCGCGGGAGCCAGCACGGCCGTCAACAGTTCCAGAGCGCCGCTCGCGCGGAAAATGCCGATCGCGCAGAGCATTGCGACAAGATATGGGATGATTCGTACCGCAGTTGTGAATCCCTCCTTCGCTCCTTCCACAAAGACCTCGTAGACCCGGACCTTCTTGAGAATCCCATATCCAAGGAAGAGGATCAGAAGAAGTGGAATAGCAACGATGGAAACCGCATTGATGAGCGCACGAAAGAGATCACCCATTGGATGCCTCCTTTCGAACCTCAGGCTCAAGATCTTTTCTATAGCGGGGGAGTCTCTGGAGGATTCGTGCCGCGACGACGCCGGCGACCGTCGCACACCCCGCCCCAAAAATTGAGGTGCCGATGATGATTCCGGGATTCGCTGAGCCTGAAGATGCCCGAACCGCGATCGCGGTCGCCGGGATCAATATCAGCCCACCGGTGTTGATGCAAAGGAACGTGACCATCGCATTGGTCGCAGTCCCCACCTTCGGATTGAGTTTGTTCAGCTCCTCCATTGCTTTCAATCCCAGCGGAGTTGCCGCGTTGCTCAGGCCAAGCATGTTCGCAGCGATATTCATGATCATCGCTCCTATCGCCGGATGATCTGTTGGCACATCGGGGAAGAGCCGCTTCGTGACAGGTGTCAGCATCCGTGTCACAATCCGTAGCAATCCCGCCTCTTCAGCAACTTTCATGACTCCAAGCCAGAGAGCCATGATGCCGATGAGCCCCAAAGCAATCGTAACGGCGGTCGACGCGTAGTCAAGAGCTGCCTGCGTCACCGCTTTGAACTTCATAAACCGGATAGGCTCGATGACGATTTGCAGCCGAGCCGATTGTTGGTCAGCGGCCAGAGTCATCGACAACACAGATCCGACCAATTTGTCTTTGTTCGTCGCAGCTTTCGACATCTCTTTCCAAAGGTCCGGACTCGCGGACCCGAGAGGAAGAGAGACTGTCGATTCGCCGGAAGGCGCTACATTGACAATGATTGGTTGGTGGATTTCTGACTTGGCTGCTTTGATGCCGTAGAAACTATTGTAAGCATCGGCACTCATCACGAGATCCCCCTCCCATGATTGCCGGAGGGATGTCGGAGACTTTTGGATCGAGACGGTCGCCTCGATAGGCACGCCATTTCGATAGGTATTCTGCACCTCATCGCGGACATCGTTTCCTGCGGCAACCAGGATCCCAATGGCGATGAGAGATATCCAGATGTAGTTCAGCATGGTCGGATTGTTCGATTAGAGTAGGACAAGGTTAGGAGCCATCTCAAAAATGTCACGCAAAGTCCCGCTCTTGGATTCCGCCCATGAGCGGGATTCAGAGAGCGGAAGCGCCAAGTCCCGCTTCTGGATTCCGCCCGTAGGCGGGATTCAAGGAGCGGAACCGCAAAGAAACGACATACAACCAAGTCTCTGCGAGGAGTCCCGCTGTTTCTTCTTGGGACGACGAAGCAATCTATCCAGCGCGAGATGGATTGCTTCGCACAAAACGCTCGCAATGACTCGTTGCAGAGCGGGAGTTTGCGTGAGACTATTTTCTTTCCCTAGGATTTTTGAGATCGGTTCCAGTTCATTGCGAGTAAAGCTACGTCTTTTCGTTCCAAAATCAAGAAGAAAGTCCCGGATCTGCCGGAGGGACGAGAGGAAGGTACTGACGGATTTTGTGTATCACACGTTCAGCAATGCCCCCTCACCCAGGATAATCGGGTACATCTCCACATCATGTTTGAAGGAAGACGAAAGCTCGTCCCAGACCTCAAATCGGTGGGAAGAGAGAAGGGCCAGCAGACTTACAGCACGCACAACAGTCCCCATGCGGTCAGGGCTCCCACCAGAGAACAAAGCAGATTGACGACGTCGTTGTTGATCCATGCTACGCCGGAGATGCGCATTGTCTGTTTGCCGCAATGGACCGTGCGTTCTGTCCGCTTGCCACACACGTCACAGCAATACTGAACTTGGAGGCTCGCTCCTATCGCGCTGTCGCCAAGGCTTCCTGCGATTCCAGCCAGCACAACAATGATCGCTGTCTTCAAATCTGAAAACCACAGGTATCCCGAGAGTGCAATGACAAGTGCTCCAGTCGCGCCTGCGATGGTCCCATGCTCCGAAATGCCACCGCTCGTTCCGGGAGCAACAGGTTGCATCGACAGAACCGAGATCGTCCTTCCCTTCGTCAGAATCCCTATTTCCGTTCCCCAGGTGTCGGCCGTGACAGCTGCCAGTGCGCCGAGATAGATTGGGTAGAAATCATAGATGGGATACAATGTGGAGAGAAGAACCAGCGCTCCCGCGATACCTCCATTTGCGGCCACCTGGCCCCAATCTCGCGTAAGCGATTTCCCAAAAATCTCGTCATACGGTTTTTTGGGAGTGCGGCCATACTTCGACAACAGGCTCGAGAGGAGAAAGAACGTCACCATGGGAACTGCCCACTGCCATCCGCCGGCGCCAAACACAACGACACCAAGGAGCAGCGTAGCGATCGCTCCGCTGAGCGTGAGAAAACGAAGAGCATACGATCCGGCTGCGACGACAAATGCGAAGAACGCACCGAGGAGAAGCTGGGATGTCATGCGTTACGCAGGAACGCGCGGGGAATCCGCGGTGGGACTGATGAGGGAGAGAACAAGCAAATCAAGAACAAGCCGCGGGTTGCGTGATGTTGATTTCAACACCGTGTCCGCCTCGAGGAGCGATTTGAAGTTTTCCTCGATCTGCTGGATGTCGAAGTGCGAACGGAAGTCAATGATCTGCTTCACGAAATAGGGTGAAACTCCGATCTCCCGCGCAATTTCCGATTCCGGGAGCCGACGAGACCGCATGTCTGTAAGTTTCCAAAGCTGAGTAAAGAAACGGGTGAGCATAACGATGATCATTTGGGGCGACTGACCGGCCTCCAGCATTCGCTCAAGAATCTTGATGGCGTCTTTAGGATCTTTCCGACCAATGGCGTTCTGCAACTCAAAAACCGTAAATCCTTTCGTCGCCCCAACCACCGCCGCGATATCTTCCAGCGAGATCTTCTTCCTCTCCCCCATAAAGACGTACAGTTTGTCGAGTTCGTTCTGGAGTGATCGCAGAGAGTTACCGACGTACGCCTGAATCAGCCGGCATGCTTCCGCGCTTGCCTCTCTCCCTTGATGGCGAATGCGATCCGCGATCCAAGCAGGAACCTGATTGTCGTACAACGGCTTGCACTCAACGAGCTCTGCACGTTTCTTGAGATCAGTGAAGGGCTTCTTTCTGAAATCAGGCTCCAGAGAAACGAGCACCAGGATTGTCGAATCCAGGGGTTTGTTGATATACGCCGAGACGATTTCCTTCTCCGTGTCGGTCCCGGCCAACTTTTCGAATTCTTTCACCACCACCACACGTTTCTTGCCCATCATGGGAAAAGATGAAGCATGTCCCACAACATCTTTCGCGTCAACCTTGCTGCCATAGACGACGTCAAGGTTGAATCCTTTCGATCCTTCATCCAGCGTCTTGTCCACAATCAGCTGGATGCCCTCGTCGATCATGAAATCTTCTTCACCGTGGAAGAGATAGATCGGGGCAAACCGGTTGCTTTTGACAGACTGTTGGAATTCCGCGTACGTCATAGAATGAGATTATGAGGAGATTGAATCATTGATCCATTGTTTCATTGACTCAATGGACCGATGGATCAATGACCAAATTGTCATGAACCTATTTGGCCACGATCACTTTCTTCATCACCACGTCGACCTTGGGCTTTCCGTCGTTCGGTCCCATCTGCGGCACGATATCGACCGCTCCGATCGAGTCGACAACATCGAGCCCCTTCACGACTTTGCCAAAAATCGTGTAATGCTTCTCCATACCCGGCACATCGCGGAGCATAATGAAGAATTGGCTCGTGTTCGTGTTCGGTCCCCGATTGGCCATTGCCAGGGTACCCTTGACATACCCGGCCTGATACGACGGCGTTGACGGGTCGAGTTCATCCTCGAATTCTTTTCCGTAGATGCTCTTCCCGCCTGTTCCATTGCCGCTGGGGTCTCCGCCTTGGATAACAAAACCCTTGGAGACGCGGTGGAAAATCAGGCCGTTGTAGAATCCTTTTTCGGCCAGGCCAACAAAATTGGCGACGGTTTTTGGGGCATCCGAATTATACAGCTCGACCTCAATCGTGCCCTTGGAGGTTTCAATCGTGGCGTTCACTGGTTTCTTTTGACATCCTATAATAGTGATGAGAAGAAGTGCTGTAATCGGAAGTATGATTCTTGTCTTCATTGTATCCCCCTTTTGAAAACGTGCCACGAAGACACAAAGACACTATCCTTCTCAAAAAATGAAAGAGCTAAATCTTTTCCTTCGTGCCTCCGTGACTTTGTGGTCCCGCTCCTGGATTCCGCCCATAGGCGGGATTCAGAGAGCAGAACAAAAACTCAGTCTTCGCCCTAGTGTCTTGTCTCAGATGTTCGTTTAATAAGTCGTGCCATTAAAACACCTTTTTCTTCCTGCATCCATGCTATGAAGGGTCTACAAGTCAGTCTTATGGGCGCATAACAAGGCAGAAAAGCACACACCCCTCTGCTCCCCTCTCACATCCCGCTAGCCAACGCTCGAGAGGGGACGTTTCGTTCCTGAAGCCTCACACACACCATAGTTCTAACACTCCCCTCTGTGCGGAAGCATGTGCGAGAGGGAGAGGGGATGATAGGGGTGTGTGCCTTGTTCCTGAATAGTGCCCTTTCTTTTCCCCTATCACCTGATTCCGTTGCTGACTTATTCAAGGTATCCCCGGGACTCGACACTAGCTTCTAGATCAAAATGATTCCGGCGATGCCCACAGCGAAGCAATAGAAAGCGAACCAGCTGAACCGTCCGCGCTCAATAATCCTAAGAAGGAGCTTGATTGCGAAGTATCCGGTAATTGCCGCTGCAATCATCCCCACGAGGAATGGGCCGAATCCCATTTCCATCCCCTGACGGAGGACGGTCTTGGACTCGAGCAACGCCGCCCCAGCAATAACGGGAATCGAAAGCAGAAACGAAAAGCGTGCGGCCATCGCAGGAGAGAGCCGAAGGAAGAGACCTGCGCTGATCGTCGATCCCGAGCGGGAAATGCCGGGGAGAATGGCAACAGACTGCGCCAGGCCGATGATGAATCCGGAACCCATGCCAAGCCGTTTGGGCTTCACACCCCGAGTAAACCGTGTGAGAAAGAGAATGAGACCTGTCACGATCAAATTGACTGCCACAAGCTTCGGATCCTGGAACGCTTCGGCGATCTGGTCGTGATAGAGGAGGCCGATGATCCCCGCCGGGAGGGTTCCCACGATGACCGCCAGACCGAGTCGCACATATTCATTCGTCTCGTAGGCAGACCGAAGTGTCTTCGTCCGCAGAGCATGAAGAAGAGAGACGATGATTTGGCTAATATCTTTCCGGAAGATGACGCAGACCGAAATGAGTGTCCCAAAATGAACATAGACATCAAACGAAAGCATATCCGGATTCTGCACATTCAGCAGATGTTGACCGAGGACGAGGTGACCCGAGCTGCTGACCGGCAGAAATTCCGTTAATCCCTGAAGGATACCAAGAAAAAGGGCCTGGAAAAGTGACATAGGGTATGGATGACTGTTGATTAGTTAAGTTGAAAGGTGACGCCGAACTTGAGCCCGGCACTGAAAAAACTCATTTTGGGAAGCGGGTTGCTGATACTGGCTGCAGCAGGAGCACCTGGACTACGCTTGAGAGTGCCTTCAAAATCCCAGCGAAGATCAACTCCAATGCTTCCGTAAAACGTCTCATCAAACTTTGTGTTGCCGACTGCGTCGAGCTTCATGCCGATGCCATCGGCCGAAAGTGTCTCCTCACTTCCGACGGTCGGGAAGCTCTGGCTAAAGTCCACGAAATGATAGCCGATACCACCTCCCATCTTCACTCTGTACCCTTCCCCAAGAATGAGGCGGTGAAGAAGGAGAGTCGGCATGTGAATCTGATAGGAGAAATCTGACCGGGAGAATCCGGAACGATCATCGATCGCATACGACTTGATTAGAAGGCTGTACTCAATTCCCACGCTCCAATCGTGAGACACCTGAATCTCAGGAACAACATAGAACTCGACCGCCGACGAGAAGGCATACACCTTCTCGTCAAGCCTCGGTTGTGCCACAAGATTGATGTAGTTGACAACGGAAGTCGCCGAGTGAAGATCAATCCCCATTCCCGCGGTGAAGTCGATAAAGCAACTGCTCCTCTGATCTCCCGCCGTCTGAGCGATCAGGTTCGTCGAACCGATGGTGCTCGCCAACGCCAGAACCACAATCGGTACTATGCCTGCCCGTCTCACAGCTCTACAGGAACTCCTACTTGCAGGGACTCGACAGCTTTGAGTGTGGCCATCGTCGTTGCCATCAGGCTGTCGAAGGGAATGGGTGAGGTCTTTCCTTCCTGGACAGCCGCCAGGAACCGGCGTACCTCTTCGCGATGTCCCTTGTCAATGCTCGAGAGCTTGAACTCTCGCTTCTTTCCATTCTGATAGAGGGAAAGCCGCTGGAAATTGTCTATCACCGCAGACCGGCCCGTCGAAGAGATCTCCACTCTCTCCTTCGGCAAGGCAGTATCACCGTTTGCGAAATAACTGATAGTACCAACAGAACCATCAAGGAATTTGACCGTGATGACGACAGAATCGTCATCCGAAGATGCGTTCGCTCCCCCTGAGACGGGTTCGGCATACACCTTTGAAGGAACGGAGGCAGTGAGATACTGCATCAAATCGATGAAATGGCAAACCTCCCCAACGATCCTGCCACCGCCTTCAAGCGGATCCCGGGTCCAATGCGTTCTTGGAACCGCACCGGCGCTGACCCGATACTGAATAACGTATGGACCGACGGCATTCTCGAAAAAGCGCTTCGCATGCTGAACGTGTGGCGCGAACCGGCGGTTGAATCCAACCATCAACATCGGTGAACGGTCAGCAGAGGAAAGCGACTTGTAGACTTTTTGGATTTCTTTGACCTGTTCCGCGTTTAACGCGAGCGGTTTTTCGACGAACACACTTTTACCCGCCTTCAAGGCTTCAATGATAAGAGGGGCGTGAAGGTTGTGTCGTGTGGCGATAAACACGGTGTTGATCGACTCGCTTCCTATGATCTCGGTCGGTTCGCTTGTTGCAAACTCAAACCCAAACGTCCGGGCGGCATTTGTTGCACTGAGACCGTTGGCGTTGCAAACTCCAACGAGCGAAGTCGTGCGTGATCGCTCGATATTGGGGATGAGGAATCCTTGGGCAAAATTGCCGGCACCGATGAACCCTATCTTCACAGGGGCTACAGTCGATGCGGCCTCTTTCGTAGTTACATTCACAGTCCGCGGCTGCTCATCGATGGATTCGGACACGCGATCACCATAATCAAGAAGAACGCCAACATAATGTTCGCGCCTTTTCGATTTGGCTCCCGTAATCAACGCATACGCAGCCTGAGCTTCATCGAGGAGGAACCGATGGGTGGTCAGTTTCTGCAGTTCGACCTGATGCGTTCCGACCAACCGGAGAAACTCCTGCATGTTGCGGTTCTCAGACCACCGCACATAGCCAGCCGGGTAATCTTTGCCCCGCTCTTCATACTCAGGATCATAACGCCCGGGCCCGAGTGAACGCGACAATCTGAAGTCAAGCTCTTTCACATAGTACGGGGCGCGCGGAAGAGTTAAGCCAACATCTCCCACGAGAACAACGCGCCCTTTCTCACGGCAAAGTTCTCCTGCTAATTCAACAGGGTCGTTGCTCGGCGTCGCCGCCGTGATAAGCACAGCATCAGCACCGAGCCCTTTCGTCGCCGTCCGAACGACGCTTTTGACATCTCCTGTATCCCGCCGCACGGCGATGTCAGCCCCACACTCCCGGGCAAGTTGCACGGTGGTTTCGTCCAGGTCAACGCCGATCACGAAACAGCCGCTCACCTTCAGCAGCTGTATCGTGAGCTGGCCCAAGAGGCCCAGGCCGATAACCACAATCGTCTCTCCGAGCGTGGGTTCGATTTGCCGCACACCCTGCAGAGCGATCGCTCCGAGGGTCGTATAGGCTGCATCATCCAGGGAAACCGTCTTTGGAATTTTCGCGCAGAGATGAAGAGGAACCACCACATATTCTGCGTGATTTGCATACGCTGCCCCGGCACAGGCCACCCTATCACCGGCTTTGATGGCCACGTCCTTGCCTCCTACGGCGACCACCGTCCCTGAAACGCTGTAACCGATCGGAGCTGTGGACTCCAGCTTGTTCATAACGCGGCGATAAGTCGTGATCAGGCCGTACTGTTTTACCTGTTCCAGAACCTTCAGGACCATGTCGGGTTGGGATTTCGCGCGTGCGATGAGCGAAGTGCGCCGCTGGTTGATCGACGCCCGCTCAGTTCCAGCACTGATCAATGAGTAACGGGTTTTCACAAGCGCGAAGCCGGGCTTTAGCGCGGGGAGTGGAACCTGCTCCACTTGTACTGAACCGGTCTTGTTATGCTGTGTCACTTGCTTCATAGGTCAAACCGCCTTGCTGTCGTCTGTGACATTCACCACATCGGAAACCCTGATGTGGTCCTTGATGAAATAGTACAACCCTACCACGGTGGTGATGATGTAACCCACCTCATGGGTGATGATAGAATAGCTCAGAGCAGTTGTCTTGTCAACTCCGTACAATCGGATCAGCGCTACGGTCAGAAAGGTATGATAGGTTCCCAGCGCCCCGGGAGCGGGGAATGCGAACGCTATCGTCGATATCGTCAAAAGAATGACCGACGCTCCAAAATCAAGATTGTGCCCGGACAATGAGCCAAACGCGTAAAAAGGCACATACAAGCCCAGCGCATAAAAGAAATAGATCAATAGGCTCAGGACAACGATACCAAATATCTTGCCAGGCATCTTTGTTACAGCAAAGCCGGAGAGAAACGAATCGACAAGCTGCTGATACCGGGATTCGAACCGCTTCGGGACAATGTGTTTGAGCACGTTCAGCAGTCTGAAAAGCGATTCACCCTTGAAGAACAACAGGACAAAAATCCCCAGGAAGAGGATGGAACCGACGAAGAAAAGCGGCCTCACTGCATCGACGTTGTCGAAAAACGGGTCCAACGAGTGGGGGGAGAGAAACAACATGATGCAAAGGATGAACAGGAAGGTAACCATGTCGATGATACGCTCAACGACGACGGTTCCGAATGCCGAACTCTTGGAAATCCCTTCTGATCTGCCGATGGCGAAGGCACGGGTAACTTCACCAACACGGGGGAGGACATTGTTCACCATGAAGCCGATCATGACAGCCGAGAAGAGGTTTCGATAGGGGATGTTCTGTTTCACCGGGGAGAGCAGGTACCTCCAGCGAACGGCCCGCAGCCAGTGACTGATGATCGCAATCGGAATCAACAGTGCAACCCAGAGATAGTTGACATCCTGAAGAGAGGCCCAGAGATCTTTCAGACTGACACCACGGAACGCCAGAAACATGAACAATGCGGCAATGAGAAAGCCGAAAAGCGTCTGCAGAAACTTCTTGAGTCGTGGTGGCATGAAGTGGCGTCTCTGATTATCGCAAGTCTACGACTTCTGTCCCTGCCGGTGCGGTGAATGTAAACGTCACGTCTTTGAGCCCGGTATTGATCTTGACCTCCTGGACGTCGTACATCTTCTCGGTGTCGTTGACATCGAGCATCTCAACCTTGCGAACAACCCAGGAACCTTCCTCTATCCACACCTTCATTGACTTGACGAACGACTGATCGTCCTTTGGGACAAGCTTCAGAGCAAACCAGGTGGCTTCGCCTTTCTTTTCCTGGTGGACCAATGAGGCAAAGTAGTTCGCCGGCAGGTTGAGGAGGAGCTGTTCGGGCGCGAATGAATCAGGCGTTTCCTTGTAGCGATCGATGAGGACCTGCTTATTGACCGGCGAGTACGACCAGACTGTGGTCCCATCCGTCACGAGCGTCTGATACTCCGTTTCGATCCGATATTTATTCAACCTCTTCATCCTGAGCGTACCGGAGAAGCTCTGCTCAATCTTGGAGAAACCGAACTTCACGTGTTGGGTGAAATGCGCTGTCGCATCCTGGAGAGAGTCGTACTTCTTCTGGAGCTTGTCGGTGATTTCCTTGACGCTGTATTCGCGTTGCTGGCTGTACGCCAGAGTGCTGCTCAGCACGAGCAGAATGACCCAAGAACTGCGCATTAGAGATTCCTCAGTATCGCTTCGAGTTCGGCGTCGGTTTCCACAAGCACCTCTCTCGCCTTGCTTCCGTCAAATGGTCCGACAATCCCGGCGGCTTCGAGCTCATCGATAAGACGCGCAGCCCGTGAGTACCCAACCTTGAGCCTGCGCTGAAGAAGTGACACGGAGCCTTGCTGATGACGAACCACAGTCTTCGCCGCTTCTTCAAAAAGCTCGTCGGTCGACACTCCGCCCGAACTCCCGCCCCCCTTTTTCTTTTCAAACACGGAGGGAAGAATCGTAGGGTGACTGTAGCCTTTTTGTTTCGAAACATGGTTGACAACGCGCTCTACTTCGTCGGTCGAGATGAAGGCGTTCTGAATACGGACAGGTTTGGGGGTCCCGGCCGCGAGATACAGCATGTCTCCGTTCCCGAGCAACTGATCCGCGCCGTTCATATCCAGGATTGTCCGGGAATCGATTTTCGACGCGACCTGGTACGCGATGCGCGCAGAGAAGTTCGCTTTGATGACGCCGGTAATGACATCGACTGACGGACGCTGCGTCGCCAGCACAAGATGTATCCCGACGGCCCGGGCGAGCTGCGCCAATCGCGCGATCGGTTCCTCAACTTCGCGCGCAGCCGTAATCATCAGGTCCGCCAACTCATCAATCACGATGACGAGATACGGCAGCTTCCGATGCTTCACCGTCTCCGTATCATGGAGACGGCCGCTCTTGACCCTTTCGTTGTAGTCGGCGACATTGCGCACACCTGCTGCGGCAAGACGGTCATACCGTCTCTCCATTTCGATCTCGACACTCTTGAGGACGAGCACCGCATTG
Source organism: Ignavibacteriales bacterium (assembly GCA_026390585.1). Lineage (GTDB taxonomy): Bacteria > Bacteroidota > Ignavibacteria > UBA10030 > UBA10030 > UBA9647. The sequence continues at coordinate 2,467 of JAPLFP010000249.1, read as the reverse complement.
TTCGGAGTGGTAATGATCTCTTCCTCGATGTCGGGCGAGACGGCGAGGTAATGATTGCGCAGTTTCCCGTACTGCGCAAGCTCGATTTTCTTCGGATCGATGATGATGAACTTCACATCGCTCGGGTGCAACCGGTAGATGAGGCTCGTGAGGATCGTGTTGATCCCTACGCTCTTTCCCGATCCTGTTGCGCCAGCGATGAGGAGATGCGGCATCTTTGCGAGGTCGTCAACGCACGCCTCTCCTGTGATCGTCTTCCCCATTGCCAGGGGAAGCAGTCCTTTGAAATCTCGGAACCGGGACGAATTGATGATTCCGCGCAACGTTACGAGCGCTGGATTGTGGTTCGGAATCTCAACGCCGACGGTCCCTTTTCCCGGTATCGGCGCAATGATCCGGATCCCTTTCGCCTTCAAGGCGAGGGCGATATCGTCCTGGAGACTTTCAATCCTGCTAATCTTTACTCCGGTCGCTGGAACAATTTCGTACAACGTCACCACCGGCCCTGGGGTTACCGAAACACTCTCAATATCGACGCCGAAATCAGCCAGCTTCGCGCGAAGGAGCTCAGCATTTTCCTTCAGCTCGTTTTCATCTACCTCCTCAGAACCGCGGGCAACATCCAGAAGTTCAACCGATGGGAAGATATAGTCGATCTCCTCTTCCACATCTTCCGGAGTCTCACGCTCATCAAAGTTCACTTCCTCTTCTTTCACCGGAGCGTTGATATCCAAGGGGAGATCGCCTTCCGGCTCCGAGGTCTCCGGTTCCTCCTCGTGCAATGTTGGAGGTTCGACCGGAGGCTTGTCCTCGCGCGTGAGAATTCGCTTCGGCACCGGAGGTGGTGGAATATGTTCCTGCGGGTCGCGTTTGATTTCAACAGTACGCCGGGGAAGCGGGTATTCCTCCTCCTTCTTGACTTCGATTTTCGGACTCGATCGCTTCTTCTGAACCCACGCCCAAACTCTGGCCAGCCATTCTTGCAGGCGCTCGTAGCTTTGCTGGATATCGAGATCGACCAGCAGCGTGAGAACGACCGTCAGAAGTCCGAGAAGAAGAATGAAGCTTCCGACCATTCCAATCAGTTTGTACAGCGTGTTGGCCGCAAAATCACCGACCGTCCCGCTCCATTCCATCGAGAGCATCGGCACTTCACCGATGAGACGAATGGAACCCATAAGAGCGGAAAACAGAAGAGCGATCGCGACAACATAGTTCGTGGCGAGGACGAGCTTGTGCAGTTCTTTTTTGCGAAGGATGTACCACGACCACCCCATCCCGAGGAATGGCAGAACGATGATTGCATAGCCAATCGTTGAGTTGATGAACCAATTCGAGATGATGGCGCCCAGGAGGCCGAGGAGGTTCTGTGTGCGGTCGGCCTTCGCCTGCAACGCTTCGTCTGGTGTTACCACTTTCCAGAGATCCAGAAACCGCACCTGACCGTTTGCCTGATCGGCAGGTGTGTACGAAACAAGACTCAGCAACAGCATAAAGGAGAAAACAATACCAAGGAACGACCAGATCTGTCGACGACGATCAGGGCTCTTTTTCTTCTGCGAGTCTTTGGCTGGATTTTGTTGTTCAGGCATGCGATCCGCGGGCAGTTACGCGTTCCCCTTGGGTGGCGCTGATTCGTTTTCAGCAGGCTTTGTTTCTTCGCGCCGAAGCTTGATAACATTCCCGCTCAGCACCGGCAGCACAGGATAAGAATCGACAGCGGTTGCCGCTTTAATATCTTCAAGAAATCCAATCTCGACGAGGTACTTTCCATGCTCGGTGTTTTTCATCAACTTCAGAAGCGATTTGCCGTAGGTTTTGTACAGCGCCTGCGACGCAAGAGATGAGTCTGTAAGCTCAACGTTGATCCGTTTGTCAGCCGAAAGCTTGTGCACGATCATGCCGGCACACACCGTGTCTTCCAGGCTGAAATTGTTCACCGTGTTCGCCCTCCCTGCACAGATGACGAGGAAGTCCGACTGAATCTCTTTGATGAACTCAACCACCGTGGAAATATTGACAAAGGAACCAATGGCCAGGTTTTGCGCAAAACGACTCTTATACATCGCCACTGAGCCGTTCGTTGTGCAGAAAATGATCGATTTACCTTTGACCGTCGCTTCTGTGTACTCAAGCGGCGAATTCCCGAGGTTGAACCCCTGGATCATCTTTCCGTTACGTTCGCCCCCCCGGAGCGTCACATCACCGAAGAGACTTCCGGAGATCTTGACGGCATTCTCAATACTCTCGACAGGGATGATTTCGCGCGCGCCGTTGTTCAGAGCAACGACGATCGTCGTGCTCGAACGAAGCACATCAATCACGACGATGTTCTTGCCGCGTAATTCCAGCTCGTCGAGCTCAAAGGGATCAAAACAGACATCAATTTTCATGCGACACCAACCTACCTCATGTTACGTTTTGTGGACAAACGGGATCTTCACGATCGTTGCCGGAACCTCTTTGC
>JAPLFP010000032.1 GCA_026390585.1 Ignavibacteriales bacterium | reverse complement strand
GTTTGCGAAGGTCACTTAGCGACTCAAAACGCGCCTGACACCGTTCTCCCGACACAGGGCTCCACAAAATCAACGGCAACAGTCCCTTCTCAATGGTTCGAACGTACACGTTATGATCGAGTTGCTTCAGCAACGGAGCAGGAAGTTGCTGGCAGAGAGAGTCCGGCTGCCAGATGAACAGAAGAGGTCTCTTGTACTTTAGATCTCCTGTGAGCAGATTGTTCACAAAGATATGACCGTCGCGCTTGTCGAGATCCGGACCAGTGCTGGAATGCCAGCCAAACATTCGATCGTTGGCGGCCGTCCTCGCATTCCGTGCAATACACGCCGTGCTATTGACCAGCGTGTTTTGATAGAGTTGCACGTTTGAGCTGTTCAGGACAAAAATTCCTTGATCGCAATTCACGAAGACGTTGCCTGCACAAATCGCGCCTTTCGATATTTCAAAGAAGAATCCGTTCTGACTTGGATATGGTCGCTTGTCATCGAACGTTCTGTGCACATCGCCCACTCCCTCAATCCAGTTGTTCAAGAATCGGCCGTCGACATTACCGACGTCATACCAAATGCCGTTCGAATACGGCAGGTCGATCACCAGATTGTCTTGACAGGTCACGCGATAGCTCTGATTGAAAATCTTCACTGCTGCGGGATAGTATCCTGTGATTCTCTCGATGTTGTTACGGCTGAAGATGTTCTTTTCTAGCAGTACGTCGGACGAGCCGATGATATAGATGCCTTCTGTGCTCGTGTCGCTGACTTTGCAATGACGGAGTGTGAGTCGATCACCTCTCAGATACGCGGCAACACGGGAACAAAACGTAAGTGTGCAATGCTCAAGTGTGGTACCGACAACATCTTTACCGTGCTCTGCTTCGGGCGAAATTCCTTCGGGTTCTTTTCCTTCCACTTCGAATGCACAATAGGCGTACTGAGTGAAGATGATTCCCCGAATGACAGGTCCTTTGTGATCTGATGTCTTGCCGTGGCACTCGCCGATAACTCTTCTGAGCGCGATATCGAATGCGGTGATTTCCACAAGTCGATGCGACGGATCGGTGCCAATGTAGACCTGCTTGGCATCGTAATCGATGTAATATGAATTGTCGTCAACTTCACCTTCACGGCTGACTGCCTGCAGAAATCTTCCATCCACAAACACCATATCGTTATTGAATCGACACAGCGGTGTTTCCTTCCCGAAACGGTCTCGTGACCACCAGGTATCTGGCTTGGCCGGAAACAGACGAGACCAGGAGATCTTCCACAGCCCATTGCCGAGGTTCTTCCACTCTGCTGCAACAAACGTCCCCTTTAGCACGGGTTGCTCATTCGCATACGGCTGAATTGTGATTCCCTGGTTCAAGAGCAGGTTGCCTGTTCGGTACGTCCCACCGCGCATGACGATAGCGTCATCGGTGCGTGCTCGCTCGATCGCTGCTTCCAACGACGTTGGTTTGGCAAGAGATTCGCCTGATTGAGCTGCCTGCCCATCGACTGCGACATAATAGATCTTGCCCGAGACCTTGGGCAGCTGATACGTTTGCTGAAGGGGTCCATATGGTCCACCTGATGGCTGTGCTGTTGCCACCGCACAACTCAGGCAAAGAAAGAAGTGAATACGCGCTGTCAGTAACAGGAGAAATGATCGTGTTTTCATGTTCAATGTTCCTCGTCAGCTGTGAAGGAGCTGTGCTCCTGAACTCCGGGGTTATCGTCGGGAGCGGAGCTCCCTCCGAGCCTGGCATTTGTCTCACGCAAGGTCCCGTTTCGCGAGCTTGGTGTCATTGCGAGCGCTTTGTGCGAAGCAATCTATCCATTGTGCCATGTATAGATTGCTTCGTCGTCCCGTGAAGAAACAGCGGGACTCCTCGCAACGACTGTAAGCTAGGTATCATTCAAACACAATCGTCTTCTTGCCGTGAACCAAAACCCTATGCTGTGCGTGATAGAACAAGGCACGGGCAAGGATCATGCGCTCGAGGTCCCGCCCTTTTCGGACCAAATCGCTCACTCCATCCTTGTGAGAAATCCGAATGATATCCTGTTCAATAATAGGCCCGTCATCGAGCTCTTTTGTTACATAGTGGCTTGTCGCCCCGATAATCTTCACTCCGCGCTCGTATGCTTGCGTGTAAGGATCCCTGCCTGCAAACGCCGGGAGGAAAGAGTGATGAATATTGATGATCTGATTTGGATACTCATCGACGAACTCAGGTGAAAGTACCTGCATGTACCTCGCCAAAACAATCGTTCCTATCCCATGTTCCTTGAGCAAAGAGAGTTCCTTCTTCTCCTGCTCGCGGCGGTTGTCGCTCGTAATCGGAAAAACGAAGTACGGAATCCCATACTGTCCTGCCAGAGGACGCAAGTCTTCATGGTTGGAAATGATGAGGCCAATCTCGACATCGAATTCTCCCAACCGTTGGCGCCACAGAATTTCCTGGAGACAGTGATCCAGCCTGGAAACAAAGATCGCTACCCGCTGTTTTTTGGCGGTGAAGCTGATTTGCCATGTCGCCTCAAACTCCTTCGCCAGGGGAGTGAACGCAGCGCGCACTTCCGACTCAGGCACAGAGAAATTCTTCATATCCCATGCAATGCGCAGGAAAAAGTGTCCGCCGTCAACATGCTCGTCCAAATCCGTGATGTTGCCGCCGCGTTCGAAGACAAAATGCGACATCCGGGAGATTAATCCCGTCCGATCTTTGCACGACAGAAGCAAAACGGCGGATCCGACAGAATTGCGACTGGAAGTGTTATCAGGCACTTGTAACTCCACATAGAAGGAAAAGGGACACGGGCTATTTACTATTAGGACATTTGTCCTCTTAGTGTTTTTTACCCATTTTTCTCTCCCGAGCTTTGGCATTGACAGGTTGTGCTTCACCTGTGTCTACCCGGAGCTCTGGGTGAAAGTCTTTGACTAATCTGAGATACTGCC
>JAPLFP010000361.1 GCA_026390585.1 Ignavibacteriales bacterium | reverse complement strand
GGCAGTATCTCAGATTAGTCAAAGACTTTCACCCAGAGCTCCGGGTAGACACAGGTGAAGCACAACCTGTCAATGCCAAAGCTCGGGAGAGAAAAATGGGTAAAAAACACTAAGAGGACAAATGTCCTAATAGTAAATAGCTTCGACGAACTGGAACTTCTGCAGTCAGGTATCCCTGCGTGGAATGGGGATGAAGCCCTTTGTCTCTGTTCCTTTCCTTCTTTTCAAGCTTGATGATTGCGCCTGCACAAACCTGCTCTACGAAGCGTGTCGGCAGGAACGTCGGCATTGAACAACAAAAAAGCCCGGGCTCTCGCGAACCCAGGCTTTCCTTTTTGAGGAATTCTTGATTCCTACTTCCCTTTGATTTTCTCCAGCAAGTCCGTCGCCTCCTGGCGGAACTGTCCGTCGTCTTCATCCATTGTTGCGAAAGATGAAATCGCGTTCAAGTGTGTACGCGCTTTCTCGTACTCATCCTGCTCGACGTATGCGCGGGCACAGTCGAGATGGTACATGATGAAGTTCGGCCGTAAGGTGATCGCCTTTTCGCAATTCTTGACCGCATCATCGAGATTGGCCCATCCCAAGCCCAACGGCCAGCGAACGATCCGCGGCTTTTCGCACACTTTCATGTGTGTTCTGCCCAGAACATAGTAGGCTGCGGCGTCGTTTGGATCAAGTACAATGGATTTTTCGCAGTCTGCCCTCACCTGCTTTACAAGATCGAGGGACTCCCAGACGCCTTTGAACAATGCTATCCTGCCATTTGCGATCGCTCGGCGCGTGTACGCCATTGCGCCATTCGCATTGGCTGCAATGGCTTTGTTCGCAAACTCCCGAGACTTCTCATATATTTCCAGTTGTTTTGCTTTCTCCTCATCTGTTCCGGACGGCAGGTGCTCACCAAGATCGACAAGTGACCGACTGATGCGCCACAGCACTTCGTAGTTGTTTGGCTCAAGCGCGAGCGCCGCCTGATAACTATCAAGCGCCTTCTGATTTTCGAACGTTTTCTCGGAATAGCTATTTCCCTGGGCAATCAATTGGTCTACGCGCGACGAATCCGGCGCAGACGCAAAAAGTTGTGTGGCCCAAAAGATTGACAACACAAGCATGCAGAGTACAATCCGTTCTCGCTGGACGGTCGTTTTCACGGTAGAGAGCCTCCCTTGTGATGGAATGTGGGTGAGTTTGAAAAATAAAAGACGGGAAACACTAAATCTAGAACTCGATATCTCAAACTTCGAACAAATCCTAAATTCTAAATCCGAAACCTCAAACAAATCCTAAATCTGAAACTCTAAACATATTCAATGCTTACAAATAACGGCAAAAGCCACCGTTTGAGATTTGATGCTTGGGTTTTCGGATTTCCTTGGTATTTCGATATTAGGATTTTGGATTTTCTCAGCTGTTCCGTGCTTCGAGTTTCTGGATATCATCGCGAATCTTTGCCGCTTTCTCGTACTCTTCCTTCGCCACTGCCTCAAGTAGCTGTTGATGAAGTTCTTCGAGCCGCGAGAGTTTGATTTTCGGTTTTTCGGTCGAAGGATGTTCAGGTTCGGGGGGAGCAGCGGTGGCGGCAGGCTTGTCTGGTTCATCGCCATCCGGAACGAACCCGGCCTCATCCATGACCTTATCCGCTACGAAGATCGGAACATTGTAGCGAACTGCCAGGGCAATAGCATCGCTTGGACGGGAATCGACTTCCTGGGAATCAAGGCTGAGCCTCGCATAGAAGGTTCCGTCTTTGAGATCATTGATGAACACGTCGTTGAGGTTCGCTCCGAGCGAATCCATGACATTTTTCAGAAGATCATGGGTCAACGGGCGGGGTGGTTTGATTCCCTCCATCTCGAGCGCGATCGACTGCGCTTCAAAGGCCCCGATGATAATGGGCAGCCGGCGAAGTCCGTTCACTTCCTTCAGGATGAGCGCGTATGCGCCGCCACTCGACGGACTTGTTGACAATCCCATAATATCGACTTGAATCTTCTCCACAACCACTGCTCCTTGACCTGCTGTTGCGCCCGGCTATTTACCGAGCAGCTTCTTGACTTCCGCCGCCAGAGCGGGGACAATTTCAAACGCGTCCGCCACAATGCCGTACGTAGCAACCTGAAAGATGGGCGCGTCCTTGTCTTTGTTCACTGCTACAATATACTTTGAAGATGACATTCCTGCAAGGTGTTGGATCGCACCGGAGACAGCCACTGCAACGTAGAGTGAAGGGGAGACTGTTTTTCCCGTCTGGCCAACCTGCTCTTCGTGCGGACGCCAACCGGCATCCACCACTGCTCGCGATGCTCCCACTGCCGCGCCCAACGCTCCAGCCAGATCTTCAATCATACCGAAGCCTTCCGGTCCTTTGAGACCGCGCCCACCTGTAACGATGATATTCGCTTCTGCAACATCCAGTTTGCCTGATGACGCCTTCACCTCTTTTACCACACATGAGAAATCCTGTTCTGTCAGGCTGACAGAGAACTTCTCAACAGGCGCGGACGTGCCGTTGGTCTCACCCGACGAAAAAACATTCGGCCGCAACGTGTAAACCTTCACAGTGGAAGTAATCTTCAATTGCGTGAGCGCCTTGCCGGCAAACACCGGTCGAGTAGCTACAATTTCTTCTCCTTCAACCGTCAATCCTGTACACTCCGACGCTAGCCCGGCATCGAGTTTTACCGCAACCCTTGGTGAGAGATCTTTTCCGAGGGCGGTGGCCGACAAGACAACAACAGTCGCTTGTTGAACGCGAGCAGCCTCTGCGACGATGCTCGCATAGGCCCCCGGCGCATAACGTGCAAGCCTGCCATCCTCTGCTACGAGAATCTTGTGTGCTCCATATCCGCCGAGAGCCGGCGCAATCGACTGAACGTTGTCACCAACAACGATTGCCACAACTTCTCCGCTCAGCCGATCGGCGAGCATCCGTGCAGTTTTGACCGCTTCGAAGGCCGGTTTTTTGAATTTGTTGTCTCGTTGCTCTGCGAAAACAAGGATCTTCATAGAGTGTAAGGCTGGTAGATTGGTTAACTAGTTAATTGGTTTGGGCTGAAGGCCCATCCGCCTCCGGCGGAAATTGGTAATTGGTGCTGGCTTCTTGATACCCAAATCGACAATCACAGATCGGAAATCATAAATCGAAAATACTCATATCACCTTCGCCTCTTCATGCAAGAGCCGCACCAACTCAGGGACTGCGGTGACATCTGTCCCGATAATTCTCCCTGCCGGTTTTGCAGAGGGTTTCTGCGTCTGCAGCAGCTCTGTTTTTGAGGTAACAGGAGACGCCGGGCGTTCCTCGATCGGCTTGCTTTTGGCACCCATGATTCCCTTCAAGGATGGATAGCGGGGCTCATTCAACCCTTTTTGTGCGGTGAAGACAGCCGGGAGTGACGTCTCCACGACCTCGCGGCCCCCTTCAACCTCTCGTTCTGCGGTCGCTTTTCCCCCGGCAATGTCGAGTTTTACTACGACCGACACCGATGGCAATCCGAGCATTTCCGCCACCATCACACCGACGGCACCGTCATCGTAATCCACAGACTGTTTTCCGAAAAACACGATGTCCGGAGAGAGTTCTTTGAGCTCATCTGCCAATGCGCGCGCAACGCCAAAGGAATCACGCACGCCGTCGTCTTTCAGGAGCACAGCCTTATCTGCTCCCATCGCCAGCGCCTTACGAAGTGTTTCCCTGTGTGTATCTCCACCCAGAGAGATCACTGTTACATCGCCGCCGTTTTTTTCTTTGAGCCTTAGACATTCCTCCACTGCGAATTCATCATACGGACTGATGACATAGGTGACGCCGGTTTTGTCTATGGTTTTTCCGTCGGCAGCGATACTGATTTTCGCCGCAGTGTCCGGTACGTGATTGATGCAGGCAGCTAACTTCATAGAGCCTATCAGATCATAATCAATTGGGTGGATGGTTCAAATTGAATGACGTCAATTATAGAAAGGATTTCCGTGAGCGGCAAGTCCTCGCTGAGAGCGCTAGCGGTCAACCGGCTACAGGATTCTTTTCAACAGTGCGGGGTCAACGTTACCGCCACTGATGATTGCGCAGACATTCTTCCCCGACAAGCCCAGCACGTTGTGAAACACCGCAGCCGGCGCCACAGCTCCTGTAGGCTCAACAACAATCTTCATCCGTTCGAGGAAAAATCGCATTGTGTCGATGACCTGGTCATCGGTGACCGTGATGACGTCGTCCACGTACTGCAAAATGATCTCAAAATTCCTTTTGCCGACCGCCTGAGTACGCATACCATCAGCGATCGTGTTTGGCGGACTGATGCGAACGATTTCCTTCTTTCGAAACGACTGATAGCAATCATTGGCCGGTTCGGTTTCCACACCAATCACTTTGATGTTCGGAAAAAGGTGCTTCGCCGCAATAGCGCTTCCTGCGATCAGACCTCCTCCGCCAATGGGAACGAAGAGAAAATCGAGTTCGTCGAGATCTTCACCCACCTCGATCATCGCCGTACCCTGTCCGGCAATAATCTTGTCATCGTCGAACGGGGGGACGAGAACATAGTTGTGTTCTTGTTGCAGTTGTCTTGCGACCCGCTCTCGATCGTCCGAGGAGTCTTCGCAAAACACCACTTCAGCGCCGTACGTTTGCGCCCCTGCTACCTTGATCGGCGGCGAGTTTTTCGGCATGACCACCACTGCGCGCGTATTCAGCAGTTTCGCCGCCAGAGCGACACCCTGCGCATGATTGCCAGAGGAATGCGCAACGACTCCGCGTTTTCGCTCGTCGGCAGTCAGGGAGGCAATCTTATTGTAAGCCCCCCGGATCTTGAACGCGCCGATTCTCTGAAGGTTCTCCGCTTTAAACAATACCTTGTTTCCAATGCGGGCATTCAGCGTGCGCGACATCAGCAGCGGGGTCTTGTGAACCACCGGCTGTACAATCTTGTATGCTATTTCAATGTCGTGGTAGGTGATCATACGCCTAAAAAATGTAGAGAAAATGGCGTTTATTGACAAGTGAATTTTCTTGCTCCTGCACTTGCGCTTTACGGAACAATTGACTATACTTTACTTAGGTAAAGCATGAAACATGTAAAACAACGAGATATCGACGAGTTGTACGCGGTTATTACCCGTCTGGAGAACCTGGATGAGTGCCGCAAATTCTTTCGCGATCTGCTCACAGAGACCGAGATACGAGAATTTGCTGAACGCTGGAAGGTGGCACGCATGCTGTGGCAGGGGGTCCCGTATACCACCATCGAAGAGGAAACAGGCCTGAGTTCCCGCACCATCGCACGTGTTCACAAGTGGCTCAAGCGCGGGAAGGGTGGGTACACCATGATGATGCGACGCGTCGATGTCTTAAAACGATCTTCATGATTTTTTTTGACCAAGCACTTTATCAAGGTAAAGTATGATAGCCAACAACGGGCGACTCAAGATCGCCATTCAGAAAAGCGGACGATTGACAGAAGATTCTCTTTCGCTGCTGCGCGCCTGTGGACTCGAATTCGAGTTCCAGAAACAGAGCCTCTATTCACCCTGCAGAAATTTCAACCTTGACGTACTCGCCCTCCGCGATGACGATATCCCAGAATATGTACAGGATGCCGTCGCGGATCTCGGTATCGTCGGGGAGAACATTGTGCGCGAAAAAGGGGCGCGGGTCGAGACAATTCTGCCGCTTGCCTTCGGCCATTGCCGCCTTACCATCAGTGTGCCGCAACGGTCATCCATCCGCTCGGTGAAGCACCTCAATCGCAAGCGCATCGCCACAACCTATCCGGCAACGCTGAAGCAATTCCTTCGGTCCGAGGGGCTGAAGGCGGAAGTCATCGAACTGAGCGGCGCCGTCGAACTTGCCCCAACCCTTGACGTGGCTGATGCGATCTGCGATATTGTTTCCACAGGAACGACAGCGCGCGTCAACGGGTTGCGGCCGCTCTCGACGGTATTGACCTCCGAAGCGGTTCTCGTCGCCAACCGCACGACGCTGAAGAATCCAAGGAAGAAGCAGCTCATCGACCGGCTCCTCATTCGTATTTCCGGAAGTCTGCAGGCTCACGGGAGACGGTACATGATGATGAATGCACCCACTGCAGCCATTCCACGGCTGAAAAGAATCATTCCAAGCTTGAAAAGCCCCACCGTCGTTCCGCTGGCTGACGAAGGAATGGTGGCCCTCCACTCTGTAATCCCGGAAGATGTTTTCTGGGACGTCATGGAAAAGTTGAAGAAAGCTGGAGCAAGTGACATCGTTGTCGTACCCATTGAAGCGATTATCCGATGAAGCTCTATTATATATCACAGTTGATCCGCGAAGACCTGAAGCGATTGTGCCTCCGCCCCTGGAGTGCGGACAAATCCATCCGCGAGACAGTCGCATCCCTCTGCCTCGACGTGAAACAGCGAGGGGACGACGCCCTCAGGGAATACAGCAAACGTTTTGATGCTATGCCTGTTTCAGACTTTCGCGTCACACCGGCGGAAATCGAAAATGCACGCGACAACGCGCCGGGCGCGCTCGTTGCCGCTATTGAACATGCTGCGCGGAATATCAGAGCTTTTCATGCCGCCCAGACGCGAACTGAACCCAGAATCGAGACGGAACCCGGCGTCCTCTGTTGGCGCCAGCAACGAGCCATTGAGACTGTTGGATTGTATATCCCTGCCGGTTCCGCACCACTGCCATCGACGGTTTTGATGCTGGGTATTCCCGCGATACTCGCGGGCAGTTCGCGGATTGTCCTTTGCTCACCACCGAAATCAAATGGGAGCATCGACCCGGCAGTGCTTGCGACTGCAGCGTACCTGGGCATACGCGAAATCTATAAGATCGGTGGCGCTCAGGCGATTGCTGCGATGGCGTACGGGACGCAATCGATCCCAAAAGTCGAAAAGATTCTTGGACCCGGAAATCAATATGTAACCGAAGCAAAACGATTTGTCTCTTCAGACACCGATGGTGCTGCTATTGATCTCCTGGCGGGGCCATCAGAATTGTTAATTATCGCCGATGATTCAGCGCAACCCGCCATTGTTGCAGCGGACTTGCTATCGCAGGCAGAGCACGATTTCCAATCACAAGTTGTCCTTCTCACCACCAGCGAATCGCTGGCACAAGCAGCGCTGGACGAAGTGCGCCAACAGCTCGAGCTGCTTCCCAGGAAGGAAATTGCAGCGGAGTCCCTCGACAAGAGCTACGCGATCGTTGTGCAATCAATTGAGGAGGCGGTGAGCTTTTCGAATATGTATGCGCCTGAGCATCTCTTGATCAATACCCGCGAGCCGGAGGCCCTCGTGCCGGAAATCCGAAACGCCGGATCTGTCTTTCTGGGCGCATTTGCCCCTGTTACTGCTGGCGATTATGCCTCCGGAACGAATCACACCCTTCCCACGGGAGGATCGGCTCGATGGGTCAGCGGCGTCTCGGTCGATAGTTTTCAGAAATCGATGACGTTTCAGTCAATTACGCGGGAGGGTCTCCTGCGCCTGTCTCCTGCCTTAACAACGCTTGCACAGACTGAAGGACTTGAAGCACATGCTCGGGCTGTGACACAACGATTGGAAGAATGAACGCGCTCATGATCGACATCGAAGCTCTCATACGACCGAACATCCGTGCGCTCAAACCATATCGGAGCGCCCGCCAGGATTACTCGAGCGGCGTGTTACTCGACGCGAACGAGAACGCGTTCGGCAGCGCGATTACGTTCGAGGGATTGGATCTCAATCGCTATCCCGATCCTTTCCAGACCGCTTTGCGTTCCCGTCTTGCTCAATTGCATGGAGTTCAACGCGAGAATCTCTTCGTTGGAGTTGGATCGGATGAAGTGATCGATCTCCTTCTTCGCATTTTCTGCGAACCTGAAAAGGACGCAGTGCTCATTCTCGAGCCGACCTACGGCATGTATCGCGTTGCTGCTGACGTCAATAACGTCCGGGTGGACTCATGCTTGTTAACTGACGAATTTCAAATCAACCTTGAGGCTGCGAAACAGCGCACGAAAGCGGACACGAAAGTCATCTTCTGCTGTTCGCCCAACAACCCCACCGGCAACCTCCTGAATCGTGCCGACATCCTCAGCCTGTGCGCGCGAACATCTGCTATCGTCGTTGCTGATGAAGCCTACACCGATTTTGCTCAGAGTGAACCGTTGATATCAGACCTTGAGCGATTTCCAAATCTTGTCGTCTTGCGGACATTGTCAAAAGCCTGGGGCCTGGCAGCCATTCGGCTTGGATATGCCATCGCGCACCCCCAGATCATCTCATATCTGATGAAAGTGAAATCACCGTACAACATCAACATCCTTACAAGCACTGAGGCGCTCAAGGCACTCGACAATACGAATCATGTACAACGGAGCGTCGCCTCCGTAGCAGCCGAGAGGCAGAGGCTTGTCAGGGAACTCTCGACGTTTCGATTTGTGGAGAAGGTCTTTCCGTCGGACGCGAACTTTCTTCTGGTCCGTTGCTCCGATGCACGATCGCTCCATCGGCGACTTGCGCAGCGCGGCATCATCGTGCGCGATCGAACCTCTGAGCCAAAACTGGAGAACTGCCTTCGCATTTCTGTGGGCACTCCCGAACAAGACGACCTCCTGCTGAACGCACTCAGGGAGCTTGAACAATGAACACAGTCTTTCTCGATCGCGATGGAACAATTATTGTCGAACCCCCGGATGAGCAGATCGATTCCCTGGAGAAGCTTGAGCTCATCCCCGGGGTGATCGAAGGTCTTCGCTTACTCCGCGACAGAGGATTCGAACTCGTCCTCGTCACCAATCAGGATGGGTTAGGCACGGATCGGTTTCCCCAGGCTTCATTTGATGCACCGCAGAAGAAGTTGCTTGGAATCCTGCAGGGTGAAGGCATCACATTTTCAGAGATCTTCATCTGTCCGCATACTCCTGCCGACCAGTGCAGTTGCAGGAAGCCGAAGACCGGACTTGTGGCGAATTATCTCAAAGAGAAAACGCTTGATCTTCGGCGGACATTTGCAATTGGCGATCGCGAGACCGATGTGCAGTTTGGAAAAAACATTGGTTGCCAAACCATCCGTTTGGGGAATGCGAAGAAAAGCAAAGCGGACGTTGTTGCAGACAATTTTCTCGATGCCTGCCGTTTTGTCGCCTCGAGCATTCGTACCGCACACATTGACCGCACGACAAACGAGACATCGATTGGCATTGACGTGATGCTTGACGGAACGGGATTGTACGATGTAAACACGGGCCTGGGCTTCTTCGACCATATGCTCGCACAACTCTCAAAGCATTCGCTGATCGACATCAAGCTCAGTGTCAAAGGTGATCTCCATATTGATGAGCACCATACAATAGAGGACACGGGCCTGGCATTAGGCGAAGCCATTTGGCAGGCTCTCGGTGATAAACGCGGCCTGGAGCGTTACGGTTTCCTCCTCCCGATGGACGAATCCCTTGCACAGGTAGCGATCGACCTTGGCGGCAGGCCGTATTTTCTGTTTCAGGGGGCGTTCGAACGAGAGCGGGTGGGCGAGTTTCCGACAGAACTCGTGGAAGATTTCTTCCGGGCATTTGCCGATGGATTACGGGCAAATCTTCATATTACGGTCCGGGGTCGGAACGATCATCACAAGATCGAGGCAATCTTTAAGGGTGTTGCAAGAGCTCTGAAACAAGCTGTAGCGATTGATCCCAAGGCGTCCGGCTCGCTTCCGTCGACGAAAGGATCTCTATGATCGGCATCATCGACTATGGCGCCGGCAACATCCGGTCCGTCGGCAATGCGCTCAATCGACTCGGCCAGCCATTCTTTGTTTCCAAAGACATCGCTGAACTTCAGGGGGCCACGAAGTTGATTCTCCCGGGTGTGGGAGAAGCTCGCAGTGCGATGACGTCGCTTGGTAAGATTGGGATTCTCCAGTGGTTGACCACCGTGAACGTTCCATTTCTTGGCATCTGTATCGGCATGCAGATACTCTTTGAACATTCTGATGAACGCGATACAGCATGCCTAGGCATTGTTCCCGGTCGCATCTCGCGGTTCGACGAAACAAAGTTGAAGGTTCCTCATATCGGCTGGAATCAGGTCAATGCCAAGGCAAACAACCCTCTCTTCAACAAGATTCGTGACAACGAGTATTTCTATTTCGTGCATTCGTTCCGCGCACCCGTCGGACCAGATACGATCGGAATAACACAGTACGGTGAAGCATTCTCCGCCGCTGTGCAAAAGCAGAATTTCTATGGTGTTCAGTTTCATACAGAGAAATCTGGAGCCGCAGGCATTCAAGTCATGAAGAACTTTATTGAGCTATGCTGATCTATCCAGCCATCGATATCTACCAGGGCAACTGTGTCCGCTTGCGGCAAGGCGATTTCGCGTCACAAAACGTGTATTCGGATTCTCCTTCGACCGTTGCGCAATCGTTTCGGGACGCCGGCCTGACTTCTCTCCACGTTGTTGATCTTGAAGGCGCGAAAGCGGGTCACATTATCAATTGGGGAGCTCTTGACTCTATTTTAGAGATCGGCTCACTGCAGGTCCAGGTTGGAGGCGGCATACGTACACTTCAGGACATTTCCAGGCTCTTTGATGCGGGTGCAGCACGCGTTGTCATCGGAAGCCTTGCTGTTGAATCCCCGCATATTGTTCAGGATTGGATCCGCGAGTTCGGAACGGAGCGATTTGTGATTGCCGTCGATGTCCGAGGCGGGGCCGTTGCCCACAAGGGATGGCTGGAGCGCGCACGTCTTACTCCATCAGCGTTCGTGGATGCGATGGCACGCGTTGGTGCGGTGAGTTTTCTCTGCACCGATATCAACCTCGACGGAATGCTCGAAGGTCCGAACCTGGAATTGTATCGGTCGCTCGTGACAGAGTTTCCATCAATTCAGCTCATTGCTTCTGGTGGTGTTTCACAGATGACCGACATCGAAGACCTTGCAGGCGTTGGCTGCTACGCTGCCGTGGTTGGCAAGGCGCTCTACGAAGGAAAAGTGACCACGGACCAATTGAGTCGTTTCGCAAGGGCGTGAAGATTCTATGTTAACAAAGCGAATCATTCCTTGTCTTGATGTCAAGGACGGCAGGACCGTCAAGGGGACAAAATTCGTGGACCTTCGGGACGCGGGCGATCCCGTTGATCTCGCATCGCGGTACTCCGACGAGGGGGCTGATGAGCTCGTGTTCCTTGATATCAGCGCTTCAAAAGAGGGGCGAAAGACTTTTTTTTCTGTTGTCGAGCGCGTCGCCCGGGCAATCCAAATTCCGTTTACTGTTGGTGGTGGCATCAGTGATGTCGTCGACGTTTTGCGTGCTCTCGATGCCGGAGCTGACAAAGTGTCCCTCAACACGGCGATTGTAGAGCACCCTGAGTTCTTGTTTGAAGCTTCGGCAGCTGTCGGTTCACAGTCTCTTGTTGCGGCCATTGACGCAAAACGGAAGGGAAGCGGCTGGTGCGTCTGGACAAAAGGCGGATCGGAAGAGACCGACCTTGATGCTGTTGCTTGGGCTCAGGAGGCGGTTCGACGCGGCGCAGGCGAGCTTCTGATAACATCCATGGATTCCGATGGCATGAAAGAAGGTTATGATCTTGATCTGCTTCGAACGATTTCGCTCTGTACCAGCATTCCAGTGATCGCATCGGGAGGTGCCGGAACAAGAGAGCATATCAGAGACGCCATCACGATCGGCAGAGCAGATGCCGTTCTTGCCGCAAGTATTTTCCATTACCAGCAGATATCGATCATTGACATCAAAGAGTTTCTACAGACGAACAAAATTCCGGTCCGACTATGATTGACAAGCTTAATTTCGATAAGATGAACGGCCTGATTCCTGCGATCATTCAGGATCCGACGACCCGGCAAGTGCTGATGCTTGGATACATGAACAAGGAGTCGCTGACGAAAACCCTGGAAGAGCGCAGGGTGACATTCTGGAGCAGAACAAAAGATCGTCTCTGGCAAAAAGGGGAAATCTCTGGCAATGTACTCGAAGTTGTTTCCATCAAAGCCGACTGCGACGGAGACGCTTTGTTGGTGTACGCGCATCCCGCCGGTCCCGTGTGCCATACCGGAGTGCATACGTGTTTCGGCGAAGAAGAATCGGACGAGACAAGCTCTGTGCTTGGTCGACTCGAGAATACCATCCGGGACCGTCGACTACATCAACCAGAAGGTTCATACACAGCAAAACTCTTCCAGCAAGGCACAGGACGCATCGCACAGAAAGTCGGAGAAGAAGCGATTGAAACGGTGGTCGCAGCTCTGCAACACGATCGCGATGCACTGAAAGAAGAATCGGCAGATCTTCTGTATCACCTGATCGTGCTGCTTGAAGAACAAGGTGTGGCAATAGCGGACGTTGCAGGGATTTTGAAAAAGAGAATGGAACAAACGGCATCGAAGCCGTCAACGGCAGATTAGAGAATATTATTGTTCTTTGTGGACAAACTCGTGTCCGGCTTTTTGAAGCGCCTGCACGGCAGTCACCAGATGTTCTTCCATCACGAGCACATAGTCAGTGTTAAAGGTGCTGATGGCAAAGAGTGGGACTTGTGCTTCTGCAAGAGGTTCGCTGATTGACGCAAGCACACCGACTTCCCCTAGTTTCATTTGACCTTCCACTCTGATGCATCGCCATCCTAGTTCTTGCTGAACGTTGTTCGGCGCCATGTAATCAGGACAGACAATCGTGAGCTCGTCCTCGGTTCGAAAGATGAAGCACATTTCTCCCTTCGATAGAATAGAGGGGATTTCGGCAAACTGTGGAAGTTTGTTGATCGTAAACGTCTCGTTGAGAAGGTGAAGCGTGAGTTTCTTCTTCATGAACGATGCCTCATCGGACGTACGGAACGATTGTGGATGGTAGACGGCTGCGCAAAATGTACCATATCCCCCGTTCTCCCGCAAGTTTGTTCTCTTGTTCGTTGACCGCAGGCACAAAATTCATTAGTATTACCAACGATGTAATGGATCTTCAGACGTTCAAATCTGACAGTGAACACACGATCGGCTCTTGTTGTCGGTGCTTCAGGGCTCGTTGGCGGGCATCTTCTGGCACTCCTTCTTGCTGACGACACATATTCCCGTGTCATCGTCCTGACGCGCAAGTCCCTCGGTTTTGAACACCCAAAACTCCTGGAGCGTGTTGTCAACTTCGATCAGTTGGAGCAACAACAGAACCTGATCAAGGGCGAGGACGTTTTCTGCTGTCTTGGTACAACGATCAAAGCTGCCGGTTCACAGGAGGCGTTTCGAAAAGTCGACTTTACCTACGTCGTCCAGACGGCCGCAATTTCTCAAAAGAACGGCGCACGCCAATTCCTGGTGATCTCGTCACTCGGTGCAGACATCCATTCGCGGATCTTCTACAATCGCGTCAAAGGAGAAATGGAAGAAGCGGTCGCAAAGGTCCCGTTCGATGCCGTGAGAATTTTCCGGCCATCGCTCCTTCTTGGCGAACGGCGTGAATCCCGTCCTGCAGAAGCGCTGGGAACCTTCTTCGTCAAGGCACTCTCGGTTCTTCTTTTCATTGGCGGTATGCGCCGGTATCGCGCAGTTCACGCACAAACGGCGGCAAAGGCAATGCTCCGGGCAACAAAACAGCAGGTCAAAGGCGTGGAGATTCTCGAATCTGAAGAGATTCAATCACTCGGTCTATTGTAGAAGTATCTCAAGAACTGTCACGTCACGAAGTGACCCCTTCGGGGCAAAGGCGCAAAGACGCAGAGCAACCAAAAAATATCAATTCTTGGGTCTTGGCGTGAGATTTTCATGTTCGTTTTGAGATGGGTTCTAGTCACACAAACTTCAATTCCTTTCAATGTGGGGAGAATCAATTCCATGCAGAGAAGATACCTCATCTTCATTTCAGCGTTCGTGATGGTGTTCTCGTCCGTCCTCGTAGCTCAATCTCCGGCAGTGAAGAAATACAACTCCCTCGCCGTGAGGATCGCCAAGGAGGCTCTTGGTTCCAACAATTCGTTCGATATGCTCGAGGAGCTTTGCGCGAACATCGGGAATCGCATCAGCGGATCGCCACAGGCTACAAAGGCCATCCTGTGGGCGAAGACTAAAATGGAGGAGTTCGGCTTCGAAAATGTCCACCTCGAGCCTGTGATGGTTCCGCACTGGGTTCGAGGCCCGGTCGAGGAGGCTTACCTTTTGCTTCCTTCCGGTCAGCGGGAAAGACTCAAGATTGCTGCGCTTGGCGGAAGCATTGCAACACCCCCTGAAGGGATCACCGCTGAAGTCATTGAGGTGAAGTCATTCGATGAACTGCAGAAGTTAGGAGGAAAAGCGAAAGGAAAGATTGTTTTCTTCAACCGGCCTATGGATCGGACTCTCTTTCAAACCTTCGCCGCCTATGGGGGTGCCGTTGATCAACGCGGCCATGGTGCCGTCATGGCAGCCAGGGTGGGTGGCGTGGCTGCTCTCGTTCGTTCAATGACAACCCGTATTGATGATTCTCCACACACCGGTGCGATGGGATATGTCGATACGGTCAACAAGGTGCCTTCTGCGGCAATCAGCACACGAGGTGCAGAATATCTCAGCAAGATCCTCTCCCAGGGGATTGCCGTTCGTATTCAATTGAAACTGTCGGCTCAAACGTTGCCCGATGTTGAATCGGCAAATGTCGTCGGAGAGTTGAGAGGAACCGAGAAGCCAAACGAGGTGATCATCATGGGCGGGCATCTCGACAGCTGGGACATTGGATATGGCGCACAGGACGATGGGGCCGGGTGTATCCAGTCCCTGGAGGCGCTGAGGCTCCTCAAGAAGCTCGGCTTGAAACCGAAGCGGACGATCCGCGCGGTGATGTTCATGAATGAAGAGAACGGCGGTCGCGGAGGCACGGCGTATGCAGCAAAGGATCGTCCCGGCGAGAAGCACATCGCGGCGATTGAATCTGATGCAGGGGGATTTAGTCCGCGCGGCTTCGGCATTGGCGACACCCTCACGTACACTAAAGTTGCGCCGTGGGGACCGCTTCTCCGATCTTTTGGCGCTGACCAAATCACTCTGGGGGGAGGGGGATCCGACATCAGCCCACTCGGTCAAAAAGGTGTGCCGATGATTTAGTTGTCGGTTGATTCGCACCGCTATTTCGACGTTCATCATTCGGAAAACGATAATCTTGCCGCGGTGAACGAACGCGAGCTCGCTCTCGGGGCAGCGGCGATGGCCATTTTGACATACGTAATGGCACAGGAGGGGTTGTAGAGGTCATCTCAAGAATACTTGACTGGGTCCCATGTAAGATTTTCTCTGCGTTTCTTTGCGTTCTCTGCGGTTGAAATCAAACTGCTAAGACCGCCCGCCTGCCACTCAGAGCTCTCAATGGCGGACAGGCAAAGAGGCGCGAAGAGATTCTTGAGATAGCTTATTGTTACTGGAGATTCTACGAAGTGCTCCGACCTTCGCAGAATCTGCCGTACTTCCGAGTTCCCGCTTTCCCAGACAAAGATCAAGAATCGTCATGACACACCACGGGGTGGTCCTGTTGCTTTGTGCCTTCGGTTTTCTTTCATGCGCCCCATACGCAAGGAAGGATATGCTTTCTCATTCTGTTGACCCGTTGTTCTCCGAATACTCCGCATTAACCAGTCCTGGTGCCTCCGTCGCCATTATCAAAAACGGCGAGGTCATCTACAGTAAGGCATACGGAATGGCAGACCTGGAAACTCGCACTCCTGCCACCACATACACAAACTATCGCCTCGCTTCTGTGACAAAGCAATTCACCGCAATGGCATTGCTGATGCTCGTCGACAAGGGGGGGCTCACGCTCGACAGCCGCCTGACCGATGTGCTACCCGGAGCGCCAACGTATTTGCAGGAGGTGAAAATCCGGCATTTGCTTAACCATACATCGGGAATCGTTGACTATGAAGACCTCATTCCCGAGAGCCAGACTATGCCGGTTCTTGATAAGGATGTTCTCTCCCTCCTGCGAAGCATTGACTCCGTCTATTTTCCACCGGGCGCGAAATTCAAATACAGTAATTCCGGATATTCGCTTCTTGCCCTCGTTGTTGAATCGATCTCGGGACAGTCGTTTGCGGAATTCCTGAAGAAGAACATCTTCGCTCCACTCGGCATGAACCATACGCTTGCCTATCAACAGGGAATATCCACCGTTGATTATCAAGCGTACGGCTATTCACACACCGACACCGGATTCGTACGTACCGATCAGAGCGTGACGAGCGCGGTGCTGGGAGACGGAGGCATCTATTCATCCGTTGACGATCTTTTCCGCTGGGCGCTGGCACTCGAAACACGATCGCTTGTACAGCCATCACTCTTCAAAGAGGCGCACACACCGGGGCGCCTCTCGGACGGCTCATCCACAACGTACGGTTTCGGCTGGTACATCGAGCCATACAAAGACGTTCCGACATTTTATCACACAGGATCAACCAGGGGATTCCGAAATGCGATCCTTCGTATCCCCAACCAAAAACTCACTATCATCATTCTCACAAACCGAAACGAGGGGGAGCCAATTGAGATTGCGCGCAAGGTTGCAGATTTGATATTGCGCGAGCCAGCTCCCTGACCCAACATGAAACCCTCATCAGCATTTCTCATTTGCCTCGCGGCCGCACAGTTTCTTGCCGGCTGCAAATCATCTCCCGTTGAACCTTCGCCGACGAAAACGGACCTCCTGACCGGCACTGTCTGGCAGCTCCAGAAAGCCCTCGCCCTCGGTCCGGCAGCCGGGCAAACCACCGATATCACATCTCAGTTTCCCTATCTTTCAATGTCCTTCACGAAAGACGGGAGATATCTGACTGCAATCCACAATGGAACATGGCAATTCATCGAGAGTGAAACGTCAATTTTGATTGATAAGGACTCTGTTTCTCAATTGACCGCAAAGATCGTCGAGTTGAGTGCGACCTCGTTCCATTTTACCATACCGACAGCCACAGTCATCGTGTCGATGCCGCTGGATGTGAGTTTCGTGGCTCAGCCAGCGGGTGCAACTTCACCGGAGACGAATTTTGAGACTCTCTGGAAGGAATTTGACACGCGCTACTCGTTCTTCGAGATCAAAAGAATAAACTGGGATTCGCTGCACACTGTGTATCGGGCACAGGTAACAAGCACGACAACAGATGCACAGCTTTTTCAGATCATGTCCTCGATGCTTTCGAACCTGAAAGACGGCCACGTGAGCCTCACGACCTCTGTTGGGACTTATACTTATACGGGTTGGTACAGTCAATATCCAACAAATTTTCTGGGTACGGCCACTGTTGCACGCTATTTTTCTACGGACTATGGTACGACCGCCGGCGGATATTTGCGATACGCCAAGATTGCGGACAGCATTGGGTACCTCTACATAGGTCCCAACTTGAATGGGGATCAGACCCTTTGGTCGCAGGCAATCGATGTCATCATCAACACTCTAAAAAATTGTAAGGGCATCATCGTTGATATCCGCAGCAACGGTGGCGGCAGCGATGCGTTTGGCAACATCGTCGCCGGGCGATTTGCAGATCAACTGAGAGTATACAGCTTCATACGATGGCGCAGCGGGCCAAGTCATTCCGATTTCACAGACTATCAGGCTGCAACGATCGAGCCGCAGGGACCCCGGCAGTTCACGAAACCCGTGGCCCTTCTTACGAACCGGCGCTGTTTCAGCAGTGCAGAGGGAACAATCCTGATGATGAAGGCTTTGCCGAATGTCACACTTATCGGTGACACGACCGGAGGTGGCTCCGCCAACCCCATTACGCTGACGCTTCCAAACGGATGGTCATACCGTGTCTCGCGCTGGATTCAATACACGGCACAGAAGACAATTTTCGAAGGAATCGGTTTGTCTCCCAACATTCCGTTGTGGATTAGTCCTGCAGATTCCGCTGCGGGTCATGACGCAATTCTCGAGAGGGCGATTCAGTTTCTTCGTTGATCGCTGCCAGATTCAGAAAGAATATGAAGAGTGACTGGTTTGGGCCAAAGACCCATCCCCGCCTTTTATGTAAGCAGTCAAGTCTTGTGCGGGGGTGGATGAAGATAGTCTCCTTTGAGAACGATCGATCATTCCAGAAGCCTTTTATGAGTAGACATCTCTGTTTTGTCAGAGAGCTACATACCCTTTGTCAGGAAGAATGAATGTGGGGCGCAGTCTGCCAGAAGCAGATATCTCACCGAAGAGAGAACCGCAGGCGGGGAAAAGCGCACTCCCACGAGTATCAAACGATATGATCGGCGTTCGCAACAATGTGAACGATGTTCTTAAGCTGCTTTTAACACGATGCACGGTTGTTGATGTTTCAGGACAAAGTGAACTCTATTGAGGAGCTTTCGCGCAATCCGCACGACGGCTTGGTTCTTTGGCATTCGCCGACTGAGAGTGTTGAAAGCAAGTGCCAAGCTTTCATCGTGACGAATGGCAACCCAGGCACTCTCGGTGAGAACCCACCGTAAGTAGCGGTTCTTGCGCTCGGTCATCCCAGTCATGGTGCGTTCATCTCCAGAGGAGCTTTCTCCAGGAACCAGACCGACGAAGCAGGCTAGATGGTCCAGAGAATGGAAACGTTCTAGCGTGACGATCTCTGTCAACAAGATCATAGCGACGAGCGTGCTGATGCCTGAGATGGTTGTCAGATAAAGAACGTTGAAAGCATAGGATTCAGTGCGAGCAAGTGCACACAGGGCTCGCGTGGTATCCAGGATACTCTTGCGCAGATGGGCCAGTTCACTGAGCAATGTCTTGAGGGTATGCGTGCCACTTGGAGACTGCAAAGACAGACCCTCCAACCAGGCGACATAGCGAGCCGACCAGTGACGATCGGCAATATCCTCCGGCAGGGTTATACCGTAGAAACTCAACAACGCTTTGATCTGGTTCTTGCATCGTGTTTGCTTTGAGACGAGCATATGACGCGATCGCACCAGCGTTCGGTCTTCGAGTGCAACACGTGATGGTAGATACAGTGGAACAAGCTCACCATTGCGTAGGGAGCGTGCGAGTTTACGTGCGTCGACTTTGTTGGTCTTGTGCTTCCGTTCCTTGTCCATGGTCGGCACATCGGCAGGATTGATGATGATACAGTCGATCCCAAGAGCGCGGAGCTCATCGCAGATCCAATAGCCACAATACCCGGCTTCGTAGACGCAATGGTAGGTAGCGTTTGGAAAATGCCGATGCAGGTAGCTCACCAGCAATTTGACATCCGGCGGCTGCGTAAACGTTTTGAAATCTGTTTGTTCTGTCACGATCGCCACGATCCAACTTCGTTTATGGACATCGAGCCCAACAAATACATGTTGACCGAGCCAATCCAATATTGTATGTTTGTGTACCATAGTAAGCCTCGCTGTGCTGTGTATAGATTTGTGGGTGGAACTCAAATCTACACATTTTGCGCACGAGGCTTACGTGCTTAACATAAGGTCTGCCATACTGGTTCATGAATAGCGGGCAGGCGCCTCCGGCCGAAACTCGCCTTGAGCGAGTCCCGACTTGTTTTATCGGCACGAGTCGAAGGGTTGGTGAATGGTTAACTGTGCGTTGTTTGCATCCCGCAATTCTGTCTTGCGGGAGTGAGTGGTTGATTAGTGAATAGTGATTGGTTGGGTTGGGGCGGCTCAAGCCAGTGGCGTCTCAGGTGTTGCACCTGCCATATGTGTCCCGGATTTTCTGCCAGCGTTCCGCGTCTCGGTCCCGACTCCCGTCTTACGTCTGACGTTTTCCGTCTCTCGTCTTCCGTCTTCCGCTCGTCTCCCCCGTTGGCTTTTCGGCAAAAATTGAATACACTTCCATCTCTTCTCTCTCATTCATTGGAGGTCGCCGCCATGGCAAAGCGCTCTTTGCTTTTTCTCGGTTTTGCCTTTTTCCTGTTGCAGCTCTCGCTCGCCGATGAGGGAATGTATCCCATCAGTGAGATCTACAAGCTCAATTTGAAGGCAAAAGGTCTCAAAATCGACCCAAAGGCTATCTACAATCCCAATCGTGCCGGCCTTATCGATGCCGTTGTGCAGCTGAGCGGATGTACCGGATCATTTGTTTCATCCGAGGGCCTCATCATAACCAACCATCACTGCGCGTTCGGTGCCGTCCAGGCGGCGAGTACTAAAGAGAACGACTATGTGACGTTCGGCTTTCACGCACCAACGCAAAAGGACGAAATCCAGGCACGCGGGATCTCTGCACGAATTCTGGAATCGTACCGCGACGTCTCCAAAGAGGTGCTCTGCGTCATCAATGACAAGATGGAACTCGCTGAACGAACAAAAGCAATGGATAGGAAAATCAGGGAGATTGTTGCGGAGACGGAAAAGAAATACCCCGGCAGGCGTGCCGAGGTCTCTGAGATGTTCACCGGCAAGGTGTACGTGCTGTTTCTCTCAACCGTTCTTCGCGATGTTCGGCTTGTTTATGTACCACCGCGGTCGATCGGCGAGTTTGGCGGAGAGAATGACAATTGGGTGTGGCCGCGTCACACCGGAGATTTTTCCTTCCTGCGTGCTTATGTGGCACCCGACGGATCGCCGGCAGAGTTTTCTGCGAACAACGTTCCATACCATCCGAAGAAGTTCCTCAAAGTAAACCCCGCGGGCGTTGAAGAAGGAGACTTTGCCTTCGTCCTGGGGTATCCGGGTCGGACATTCCGCCACAGAACGTCTCATTATCTCGCATACGAAGAGAACTATAGGATGCCGTATATCGCCGATCTGTTCGACTGGCAAATCGCCGCAATGGAAGAACTGGGCAAGAATGATCGCGCCATCGCATTGAAGCATGATGCGCGTATCAAGGGTCTGGCCAACACAATGAAGAACTACCGCGGCAAGTTGCTCGGCATGAAGCGCCTTCATATTGTCGAAAACAAACAAGCTGAGGAAAAACTTCTACAGCAATTCATCGATGCCAATCCGCAGTGGAAAGCTCTCTATGGCTCGGTTCTCGACGATATCGGCAAGGTGTACCAGGAAATGACAGACCATGCCGCTGCCGAGATGGTCCTTGATAACCTCCGTTCAAACACGACAGTCCTTAGTTATGCTTTCACGCTGTATGAGTCTGCACTTGAGTTGCAGAAGTCCGATCTCGAGCGTCTCCCGGTGTACACCGAGCGCAATCTCAACAATACGAAGGCAAACCTGAAACAAGGTCTCCGCAACTATTATGAACCGACAGAGAAAGCTTTCCTGAAACACATTCTTCTTCAGGCCTTGGCATTGCCCGAGAACCAACGAATCGAAGAGATCGATCGTCAATTCAAAGGACGTAGCGAGGAGGAAATCGACCGGACCATCGATCAGGCATTTGCTCAGACGAAGCTCACTGATGAATCGATTCTGACAGCCTCGTTTGGCAAACCGGTGGCCGAACTCGCCCAACTCAAAGATCCTTTCATCCGTGCAGCGGGAATGCTCTATCCGACATACCAGAAGCTCCGGGAAACTCGTCAACAGCGCGAAGGCGCACTATCGAAACTCTCGGCTCTTCTGATTGATGTCAAACAACAGTATCAAAAGACGAGCTTCATACCAGATGCAAACAGCACGCTCCGGTTTACCTTCGGTCACATCAAGGGCTACACGCCGGTCGATGCGACATACTTCAAGCCAATCACCACCCTGACAGGTGTGGTCGAAAAAACAACGGGGAAAGAACCGTACGCAACTCCTCAAAAGGTCCTCGATCTCTACAAAGCAAAAGACTTTGGACGTTACAAAAGCTCGAAGCTGAAGGACGTACCGGTGGCTATTCTCTACGACATGGACACGACCGGAGGAAATTCCGGAAGCCCGGTGTTGAATGCTTACGGTGAGCTTGTCGGCGTCAACTTCGACAGGGCATACGAAGCAACTATCAATGACTACGCATGGAGCGAATCGTATAGCCGCTCCATCGCTGTCGATATCCGCTATGTTCTCTGGGTCACGGAGAAAGTCGGCGGCGCAGACCACATTCTCAAAGAACTTGGAGTACGGAAGTAATCTGAATTTCCGATCATCGTTTTTGCTTGACCACAAAGGAGATTTTCATGGGGTTCATTCCGGACGTCATAGACTTCATTCTTCATCTCGACCGGCATCTGTTTGATCTCTGCTCGCAGTATGGGGCGTGGGTCTATGCGATACTCTTTGTTATCATTTTCTGTGAAACCGGCCTTGTTGTCACGCCGTTTCTTCCCGGAGATTCACTGCTCTTTGCAGTCGGTTCTCTCGCGGCAATCGATGCGCTGGACCTTACGACATCCATTGTACTCATGATCCTTGCGGCGGTACTCGGTGATACTGTGAATTACTGGATCGGATACTACGTCGGCCCGAAAGTCTTTCAGCAAGAAGACAGCCGACTGCTCAACAAGGAATATCTCATTCGAACGCATCGGTTCTACGAAAGACATGGCGGCAAAACCATCATCATTGCCCGCTTCCTGCCGATCATCCGCACGTTTGCTCCTTTTGTGGCGGGCATTGGGAGCATGACGTATCGGAGGTTTCTCCTGTTCAATGTTGTCGGGGGTGCTCTCTGGGTTCTCCTGTTCATCCCCGCAGGGTTTTTCTTCGGAAGCGTTCCGTTCGTCAAGAACAACTTCAGCCTCGTTATCATTGCTCTCGTTTTGATTCCAGGCATACCAAGTGTTGTCGAAGTCATCCGCATGCAGCTCAGGAAGCGGAAAGCAAAAGCAGACTAGAAGCCATCAACATTGGGAAATTCGAAAT
>JAPLFP010000269.1 GCA_026390585.1 Ignavibacteriales bacterium | reverse complement strand
TCGGTTTCGGCGGCACACGCTTTAAGTCTTCGCATTACAAATCTGAGCTTTACCCATTTCTAAAATCCAGTGTGCCGCCGATGTTAGATGACTTACGTACCACCGCTCGTGGGGCGGTTGCGGCTAACTAGCGCAATATCGTACTTCGTTTTGGATGTCTAATTCGTATGGAAGACGAACTAGTGCGTATTAGTCATTTAAGTTCTGTTTCTAAGTGCCGCATCGAGCGGATTCTGAATGTTCCCAAGCGACTTCTTGCTCACGTGCGTATAAATCTCCGTCGTCTTGGAACTGCTGTGCCCAAGTAATTCCTGTATGAACCTCAGATCTGTCCCGGCTTCTAACAAGTGTGTTGCGAAAGAATGGCGCAACGTGTGAACCGTCGCAGGCTTACGTATCCCCGCCCGGGCGAGTGCTTGCTCAAATACTTTCTCGGCGCTCCGTTCCGACAAATGCGACTTCCCCTCGGCCCCCCGGAAAAGAAATCCGTCCGGATGGTAGATGTTCTGATATTCCTCCAACTGTCTGACCATGACGTCCGAAAGCAATGTGTATCGATCTTTCTTTCCTTTCGCACCACGAAGAAATATCAATTTTCTATCTGGATCGATATCACGAAGCTCGAGCCTTACCGATTCCCCAACCCGCAGACCGGCTGAGTAAATCAACATCAATAATGTCTTGTGCTTCAGGTTGTCTACCGAATCAAAGACGTTCAACACCTCTTTCTGACTGAGAACCAACGGAAGTTTCTTTTCCTTCTTCGGCCTGGGAATCTCTCCAATCTCAAGAGGGCGATGATACAATTCGACATAAAGAAAGCGCAGAGCGCTGATCAATTGACTGATGCTCGGCGCTGACCAATGTCCAGTCTCGAGCATTCGACTCAACTGCGAACGGATGTCCTGATTCGAAAGATCGCGTGGATGCTTCGGGGCGACAAATCGAACGAAGGTCCTCAATGAACTTGTGTACGACTTGATCGTCTTCGGACTGTAATTGCGAATTCTCAACTCTTGTTCAAAAACTCTGAGTGTGGACGTCGTCTGGGAAGGAGCCGTCGAAACCTCTGGCCGCTTCACCTCGGCAGGTCTTGTGAAACCGTACGCTTCCGCAACATCGCGATCGAGAATCCTCCAGTCTGTGCGGAACACCGCGAGCACCCGTTCGAGCGCTTCTCTTGATCGGGGAAAGCTCCAACACTGCCTGTCACTTTCCCATTGACATCCGGGAATCGTCATTAGACGTCGAATTGTTGGTTCGTTGAATGGAATGGCGACACCAAGCCTGTCCTGAGGAATCAGAAAAATCTTTTTCTGGGAAAGGCTGGGTTGAATCGGTCCTATAGGTTGAGTGGGCATTGGACCACCTGAAGGAAAGGGAAAAGTGCGGTGCGAGGCGGCAAAATCTTGCTGTCAAAGTATACAACAGCACAGAAAAAGGCAATCAATGCCTCACGCCCATGCCGCATCATCTGCCGAAATCGATTGGCGAAATCATCCGTTACGGCATGAAATGAGTTTTCCCTGAGACTAAGTTACCCCGGACCAAGAGAAGGCGCAATACCGGAAACCCGGTATTTTGTGACCACGGACAGGAAATGAGAATGCCAACGGAAATGAGGAGAAACCGAGGGAAATCGTCAATCTGCGATCGTCTATGAACGCTTTCTCGTTGAGATGGAAGACGCAGAGGTCTGCGCGGCAAAGGAGCGTAACCCAACACGTTGAAAATCTGCAAACTGCTGACGAGTCAATGGCGTAATGGACTTCTGATTCTGCGGATCGGCCATGTAGCTGTAGAGGATCTTATAACTGTCGTAGTCGAACCGTCGTGGAGTTTGCACGCTCTTCTCAAATGTGCCGTCGGAAGAACGAACACCGCCTATGAGACACCAGTTGTCCAGAAGAAACACCTCCCTGTGACTGCCATCTGAGACACGCTCTTCGATGGCGACGGCGCTCTCGTACGGCCAGGCCTTGATCCTGCGCGCCTCGAAGGCTTCCTCAACCCGCGCGTTGTATTTTGCCACATCCTCCTCGCCCATGCACGCTCCATCACACTGATGAAGGTGGTACGAGAAACAATAACCCTTCGTCACTTCAAGCTTCAAGAGCTTCGGACAGAGACGGTGCGACTTCGCAATCATGTCGAGAAACTCCTTCGCCTGTGTCCGGTGTTTGAAAACGCCGAGAATGGGCTCAGACTCCCTCACCTCGAGATAATCAACAGCATCCAGATTGACGACGATGTAGCCTTGCTTGTTGAGCACACGCCGTGCTACGATAATCCGTCGCCGGCTCCGCTGTGCAATATTGTGAAAAGGCCGCAGCTCTTTGATCAACTGCGACTCGAGAAGAAGCGCCCCAAGCTCGCCTGCAGTCCTGTGCACTTCCACGCGATGTACTTTCCGGCATAGCCAGCGTTCTTCCGCGGCGGAAAAATGTGAACGAACCCGAGTGCGCACCGTCTTGCTCTTGCCAACATAAAGCAACTCTTCCTGCGGTCCGTAAAAGAGATACACCCCCGGACTGTTGGGAAGCGAAGCGATGATTTCTGGTGAAACGCGGAATTTCATGACATGTTTCTTTCTTGGATCATCCTCTGCGCCGATCGAAATCGACACCTGAGATTGCACGAAACTCGATAGGCTGGAAACAGAATGTCCTTTCGGATCTAGCCGATGGCTTTGTTCTCGCCAGTTGCTCCGAGCAGCCTCAGGAACTCCCTTGCTGATGTCAGCACGATCTTGGCTGCTTCTCCGGTCGTGAGACTCGCGAGAAGTTTCAATTGTTTCCCATCCTGTTTCAGATGAGCCTTGAACCGTCGTAACCCGGGAAGAAGAGCCATCATTGCCTGGAAGGGTGCTGTTGCCCCCTCGGCCGACTCGTAAAATGCCTTCTCCTCAGGAGGAGGGAAGAACAGCGAGAGCTGATTCCTCAACAGCTCAACCTTGCTGAACCCGAGCTTTGAAGCAATTGTTTTGAGCTGAACAATTGCAAACAAGTTCTCCACCTCCTCAGGGTACTCGCCAAACCGGTCGCGCAATTCGTCCTGCATCGCACGGATTTCATCCTCCGTCGAAGCGTTGTACAATCGTCTGTAGAAATCGAGACGCTCGGAATCGGATTCGATGAAGAAATCGGGAATATATGCATCAATATCAACATCGATCGTTGTTTCACCGGCAGTCCATTTTGGACGCGCAGGGTGGCCCTCGAACAGTTTGTCGAATTCCTGTTCCTTCAGTTCAGCAACAGCTTCCTCGACGATGCGCTGATACATCTCGAACCCCATCTCCATGATGAATCCGGACTGTTCCGCACCAAGAAGATTGCCCGCGCCGCGAATCTCGAGATCGCGCATGGCGAGATTGAAGCCTGATCCAAGCTCTGTAAATTCCTGAATTGCTTGAAGTCTGCGGAGCGTCACGCGGGGGAGACTGGAAATCGGGGGCGTCAATAAATACGCGTACGCCTGTTCGTTCGATCTGCCGACACGCCCGCGAAGCTGGTACAGCTCTGCGAGTCCGAACCGGTCGGCCCGGTTGATGATGATCGTGTTGACGCTCGGAATATCAATTCCCGACTCAATGATCTTCGTGCAGAGGAGCACGTCATACTTCTTCTCCAGGAAATCCATCATCGCACGTTCCAGTTCGTGCCCCTTCATTTGGCCGTGGGCGATGTGGAACCTGGCCTCGGGAATCTTGCTGTGCAGTAACGCCTGCACATCTTCAATGTCATGTACTCGATCGTGGATGAAATACACCTGACCACCCCTGTGAAGTTCCTTGAGAATAGCCTCACGAATCAACTGAATATCGAATTGCGCGATCTCTGTAAGGATGGGAAGCCTGTTACGCGGTGGCGTGTTGATGATGGAAAGATCCCGGGCGCCCATCAGCGAAAACTGAAGCGTTCGCGGAATCGGCGTTGCAGTCATCGTCATGGTGTCGACGGTCGCCCGAAGCAGCCGCAACTTTTCTTTGGCAGTAACACCAAACCGGTGCTCTTCATCGATGACGAGCAGTCCGAGGTCTTTGAACTGCACGTCTTTCGAAAGAAGCCGGTGCGTGCCAATGAGGACATCAACCTTTCCCTCCTTCGCTCCGCTGAGAATGAACTCCTGCTCCTTCTTCGATTTGAAACGCGACAACGACTCGACACGAACCGAATATCGTCCAATCCGATCCATAAACGTGTTGTAATGCTGCTGCGCGAGAATGGTGGTTGGCACCAGGACGGCAACCTGTTTTCCATTCATCACGGACTTGAAGGCAGCGCGCACAGCGACTTCGGTTTTTCCAAACCCAACGTCGCCGCAGATCAGCCGGTCCATCGGCGATGGCAGTTCCATGTCTCCTTTCACGTCGACCGTTGCCTTGGCCTGATCCGGAGTGTCCTCGTACATAAACGACGCCTCAAGTTCCTTCTGCAAGTGTGTATCGGGGGCGAAGGCAAATCCTTTTTCGAGCCTCCGGCGGGCATACAAGGTGATCAGTCCGCGAGCAATATCCTTGATCCGCTTTCGTGCACGTGCCTTGAGGCGTTCCCAATCAGGAGCCCCCAACTTGGAGAGCTTGGGGAGATGACCTTCCTGCGATGCATACTTTTGAACGCGGTTGACGAAATTGAGGTTCACATACAGAACATCATTTCCCTCATACAACACCCGCATTACTTCCTGATCGACACCGCGGACCTTGAGTTTCTGCAGTCCGGCGAACTTTCCGACGCCGTAGTCAATGTGAACAACGTAATCCCCGCGGCGCAGCTGCTGAGCTTCCTTCTGACTGAACCCTTTGAACTTCTTCCGTCTGGTCGGGCCGCGATGCTTCAGCCGGCCGAAAATCTGATGCTCCGTGAAGAGCGCAAGACGGGCAGGAGGATAGAGGAAGCCAAGGTGCATGGCTTCCGTCATCAACTGATACTTTGGTTCTATTGTGGCGGGAACTTCATCAGCCGATGTCTCTGTCTCTTCATCGTGCGATGCAGGGGCAGTAATCTCTTCTTCGATCAATTCCTTGATGCGATCTGCTTCCGCCTGCGTATCGCACACCAGAACCAGCTCCTGGCCTTGCGCTGAAAGTTCGTTGAGGTGGCGGAGGAGTACCTTGATGCTTCCATTGACCGGGGGCTGCGGCTGACTGAAGAAATTGATCGCTGCCGAGGAATCTGAATCGCCGATGATCGCGTGAAAGACACGGGGAAAGTGTTCTGTCTGTTCCTTGATGGCCTCCCACGTCAGCAGGTTCTGCACGCCTTCGTGGAACAACTCTTCGATTTCCTTCTGAACGGATGCCGGCTCGTCGATGAGGAGCAAAGCGTCGGGGGAAAGATAATCGAGCATCGATGCCTGGGCCTCGTTCCCATTGCTCGCCAGCAACAGGCTGGCAACGACGTTCGCTGAATGGAGCTCGCGGATGGATCGTTGCGAGAGAGCATCGAATTCGCGGATCGATTCAACGGAATCACCCCAGAATTCCATTCGCAGCGGGTTCTCACCGACATATGGAAAAACATCGAGGATGCCGCCACGGACGGAGTAGTCTCCGTATTCCTCTACAAAATCCTTGCGTTCAAATCCAAGTTCGCTCAGCTGCCTCAGCAACGCTTCGAACGGATATTCTTTTCCCGAGACGATCTCAAGACTTCGCTGGCTGAACTCCGCCATCGGCGGCACGCGGCCGGCAATAGCCTGAGCGCTGGTGACAACAACGATCGCCTCTTTGTTCGTGAGCGCCTTCAGCGTTTCAACTTGAGCGATCGGCGCGGTCATATCGAGCGCGGCGGCTTTATGGCCCGGACCATGAGCATACATGCGCACCGAATGTTCACCGAGCAACAGTACGCAATCGTCCCGTAGCTGTTCTGCTCGATCATCGTCGGGAACAAGAAGCACAACCTGCGATTGCCGGACCTCATAGAGATTCGACACAACAAACGCCATCAATGAGCCACTAATGCCTCTGAGTGTCAACGGTTTGCCCGGCGTCGCGCCCGCAGCATCTCTCCGAAGCCGGAGGAACGGCTCGGAATCAGAGATCTTCTTTTTGAGGTCGTCGAGCATAAGGGAACATCCGAAATACTAAATTCGAAATCTCAAATTCCGCTCTTTGAATCCCGCCTATAGGCGGAATCCGGAAAGCGGGACAAATCCAAAATTCCAAATCCGAAACTTGTGGTAAGTGAAGTCAAACCACCCAAATCGCAAATCGGAGATCGGAAATCATAAATCTCCTCGTTCTACCCGAGCAAAAACACCTCACCCCGGCCATCGCGGTCGTACCGGACAGTCAGGGTGGAATAATGTAGCCAAAAGTCGCTGCAGTCGCAATTTGCTGACTCGTTGCTTGAAAAACCTGTTGAAATGGAGTATACTTTTCCTGACCGCAATTCTCCTGGAGGCTGTATGCCGGATTTCATTCCTTATCGTCCTCTTGAAATGTCTGAACAAGAGCAACTTCAACGGGCTCGCAGTTTCTATGAGTTCTGCGACATGCGCAGATCCATTCGTGAATTCTCTGACAGGCCCGTGAAAAAAGAAATCATTGAGCTTCTTCTGAAAACTGCAAACACTGCTCCCTCAGGCGCGAACAAGCAGCCCTGGCAGTTTGTCGTTGTGACCGACCCGCAGCTCAAACGTGAGATCCGGTTGGCCGCGGAAGCAGAAGAGAAACAAAGCTATGAACGCAGGATGCCACGAGAATGGCTGGACGATCTTGCCGCTCTGGGTACCGATTGGCACAAACCATTTCTTGAGATTGCCCCTGCACTGATTGTTGTCTTCGCTGTCTCGTACACCCAACAGGGGGGCAAAGTTCACAAGAACTACTACGTGAAGGAATCTGTTGGGATTGCATCGGGGTTTCTTCTTGCTGCGATCCACCATGCCGGGTTGGTGTCGCTCACCCATACACCAAGTCCGATGGATTTTCTGCAGAAGATCCTGAACCGGCCGGACAACGAAAAACCGTTTCTGCTCATTCCTGTCGGCTATCCGAAAGAAGGCACAAATGTGCCAGACATTCATAGAAAAGAACTCGACGAGTATGTAGTTTGGAGATGAGGTCGGTGTGAAATATCAATTGAAAACATGCTACGGAAATCGAAAAGGTTTCGTAGAATACGCACGATGTATTTGCTCGTGACAGCGTCGGATGAAACCGACGCCTGCATCAACATCAAAACCCGAAGGGTTTCGATCTATGAAGAGCCGTCTGATTTATCAGATGGCGAAGCATGGAGTGAACAATGCATAGGCGGTCAGGGAGTCATGCCGAATTGTTCTATCATTTTGTGTGGTCAACAAAACATCGAGCCCCGCTTGTAGACGCCGAAATTGAGATTGGCCTGAGAGCAGTCTTCTTAGCAAAGGCAGAGGAGCTCGAAATTGAAATTGTGGAGACCAACGGCACCCAAGACCATGTCCATCTGCTAATTAAATCTAAAGCGGCACTTGCGCCAGCTGATATCGCGAAGAATCTGAAAGGTGCATCATCTCACTTCGTCAATCACGTGGTCCTTGGACAAGATCGAATTCGAAGCCTCTATTGGGAAGATGGCTATGGAGTTGTATCCGTGAGTCCTGGTGCGGTTCATTCCGTTCAAAAATACATCAGGAATCAAAAAGAGCACCATGCATCGAACAAACTCATCGACGACTTTGAGATTGTAGCAGACTCAATCGACACTGATGTTCAATGAAATCGCTTCTTATGAGGACCAAACCCGAAGGGTTTCGCATCTCAGAAAGCCATCTGATTTATCAGATGGCGAGGGTTTACCGGCTAAGGCCCTGGCGTCGGCTAGAAACCGACGCCTGAGGAAACATCAAAACCCGTAGGGTTTCGATCTATGAAGAGCCGTCTGATTCATCAGATGGCGGAGGTTTATCGATTGGGTCCCCGGCGTCGGTAAGAAACCGACGCCTGAGGAAACATCAAAACCCGTAGGGTTTCGATTTATGAAGAGCCGTCTGATTCATCAGATGGCGGAGGTTTATCGATTGGGTCCCCGGCGTTGGTAAGAAACCGACGCCTGAGGAAACATCAAAACCCGTAGGGTTTCGATCTATGAAGGGCCGTCTGACTTGTCAGATGGCAGAACACGGAGATAACAAAAATGAAACTCAACGTTGCCGTCGCACAGTTCGCTCCTGTTGTCCTCGACCTGAAGAAGTGCGTGGATAAAGCGTGCAAGATTATTGAAGAAGCGGGAAAGAAAAAAATCCGCCTGCTGGCATTCCCGGAGACGTGGATTCCAGTCTACCCGTTGTGGTCGGACATGGGTTCCTACAGCGAGTGGGGGAACGTTGCCGCGAAGAAATTGTATCGGCGACTCCACGAAAATAGTCTTCAAGTTGGCTCGCCGGAAGCAAAGCGAATTGCCGCTGCATGTAAAAAGGCGAAAGTGCATGTTGTGCTCGGTGTGAATGAGCGGGCTGGAAGGTCTATCTACAATGCCCTCCTCTTTATTAGTGACAAGGGGGAGTTGATCGGGCATCACCGCAAACTTGTGCCAACGTTTGGTGAAAGACTGATTTGGGGACATGGAGATGCGGCAGGGCTTCAGACGCATGAAACAGAGTTCGGGCGAATTGGCGGACTCATTTGCTGGGAACACTGGATGCCCTTCGCTCGACATGTGTTGCACTCGGAGGGGGAAGTGATCCACGTCGCCGCCTGGCCGCATGGAAAGGAAATGCATCAGATAGCGAGCCGTCACTATGCATTTGAAGGGCGATGCTTCGTCCTTGCTGCCGGGATGTACGTCGAGAAACAAATGATGCCGAAAGACTACGAATTTCGGGAGGAGCTCAAGGGAGCACCCGATGTCCTCATCCCCGGCGGGAGCGCCATCATCGGTCCCGACGGCTCATACATCGTCGAGCCTGTGTTTGGGAAAGAAGAACTGCTTGTCGCGGAAATCGAAACAGATCGTGCACTCGAGGAAAGCCTGACACTCGACGTCACCGGTCACTATTCCCGGCCCGATGTCTTTGAATTGACCGTCCGGCGCAAACGCTAGCCGCCTCTGAACGAACAAAGCCGTTGCAGAGAACTCCTGCAACGGCTCTGATTGATCTCGCGTAGTAGAGAGAAACTTCAGCTACTTCAATCTTTTTTCTCAGTCTTCTTGGCGGTAAATTGAAAACAAAGGGTCTCACTTTCAGTTAGGCTCAGGCTGACATATCTTGTCAGTGTAGTCCACAGCCACTTACAGAAAGGAGACCCCAATGCGTATCCGTAAGTTAACTGGGCAAAAGCCTATCGTCAAGACCTCGAGACAGGAGGTCTATGATCATTATGTATCGCTGGACTGGTCAGAAATGACTATGGCCGTAGCGACGATGACTGCGAGTGAGGCCAGCCCTCAAGTATGGGAGGTTCGATCTGACATCACCCGCTTACAAGAGTATCTCAAGAGTCTCGGCGGACGGATCATCCTGACCTTCGAGGAGAGTACGTCGGCCCATTGGCTGTATCAACAGTTGATGCCGTATGTGGAGCGCTTGATCGTCTGCAACCCTGGCTACAATCGCCTCTTGTGCCGGGGACCAAAGAATGACTCCATTGATGCTGCCAAACTCTGTCTGTTGCTCCGACAGGGTTCGCTCAAGGAAGTCTATCACAGCACCAGTCGGCTGTATGAACTGCGCTTGCTCGTCAGTGCTTATGACGATACGGTTCGAGCTGGCGTCGTAGCTCAGAACCAACTCAAAGCGCACGAGCGCGGACGACAAACTACCGGCAGATCTGGTTGCCTGATTGTCGAGCAACTGCAGACGCGCATCGAACTCTACCGCAAAGAGAAGCGCCAGTATGAAGAAGCCTTTACACGTTGGATCAAGCGAACGCCGGTCTTGCGTCAACTCAAGAGGCTTCCCGGTATCGGCTTCCGTGGTGCTGTCAAGATCCTGGGCTATGTCATTGATGCCCGACGCTTCCCCAATCGCGGGCACTACTGGAGCTACTGCGGGCTCATCTGGCACCAGAAGACCAGTGGCGGACGACATTATGGTCGTCGGCGTCCACAGTATAATCATGTTCTTAAGGCTGTCTACAAAACAGCAGCCTTGGCGGCAATCCATCGTCGCAATCACATTGCCGACTATTATCAGAGCTTGCTCAAGTCTGGTCGGGCTGAGCACGATGCCCGCCACGCCATCGCGCGCTACATCGCGCGATTGAGCTATGGCATTTTGAAACAAGCTACGGAGCACAACAACTCATAACGACCTTCTCGTCCATACCTTGAGGATCTCGCCGGGTTCTACCGACGATCTCCAGGCCATCCGGCAGTCTGTCTCGTCGCCGGCGGACGTTTGGTCTGCGAGCGGGAGAGTGCGTTCATCAAAGGCGCTGCAGAGACCATCGTGTCTCGTGCCATCTTGGCGGATAACCCCTCCCCGTTGTGCTTAAATTACCCGTAGCCCTCGTGCGCTCAGATAGACGACTTCACAACAAAAAAACAAACGAGCTAAGAAAGACCCCAGCCCCGCACGACCGAGGTCCGGACAGCTCAGTGTCGAACACGTGAGACCCTCAATGCCAAGTAAACACGCACATACACCGCGTCATCGGTGGACTGTTTTCTCTTGACATTGTTTTCAATAGACGTCTTTGCAGCAATCGTCTTGCTTCGCTTCATCCTTCTTCCCATCCTTACAGCAAGACTCTTTCTTCGAAGCGCCTTCCTTTTTCATTTTCTCTTCTTTGTCCATACTGCACGATTCTTTATCACCCTTCTTGGCAGGTACCGTCAATTTGCCGGCTGAGGCGGCGAACCCCGCTTCAGAGATTGCATTCAAGAGCATTTCCGGCTTAACAGACGTCGATGCGAGAACGACTTTGGCCGAATTGTTTTTCAGGCTCACCTTGACATCCTTCACTCCCTCGACACCGCGCAGCGCCTTGTCCACTTTCGTAACGCAGTTGTCGCACTTCATTCCAGACACGGCAAGAGTCACGGTCTTGGTTTTGGTGGTCTGGGCACTGGTGAACCCGACAGCAATCAAGATGATCAACAACACAACGGCGAATCTGTGCATACGAACCTCCCTTGTTTTGGTGTTTTGTGTTCTGACTACGGTGTGACACAAAGATACGACGAAAGGGCTTGACCTGCAACGGTTTTTGTCCTGGAAAGGCAGCTTTTCATTCTCGACAAAAAATGCTATCTTATGTATAGAATTGTAAAATGAGAGGAATTGGTTCGCCTCTGGTTGCTGCATCAGACCTGAGGCATTTTTTTTCTGCTGTTCGCTTCGCGGAAGCAGCGTCAAAGATATGAGAAGAAGGGAAGTTCGTTTCGATCTATGAAGTTGAGAGAAGACATTCGAAACATCGCAATCATTGCCCATGTTGATCATGGGAAGACGACGCTCGTCGACTTTATGTTCCGGCAGACGGGCACGTTTCGCGCCAACCAGGACGTCATGTCACGTGTCATGGATTCCAACGAGCTGGAACGCGAACGCGGGATCACGATCCTGGCCAAGAACACGGCCGTTTTTTTCACTCCCAAGGACGGTAAACTCACCAAGATCAACATTGTTGACACGCCCGGCCACTCCGATTTTGCCGGAGAGGTTGAACGGACATTGAAAATGGTTGATGGCGTGCTATTGCTCGTCGATGCGGCGGAAGGCCCGCTACCGGGCACGCGGTTCGTGCTCAAGAAATCGTTGGAGCTCAACCTCCAGCCGATTGTGGTCATCAACAAGATTGACCGCAAAGACGCCCGGCCCCATGAAGTCCTGGATGAAGTTTTCGAACTTTTTCTCTCGCTTGGTGCTCACGACCACCAGCTCGATTTTCCAACGATCTACGCCGTCGCAAAACAGGGCATTGCCAAGCGCGAACTTGATGAC
>JAPLFP010000109.1 GCA_026390585.1 Ignavibacteriales bacterium | reverse complement strand
ATATGCCGTTGCACTCGAGTGTCGGTCGGGCCCAGCGTCGCTCGATCGATGAAAACCCTTTTTCTCCATAGAGTTCCTTCACTCCCAGCGACTTTGCATATTTTTTATCGTTCCATGGGAGTTTCCTGAATGCCTGGCGCTCTGCTCCGGTCAATGGACGCACATCATCATAGAATCCGGGAATCGTGATCCTGCCGTTCTTGTCGTGCAGGGATGCAATCATTTCTGCGAGCGCCTGAATGGGGTTGTGAACTGTCCCGCCGAAGGTACCTGAGTGCAGATCGCCATTGGGTCCTGTGACCTCGATTTCCATGTAGGCAAGTCCGCGGAGCGCATAGCACACTGAAGGCACACCTTTCGCAAACATATCTGAGTCGGAAATGAGAACGAGATCGGCTTTCAAGAGATCTTTGTGCTCTTTGACGAAATCGTCCAGATGATCACTGCCAATTTCCTCCTCTCCTTCGCCGATGATCTTCACATTCATCGGCAAACCCCCGGCATTCTTCATATATGCTTCGAGAGCCTTGAAGTGTGCGAAGATCTGACCTTTGTCGTCCGTGGAACCACGCGCATAGAGATTACCATCACGTATGGTGGCCTCGAACGGGGGTGTTGTCCATAGCTCTACCGGATCGACGGGCTGAACGTCGTAGTGGCCATAGAGAAGGACAGTGGGTTTTCCAGGCGCACCTAGCCATTCGCCAAACACAACCGGATGGCCAGGCGTATCCAAGATTTGAATGTTCTGCATTCCGATTCTCTGCAGTTCCCGGGCGATCCACTCTGCGCATCGTCGCATGTCGTTCGTGTGGTCGGTCTGCGAACTGACACTCGGAATTGCCAGAAACTCCTTCAGTTCGTTAAGGTAACGATCTATGTTCTCTTCGAGGTATGCCAGAACCTGCTGCATGGGCGAGTCCTTTGGAAAGTCTGTGATGGGCGAAAGCGTTTGTTGAAACCGGAGTCAATATATTTATCGACCCTCCGAAAGGCAAGGAGTATCGGCTGTCTTCAGATGCTTGTTTCCATCTCTTCGGTGAGCGCCCCCTGCCGGTTTCTTGTTTATAGCACAACAAATGTCTAAATTCTGGGAGAAATTGAGACCCGGAAAGGAGAGAGAACCATTCTTATCACCATTCTCAACATCGCCCTACCTTTGCTCTACTTCGCTCTTGTTTGGACATACGGAAAAGCATTTTTTCGTGATCTCCCATGGGCCAAAAGGATCAAAAGCTCGTTTCTCCTAGTAGTGCTCACCACCCATTTCATTTCCCTTCTGGTGAGAACTGTTTCGTTCGGACACCCACCGGTGACTTCGATCCCAGAGGTTCTCTCCATGCTGGCTCTTTCCGTGTCGATCACCTACGGCGTCATAGAGCGTCGTTCCAAGGCGAAGGAGACGGGGTACTTCATCCTCAACATCGCTTTTTTCTTTCAACTCATCTCCTCGGTCCTCATCCGAGACGTGACAGTCGTTCCCGAAATCTTCAAGAGCTTCTGGTTCGGATTGCATATCACAAACGCCCTTCTTGGCTATGCCTCCATTACCATTTCGGCAGCATATGGTCTGTTGTATCTGATGCTGTACCACGAAATTAAGGCGCATCAATTCGGAACTGTCTACAAGAAACTGCCGAACCTCGAGACGCTCGAGAGAATGAACTTCATCGCGATTACGCTCGCTTTCATTTTCCTGAGCCTGGCCATCACCGCCGGAGTGATATGGTTGCCCTTGGCGTTTCCGGGGAACTCGTATGCCGATCCAAAACTCATCGGTACGGCTTCGATCTGGCTCATCTACGGTGTTGGGATCATCTCAAAAATGCGCGGGGTTCTGCGCGGCCGAAGCCTGATGGTGCTTTCCATCTGTGCGTTCGCGGCCGCAGCGTTCTCTATGACGATCGTCAATCTGTTTTTCAGCAACTTCCACCATTTCAATTAAGCCCAAGAACAGAAAATCAGTCTTGTGACGTTGGCTTGCGTCGGCATATCGCACCACACTGCGCCTGCTGGAATGCTCGAAGAGTTCTTCTTTTCGGAAGCAGAGGCATGCGCTGTTTTCCCGCAACTCAAATCGCTCGGGATCTCCGAAGGCGTTCTCTTTTCCTCACCTAGCCGCACAGAACTGTATGTCTTTAGTGATCAGGTCGAGTTGCTCGCCGATTCTCTGATCTACTTCCTTCGGAAGAAAAGTTCAATTGAAGCCAACGTCCCTGCAGCGAATTTCTTTTCATTGAACGGCCGCAACGTCATAGAGCACCTTCTCAATGTCGCCACCGGAATGGACTCCATGATCGTTGGAGACAATCATGTGCTTGCACAGATTCGGTCGGGTTTTGAGCTGGCACGCCAGGCTAACGTAGTGGGACCCGTCATGGAGAAGCTCTTCGAGACGGCATTCAAATGTAGCGAGAGAGCACTACGCAGCACTGCAATTTCCGAGGGTGCCATCTCGGTCAGCAGCGCGGCGGTGGAACTAGCACAACATATTTTTGACAATCTTAAGCGCAAGACGGCTCTCATTCTCGGAAGCGGGGAGACTGTCCAACAGATGGGGCAATACTTGAAAGAGCGGGGAATCGGGGCACTCTATGTGACCCACACATCCGCAGAGAAAGCCAACGTTCTTGCAACAACTCTCGGGGGTATGCAAATTCCATATGATGTTTTCCGGGAGAGACTAGCCAGCGCTGATATTGTCCTATCGTCGCTCCAAGGCGCCCCCTTCATCCTGTCGAAGCAGGACATCAAGAACGCTGAGCAAAGCCGAACGAGAGGTACACTCCTACT
Organism: Ignavibacteriales bacterium; assembly: GCA_026390585.1. GTDB lineage: Bacteria > Bacteroidota > Ignavibacteria > UBA10030 > UBA10030 > UBA9647. The sequence continues at coordinate 1,383 of JAPLFP010000109.1, read as the reverse complement.
GATTGATCTTGGAATGCCACGCAACATCGATCCGTTCGCAACTGAATTGGAACAGGTTTTCCTTTATGACCTGGACACGCTGACAATACTCGTCGGTGAGAATATCTCCCGCAGGCGGGCAGAGATTCCACGTGTTCAGTCGATCCTCGCTGAGGAACTTACACGCCTCGAGAAGTCCGGAAAGCCATGGAGTCCTCTCATGCAATCGCGCACCTGATTTGATCCTTCTGCTTCCCGTTCAAGAATCGATGAACCCCATGGATACTGCTGTGGTTGCAGTTCGTTGAGCGTCTCCTGGGGACGTGCCAAAAATCACTATACAAGTTAGGGGAAAAGATGTATATTTGAGGTGCTTGTTGGCCGAGCAATGAAATGAGAGGGGGTTGCAGTTCAGGTACCGAACTGCATCGAATCATTGTTGAAATACGTGTTTCACCAAGCTATGAGGGGACACCTATGAGAACACAATTGAAGGATACGATCCAGCAGATCGCTCTTCTGATCACGTTCGTCGCGATTCCATCCCTTCTGTCGTCGCAGATGGTGCAGGTCAAGCCTTCGACACCCTTACCGGAGGATAACATCGCTGCAACCGAATTCACTGCGATGTTGAAAGAAGCGTGGACGTTCATCAAGGATGAATCAGAGAACTACACGAACGCCATTGGGAAGAAGACCGAATTCGAGACAACAGCTGAATTCGAGAAGCGCTCTGTTGTCGCACGACAACAGTACCTCGCGAAGATAGCCAAGTATTCCAAAGACAAGAAATTCGACCAGCGTGTGATCGGCGTGGTTCTCAAAGCAAATCTGAATCAATACGACGCAGACAATCAGGTCTACAGTGTCAGCTGCCCATCGGTCATCGAGGCTCCATACAACATTCCCACGGTCACGACCGAAATTCCGCAGAATGCCTACGTCGGACTCGCAGACTCCATCAGAATGGGATACCGCACATCTTCCATCTATCTGAAGTTCAATCCATATTTCCGATGGCAGGTCGGACGCGATATTGCGAGGACCGCGAAGGACGACGAAACGAACATCTTTTTCCGGATCCGGTTCAAAGTTGACATGAATCAGGGTGAATCAAGGAAGGGCTCGCGATTCGCCGTTCTGCCACAGCAAGTCATGCTTTTCAACCAGAGGACAAACACAGTCTACTGGGAACAGACAATTCGCTGAGGTTGCCCAAGAAATAAAAAAGTCCGGCGGACGCTTCGCGTTCACCGGACTTTCTGTTTTTCTATGCAACCTGCAGGAATCAGATCAGGCTTCCCGGCCTGCAGATCATGACTCCGCCCCCCTCGCTCCAGATTGTTCTTCTATGATACAGCCGCTACTTCAGAACGGTGTTCTTTCCGTTCCGGCCGCCGAAGG
>JAPLFP010000031.1 GCA_026390585.1 Ignavibacteriales bacterium | reverse complement strand
GACCTACGAGCGCGATAACGGCAAACAAAAAGGATCCAACGAGAACGATCAAGCGATCGCTTAAGTTCTCCGCCTCCGTGCTATCATCGGCAGCGAGGAATTCTCTCGTAAGCCAAAAGGCGAAACATTCCTGTGACAAATCATCGAGGGGCATGCTTTTCGCGACATCAATGTCCATATTCAGCTTCCAAATGTACTTTGATAGTGTTAAGCCAACGTTAACAGAACATTAAGAAATTGTTAAGTCGTCATTGCCATATGTGACAACGGGACAAGCTCAGCGGGAAATGAATCATACTGCAGATCATGGTGGGATGTTGTCAGAAAAGAGAAGGTACAACTCGATTGAGGACAAATGATCTTATGGGTTCGATTATGTCTCCACTTGCGACAAAGCTGCAGAGCCTTTATGTATCGCGACTGGTTCCTGTTTTTGGGAGACAGTCCTTAACAATTTGTTAGTACTGCGCTAACAATGGCCTAATGGCTGAATGTTACCTTTGTATCGCAATACAACGTGCATTGGAAGGTCCCAAGATCTCCAGATGACTCTTCCAAAGCTCGTCGAGTCGATCGATAGAGGAGGATGCAATGCTGATCATCAGTGAATTGCTCAGTGGTGAAAACGATCACATCAACGGATGTCCGATGGACAATCGGGGGTTTGCCTTGTTGATGGCGATGGTTGTTATCGCAACCTCGGCATTTGGAATTATCATGCACGGCGCAGCAATTTAGAACTCTTGTCGAGTTGTGAGAGAGACGAACAATCCATTTTATCAAACAAACCTTACGAGGAGATATCAATGAGAAATCTGCTTCAGATTCTATTGTCAATGGTCGTTTGTGCTGCTTCGTTGAATGCACAGGGGACACCGACTGCTCCAGCCGGAAAGTTCAGCGGGTACATGATAGGCGACTACTACTACAACGTGCAGCGAGATGCAGGCTACGCAGCTCTCTCAAACAACGCTTCGTCGTCTGCTGCGCCTGGAGCGACTGCAATGCAGAGCTTCCTTCTTCGCCGTATCTATCTCACATACGACAACGATATCTCCGAGGAATTCACGACTCGCTTCCGATTGGAGGCAGACCAGGGAACCGATGTGCTGACATCCGGAAAGATCGGCGTCTTCGTCAAAGATGCCTATCTGAAATGGAAAAATATTTTCAAGGGAAGTGATCTCACGTTTGGTATCCAGCCACCCCCAACATATGACGTGTCCGAGGCGGCGTGGGGTTACCGCTCCCTTGAGAAAACGATAATGGATCTTCGGGGTATCTATGGATCACGTGACGTGGGCCTCTCACTCAAAGGAAAGATTGTCGAGAGCGGCATGTTCAACTACTGGGTCATGGTTGGCAAGAACGCCGGGAACACTCCGGCCACGACAAACAAGTTCAATCGATACTCAGCCCAACTCCATATCAAGCCGGTGACAGGTCTGCAAGCCACGCTTTATTTCGATTACCTCGATGCGGCCGACAAGGCTGATCCGTTCAACAAGGGGTCATTCGTAGGAAATGCCATGTCGACGATGACGTTGTTCGTCGGATACGCTCAGCCCAATAGTTTCAATGTGGGTCTCGAGGCATTTAGCCAGTCCACCGCGAACGGCTACACGGCGTCGGGTGCAACGTCACTCAGCTCGCTAACGAAGACTGGGTTTTCCGGATGGGCCTCAGCCAATATTACATCAGATATCGCTGCTGTGTTGCGCTATGACAATTATGATCCGAATACCAACAGCATTGCAGTGGGCGATGTTCGAAACTATCTTATCGGCGGCGTAGCATTCAAGGTCAATAAGAACGTCTCGATCATCCCGAATCTGCTCTATGAGACCTACAAAGCACCAAGCGGCGGTTCAGCTCCTGATGCCTCCGTGACGGCGAGACTGACGTTCTACTACATTTTCTTATAGATCGAGATTTGCTGTGTCAACGTAAACAACATACTGACGAAAGGATCGCGTTATGAAGATTATGAAGAGCTTGCTCTTGGTCGCAGCACTTGGACTGATTGGGAGTGCAACACTCCAGGCCCAGTTGAAGTTGAACGGCGCAGGTGCTACATTTCCCTATGTCATCTATTCCAAGTGGTTCGACGTGTATCACACAAAGACGACCATAGAGTTCAACTATCAGTCAATTGGTAGCGGTGGCGGGATTAAGCAGGTAATCGAGGGTACGGTGGATTTCGGCGCGACGGATGGGCCAATGACTTCGGAGCAAATGAAAGACGCGGAAACCAAACAGGGGACCGAGGTCTTACATATCCCCACCGTCATGGGTGCTGTGGTGGTCACGTACAATGTTCCTGAGATTGGTGCGGGTCTCAAATTGACCCCAGCAGTTCTTGCCTCCATCTTTCTGGGTGAAATCACGAAATGGAACGACTCAAAGATCGTGGCGCTCAATTCGGGAAAATCATTGCCCGATCAGCCGATCGTGGTTGCACATCGTTCTGACGGCAGTGGCACATCATTCATCTTCACAGACTACCTGACAAAGGTAAGCAAGGACTGGGAGACCAAAGTCGGCAAGGGAACCTCTGTGAATTGGCCGGTTGGGCTTGGCGGGAAAGGAAATGAAGGGGTGACAGGTCTAGTAAAGCAGGCACCGGGTGCGATCGGATATGTCGAGTTAGCCTACGCGGTGAAAAACAATCTTCCATATGCATGGATGAAGAACAAATCAGGTGCTTTCGTGGAGCCCACACTGGAGTCCGTGACGTCCGCAGCCGCAGGCGCAGCGAAGAACTTTCCCGAGGATCTGCGTGTTTCGATCACTGATGCAGATGGAAAGAACTCCTACCCGATCTCAGGCTTCACGTGGCTCCTCGTCTATAAGCGCATGAAAGACAAGGGGAAGGGAGCGGCCATGGTCAAGTTCCTGAAATGGGCGATGACTGACGGACAGTCTTACGCAAAAGATCTTCTGTATGCCCCCTTGCCTAAGGAAGTCGTGAAACGATGCGAGGCGAAGATCAAAGACATGAAGTACTAAGCAACCGGCAACAGTATCTCGGCGCCTCTCAGCGCCATTGAGACAACAAGGAAAGTAACATAGTTGAAAATGTCCATGCAAGAATCTGCTTTCTCTCTTACGCAGGACATGACATCCCCCAAGCACAATTTGGGGGATGTCCTTTTCAAATACACGACGATGATTTTTGCCGTGATCGTCATGTCATTGATTCTGCTTATGGGATTCGAGATGTACGAGGACTCGAAGCCGGCAATCATGAAGTTCGGTTGGGGGTTCCTGACGGGGACAACATGGGACCCGGTCCGGGAGGCATATGGCGCGCTACCGTTTATTTTCGGAACTGTTGTTTCCTCAGCAATCGCGTTAGTGATTGCGTTGCCCCCGAGCATTGGAGTCGCGATCTTTCTCTCCGAATTGGCCCCGCCGTGGATGGAGCGACCGTTGTCTTTTCTCATTGAGCTCCTGGCAGGAATCCCGAGCATCGTGTACGGTCTTTGGGGGATTTTCGTTCTGGTGCCATGGATTCGGACCAGCGTCGAACCCGTTCTCTCTGGCACGCTCGGGTTTCTTCCAATCTTCAGAGGAGCACCGTACGGATTTGGGATGCTTGCAGCAGGGCTCATCCTGGCCGTGATGGTTCTCCCCATTGTTGCTTCGATATCACGCGATGTACTGAAATCTGTCCCTCAGACACAGCGGGAAGCCTCCTTGGGGGTTGGTGCAACGAGATGGCAATCGATTCGTTTGATCCTGAACGATGCGAAATCGGGAATACTCGGGGCGACGTTGCTTGGATTGGGAAGGGCCATGGGAGAGACGATGGCTGTAACGATGGTTATTGGGAACAGGCCGACAGTTTCCTATTCGCTCTTCGATCCTGGGTACACCATGGCGAGTGTCATAGCCAATGAGTTCACTGAAGCTACTAGCGACATGTATATCAGTGCTTTGATTGAAATTGCTCTGCTGCTGTTTGTCATGACCATCATCGTAAACATGCTCGCGCGACTTCTCGTGTGGAGCGTCACCCGGAGCAAACGATGAGCGAGACGTCCTTCGTGCCATCCTGGCAGTACTACCGCAGGAAGTTCGTCGGCGCGACGATGCTTGCCTTGTGCTATCTGAGCGCTGTGATAGCAATCGTACCTCTTGTTCTGATCTTCTTCTATACAATTGATCGCGGCGTCAGCTATCTTAATCTGGATTTCTTCATCCAGATGCCGAAACCGGTGGGGGAGACCGGGGGTGGAATGGCAAACGCGATCGTCGGGACACTAGTCCTGGTTGCCACGGGGAGCGCAATTGGCCTTCCAATCGGAATCTTGACAGGGATTTACCTCGCGGAGTTTGGCAATAACAAATTCGCCTATTTCGTGAGATTTATGACGGATGTTCTCAGCGGCGTTCCTTCGATTGTTGCCGGCGTCGTGGCTTATGGCCTCGTCGTCGTTCCCATGAAACATTTCTCCGCACTTGCGGGGGGGGTCGCGATGGCGATCCTGATGATTCCGACCGTAACTCGCACGACGGAGGAAATGATTCGCCTTGTTCCTCATTCGTACCGTGAGGCTGCACTGGCGTTGGGGATCCCGCAGTGGAAAACCACAATGCAGATTGTGGTACGGACCGCATTTCGCGGAATCATCACTGGCATTCTGCTGTCTATTGCCAGGATTGCAGGCGAAACTGCGCCCCTATTATTTACAGCTCTTGGCAACAGGTTCTGGTCGACTTCCTTGAACCAGCCGATTGGATCACTGACAGTGTTTATCTATGATTATGCAAAAGCTCCATTCGAAGACTGGAACAATCAGGCTTGGACCGCTGCGCTTGTGCTAATCATTCTTATGTCTGGACTCAGTTTGGCAGTACGGGCAGTGACACGGAGCAAGTATGTTCAACGGTGAGTGCATATGACAACAGACGTGATGAGTCAAATTACAACTCCGGCAGCTTTCACGGCAGATAAGCAGGAGAGATCTACGATCGTGAAGATGACGGCAAGAAACCTGAGTGCATTCTTTGGCAAGGTGCAGGCTCTCTACGACGTCAACCTGAATGTTGCTGCAAATAAGGTGGTGGCAATCATCGGACCGTCGGGATGTGGCAAGTCCACCTTCCTACGATGCCTGAACAGGATGCATGAAGTTGCAGGTGGAACGATGACGGGGACGGTTGAGTTGGAGGGTCAGAACATCTACGGGACCGATGCTGTGCTGGTGCGAAAGCGCGTGGGAATGGTGTTCCAGAAAGCCAATCCTTTCCCAACGATGTCGATCTTCGATAACGTGGCTATCGGTTTGCGGCTGACGGGGGGTGTGCCAAAATCTCAATTGAACGACATTGTTGAGCGGAGTCTGAAGCAAGCGGCATTGTGGGATGAAGTGAAAGACTCACTGAACAAATCGGGAGTAAGCCTTTCGGGTGGTCAGCAACAAAGACTATGCATCGCTCGCACCTTGGCAGTGAATCCTGAGGTAATCCTCATGGATGAACCTGCAAGCGCTCTTGACCC
>JAPLFP010000294.1 GCA_026390585.1 Ignavibacteriales bacterium | reverse complement strand
CTGTCTCAACCACGGGCTCGGTGAACTTGTGGTACCGGTGAAGACGCCGGTTACCCGCACATGGACGGAAAGACCCCGTGCACCTTTACTGCACCCTAGCATTGGGTTCGGTCAAAGCATGTGTAGCATAGGTGGGAGACTGTGAAGCCGGGGCGCTAGCTTCGGTGGAGTCGTCAGTGAAATACCACCCTTGTTCTGATTGAATTCTAACCTGCTGCCGTGAATCCGGCGGAGGAACAGTGTTAGGCGGGTAGTTTGACTGGGGCGGTCGCCTCCTAAACTGTAACGGAGGCTCTCAAAGGTTCCCTCAGCATGGTTGGTAATCATGCGTCGAGTGTAAAAGCATAAGGGAGCTTAACTGTGAGACCTACAAGTCGAGCAGATGCGAAAGCAGGATTTAGTGATCCGTTGGCTTCGAGTGGAAGAGCCAACGCTCAAAGGATAAAAGGTACGCCGGGGATAACAGGCTGATCTTGCCCAAGAGTTCATATCGACGGCAAGGTTTGGCACCTCGATGTCGGTTCATCGCATCCTGGGGCTGGAGAAGGTCCCAAGGGTTTGGCTGTTCGCCAATTAAAGCGGTACGTGAACTGGGTTCAGAACGTCGTGAGACAGTTCGGTCCCTATCCTGTGCGGGCGGAGGAAACTTGAAGGGTGTCGCTCCTAGTACGAGAGGACCAGAGTGAACGGACCGACGGTGTACGAGTTGTCATGCCAATGGCATTGCTCGGTAGCCATGTCCGGATGGGATAAGCACTGAAAGCATCTAAGTGCGAAACCCGCCCTAAGATTAGGTTTCCCGGGATTATATCCCCTAAAGACCCCAAGGAGATGACTTGGTTGATAGGCCACAGATGTAAGAGCAGTAATGCTCGAGTCGAGTGGTACTAATAGGTCGTGCGACTTAACCAATATTTTTATTGATCACAGATCCAGATACCGGTGCATCAATATTGTTTTGGGTGAGTACGCCAAAAAGCTGTAAAACGGTTATGCACTTCTCAATTGAATTTTCTTTCTGGTGTCAATATCGAGGGTGTAACACCTCTTCCCATTCCGAACAGAGAAGTTAAGCCCCTCGGAGCCGATGGTACTATATGGGTGACTGTATGGGAGAGTAGGACGATGCCAGGATTTTATTTCCGACCCCGGGTCATGAAAATGGCTCGGGGTTTCTTTTTTATCGGCGAGCCCCAACTCCACGGGCTGAAGAGGACGGATGCCAGTTCCATTCCGACCGCACTTAGCGAGCGCAGCGAAGCTAAGTGCGAAGTCGGAATGAGAACCCCGTCGTCGTTCGACGGGAGATTTTAGTAGAATCCCGTTCCGGAGCAATCTGGAACGGGATTTCTTTTTCGTACCGACAGAAAACCCCGAGCTGCGTGCGCAACTCGGGGTTTCTCGTTTCTACGGACTCATTGATGCAAGCCGAGATTGGTTACACTCCTACTTCTTTGCCTCAAACAGCGTCCACGGATTTCCCTTCATATCCTTCAAGAACTTCTCCTGCCATCTGTACTCGGGATGCTTCTCAAAGAACGGAGCCGCAAGAAAATCCTCGCCGCAAGGGTGACCCATGCGGGCCCAGATCTTCATGTCCTTTGCGAGCGCTGCCGACGTTACTTTGCCTTGAACGGCGCCCGTCGGGAAGTACGGCGCGTTGCTCCACTCCGGCGCTCCATGCGGATCGACGTCGATGTGTCCGCACAGCACGCAGCCACTGGCGGTTTCGGTCTTCTTGATCGGATCGTAATGTTCCCCCTCCATCGCTTTGGCGATCTCGACGTTGATCTTCCCCTTCTTCTCGACCATCAACTGGGCCCAACGGACTTTTCGGCTGTTTGCTGAGACGGTCATGTCGTTGGGATTGAACGTTGTTTCCTCGGAAGTGAGCTTGGGATCGCTGGGAAAGTTGGATCCTTCGTACATTCCGTCAAACGTCCTCCACACAGGAGCATTCTTCAGGCCAAGCTCCAGCCGGGCGATTTCATTGGTTTTCGTATCGCCGACGAGCCAATCGTTTGCATAGGCACCGTTGTTGTCCGTGGTCATGATCTTGATGAAGTCATCGATGGAACTCGCATACTGCGCCGCTTTGCGGGCTCTCATGAACTCCGGCGTTCCATTCTCGTCAAACCCCTTGAACTGAGTGATGGTTGTCTCGGTGTACAGAATACCTGCGCCATTGATCGCAAAATCATCGCCGCTGTGAATAAGTCCCGGCATGCAATCCATCAGGATCCGGTGTCCCTTGGCAGGCACAATGTCAGCGATGACGTTCCACCGCTCACCGTTGATGTAGTCACTCCAATTGTTGTGGCCGATGACGATCTTTCCGTCTTCGGTGTAGCTGCCGGTCGCAATAAACGCACTGCATTTTCCCGGAGCCCTGTTGTTCAGAGAATCCTGTTTGGCCTTGTTTGCGAGCCATGGGACATAGTACGATGCAATCTCAATGTTGGCGTTGAGAGCTGTGATGTCGATCTTGTCGTACTTGTACCCGCGTGCTGCCAGTCCATCGACGATCCCTTGAATTTCCTCCTGGTATTCCTTTTCGAGCTTAGGCCAAAAGATTCGCTCGGCAGCGTCCCGGAAAAACTTCCAGTCTTTCTTTACCGAACCATTCTCAAAGTAGAACGCGAACATCTTGATCGCATCATCAATCTCTGGCGCGAGGAGGTATCCATGTTGATATCCGATCTGACTCGGCGTTCCTTCGAGGTGAACAGAGATCCAACCGTTCTTATCTTCACGTGAAGAATTCTTCAATCGGGATTCGCTGCAGCCGACAAAAAAGAGAACGATCAAGAGCAGAGTAGGACCGACAAACCGTTTCATAGGAAGCTCCGATTGTGATGGTGGAGAATGAGGGGCTTGTGATGTCAATATAGTTGAAGCGCCGTCGGCATTCAAATCTTGGTTCGTTCACTCTCGAGATTTCGGGAATCTCCCTTGCTCTCGTTGCCATATTTCGCTAATTTTACATCCCATCCTGGGACAATTCCGCCACCAAGGCGCGAAGGCACAAAGGAGAAAGATGGAATTCAAACCCCTTTCGGGACGTGAAGAGGAGATCGCAAGTGCCATAGTAGAGGCAGCTTATGCGGTTCATAAGCAGTTGGGTCCCGGACTGCTAGAGAGGATCTACGAAGTGTGCCTTTGCCATGAGCTGTCCAAGAGGGGATATCATGTGGAGCGTCAGCTAGATCTTCCCATCAGCTATGACGGGATTGCTTTCGACGAAGGATTACGATTGGACGTTTTGGTCGAAAACCTTGTGATCTGTGAGCTCAAGGCGGTTGATGAAATGAATCCCGTTTGGCAGGCTCAACTGCTCAGTCATCTGAAACTGACTGGTAAGCGTCTCGGATTCCTCATTAACTTCAATGTACCGTTGATAAAAGACGGAATCAGACGATTGATTCTCCAAATTCCTTGTGTCTCTGTGACTTTGTGGCTGCTGAACGAGTTCATCGTGGTTAAGGACCCTTGAAAAAGAAGAGTATCAGAGGACTGTCTCTGAAGGAATTGCAGGAATTCGTCGAATCCCTTGGCGAAAAGAAGTATCGTGCCACCCAGCTCTTCTCCTGGATGTACGCCAAGGGGGCGCAGTCGTTCGACGAGATGACAGATATCTCAAGGGAATTCCGGGACGTTCTTGAACATTCGGCAAGAGTGGATAATCTTGAGCTGGTCAGGAAAAGCGTCTCTTCAACAGATGGGACCATCAAGTTCTTGTTCCGCCTGATCGATGACCTGATGATCGAAAGCGTCTTGATTCCTCCGGAAGAAACCGCGCCGGGGGCTGATCGACGCCTGACATTGTGCCTTTCGACACAGGTGGGTTGCCCCCTGGACTGCAAGTTTTGTGCTACGGGGACGATGGGGTTTCTGCGGAACCTGACTGCAGGGGAGATCATCGATCAGGTGATTCAGGCGCAACGCCATGCCGAAAGACGCATTACCAACCTCGTTTATATGGGCATGGGTGAACCGATGCTGAACTACGAAGAAGTAATGAAATCGGTCGATATCCTGTCGGACGACCGGTCACTGAATATCGGCACCAAGCATATCACCATCTCGACGGCCGGATATGCCGATAAGATCCGGCAAATGGCAGATGAAGACCGCAAGGTGAAACTGGCCCTCTCGCTCCATTCGCTCGACAACGAGAAGCGCACGCAGTTGATGCCTATCACGAAGAAGCACAGCGTTAGCGACTTGATCGAGTCTTTGGAGTACTACTACCGCAAGACCCGCCGCCGGCCGACATTCGAATATATCCTGTTTGACGGGTTCAATGACACGAAGGAAGACATCAAAAAATTTGTTACACTATCAAAACGTATCCCATGCAAGGTCAACATCATACCGTTCCACTCGATTGACTTTACCGGGGCGTCGGGTTTTGCTGCAACATTGAAGCCAACGCCGCGTGACCGGATGGAACAGTTTGCACAGGCATTGCGGGAAGCAAATATCACGGTTATGGTTCGGAGCAGTGCCGGAGAAGATATCGAGGCGGCATGCGGCCAGCTTGCTGTCGAAGAGAAGAAGTCAAAGGCAAAATCCAAACCAGCCATCACAGAAACACTGACTTGAACCTTGTTGTTCTGATTCTACGACGAAGAAAGACTCTCTCATGCGCATGATTCTCTTTGGCCCTCCGGGTTCTGGAAAAGGGACGCAGGCAAAGCTCCTTGCCGAGAAGTTCCGTATTCCCCACATCTCAACGGGTGATCTGCTGCGCGAGGCGGTCACGAAAAAAAGCCCGCTTGGCATACAGGCCAAAGGATACCTCGACGCCGGAATGCTCGTCCCTGACGATGTGATGATCGGTCTGATCCGGGAAGTTGTGACGATGGGCGCGGCGAAAGATGGATTCATCCTGGATGGATTTCCCCGGACGATTCCCCAGGCTGAAGCCC
>JAPLFP010000076.1 GCA_026390585.1 Ignavibacteriales bacterium | reverse complement strand
TGTCTGTCCGATGACGCCTCCAGCAAACGTGGAAAATCTGGCCCAGTTCGTACCGAATTGAAACTCCATCGGTATTCCCGTAACGACACCAACGGCGAAATTGATAGCGAAGATCTTCGCCCAGAATCGCGCACTTTGGTTGTAGCGTTCATCATTCTTCCAGATGGAGAGGCCCTTCAAGAGAACGATGAGCAGGCCGAGTCCCATTGTCAGCTGGGGAAAGAGGTAATGGTACATAATGGTGAACGCAAACTGTATTCTGTCTATGAGGAGAGCGTCTTCCATGACTTCATTCCCGAGGCAAGTGTGTGACAAAATGAAGATACAGAAAAAACCGACAAGTGTTCAATTGTCAGAGAACCTGATTTGTTTTTGAACGGTTGAGGAGATGGGAATCGTGAATTCAGCATCGACGAGAACACACCATCTTGAACAATGGATGACGGCGGGAGTATATTCTCACGTGAGTATGCACGGTCTATATGAAGGCCCCGGAATCGGCGAACTTCTTGATCTGCTCTCTATTGGACGGCAAGGGACCTTCGCATCGCGGTCGGAGAGAGAACACCTTCCCGGGATTGAGGACACTGTTGGGATCGACAGCTTTCTTTATCTTGCGCATCATGTCGATGGCCGGCTCACCGAGCGCTCTTTCAAGAAACTTCAACTTGGACAGCCCGACGCCGTGTTCGCCGGTTATCGTCCCTCCCAATCGCACGGCCTCCTGGAAAATCTCATCAAATGCTTGTTCCGCCTTGTGAATCTCTTGTTTGTCCCGTTCGTCCGTCAGGCACGTCGGATGGAGGTTTCCATCGCCGGCGTGTCCGAAGTTACCGAACGTAAGACCATAGGAGCGCGCAATGCGGTTGATGCTTTCCAGCATCGGTGCAACTTCACTGCGCGGCACAGTTGCATCTTCCAAGATTGTCGTGGGTCGCACACGAGCAAGTGCGGAAAATGCCACCTTACGCGCCGCGCGCAGCTTGACCGCCTCCTGTTCATCACTGGCGACTCTAATCTCAAGTGCACCGTGTCGTTTGCAGATGTCAACGACCCTGGCGGCATCTTCTTCGACCTCAGCGAATCTTCCGTCGACCTCAATCAACAATAAGGATTCAATCGACGTTGGAAGACCAAGATGGGCATACTCTTCGACGCATCGAATTGTTGTGTTGTCGAGGAATTCGAGAGCTGCGGGGGTAATCTTTGATGCAATGATATCCGACACAGTCTCCGCGGAATCGCCCAGGCTGGAATAGAATGCCAGCATCGTTTGTGTGGACTGAGGCTTCGGGATCAAGCGCAACAGAACGCGGGTGATGATGCCGAGCGTTCCTTCCGATCCAATCAAGAAATCTTTCAAATTGAATCCTGCGTCATCCTTGACCGATTTTCCACCAGTGACGACTACTTCTCCGCTGGGGAGGACAACTTCCATACCAAGCACATAGTTCTTCGTGACTCCATACTTGAGGCCTCTTATTCCTCCTGCATTCTCAGCTACGTTTCCTCCTATTGTGCAGATGACTGCACTTCCGGGGTCAGGAGGATAGAACAACCCAAGTGCTTCCACCGCCGCATGAAGCGTTCCGGTAATGACACCAGGTTCGACCCAGACGGTCAGATTGCTCTGATCGATTTCCAGAATCCGATCCCATTGGTTCGTCAATAAGACCACTGAGTTTTCGACGGGAATAGAACCGCCACTCAAACCGGAGCCGGATCCTCTCGGAACGACGGCGAAACGTTCCTCATTGGCGACTCTGAGGATTTGCGCAATGTGATCGACGCTCCGCGGAATGACTATGGCATCTGGGAGTTGTTTGAGAATCGGGGTTCCGTCGTAGGAATAGGAAATGCGATCTTCAGCCGAATCAAGAAGATTGGGCTCACCGACGATTGATCGCAATTTAGCGAGGTTGGAGTTCGATATCATTTCACGTTATGCTAGGTGGTTGTGCTCTCGTGATTCATGATGGGCATCCACCACGACTCCTTGCTCCGGACAAGTGCTACATTCAAGCTGAAATGTTGGATGATTGATCCCAAACTTCTCTTCCAGCGCATGTTCCAGAAGTGAAGTAATCCTCGTTGCTTCGCTGATTCGTTGATCCTCCACGACGATGTGGGCACTCAGAGCGCGTAGATGTGAGGATAAACCCCAGATATGCACATGATGCACTTCCCGAACTCCAGGAAATGACTGCATAAACCTCGCGACCTCGTCCAGATCGATTCCTCTCGGCGTCCCTTCAGCCAGAAGATGAGTCGTTTCCGAGACCACATCCCAACCACTCTTAATGATGAAAGCCCCAATGCCAATCGAGATCAACGGATCAAGCACTTGCCAGCCCTGCCATGCGATCATGGCTGCGACAACGACGACCCCAATCGACTCAACCGCATCAGTCAGGAGATGCAGATAGGCGCTCTTCATATTCAGATCCGCGTGTGCGTGTTGTTTCAACAAGAGCGTGCCGGCCGTGTTTGCGACAAATGCAAACGACGCGATGCTGAGCATCCAGGTGCCATTGACTACCTGGGGATCGGCGAATCTCCGCACGCCCTCATAGACAACATAGAGGCCAATGATAACCAGGGCTGCCGCATTGATGAAAGCCACCAGAATCTCTATTCTTCCATAGCCGTAAGATTTCTGCGAGTTGGATTTCCACAGGACAATCTTCGAAGCTGCATAGCTCAAAGCCAGTGCGAGGAGATCACTAAAATTGTGCAGGGCATCAGAGATGAGGGCCATGCTGTTGGTCATCACACCCCCAACGATCTCAACCAGAAAAATTACGGCGTTCAGAACGATGGCGGCAGCCAAGTGCTTTGATTTCAGGGCGTGCATGGGACTATCGACAGTCATGAAGATCTTGTTCTCTGCACAATGAATGTTTCTGGGGAGAAATTTCCTATCCCTTCAATGCCGCTTCCACAGCGTGCCTTGCATGAATAGTCGTCGTGTCAAATATCGGCGCGGCAACATCTTTTTGTTTCACCAAAAGTGGGATTTCAGTGCATCCCAATATGATTCCTTGAGCCCCTCGCGTAACGAGGTTGTTGATAATGCGAATGAATTCGGCCCTCGACGATTCTTTGGTTTGTCCCAGGCACAGCTCATCGTAAATGATGCTGTGGATAATTTCCCTTTCATCGTCCGCTGGAATTAAGACCTTCAGGCCAAACTTCTCTGACAATCGTTTTTTGTAGAACTCTTGCTCCATTGTGAATTTCGTGCCCAACAATCCAACTGTGTGCAGGTTTTGGTGCTGGATTTCCATCGCAGTTGCATCCGCTATGTGAAGAAGCGGTATCCCTATGCTGGCCTGCACAGCATCAGCCATTTTGTGCATCGTGTTCGTGCAGATCACGAGCAACTCGGCCCCGGCTCTTTCGAGGCTTTGCGCAGCGCGTATCATGATCTTCGTCAATTCATCCCACGCACCCTGATGCTGTAGTCGTTCGATCTCTTCGAAGTCCACGGAAAAGAGGATACATTGTGAAGAATGGAGCCCCCCGAGTTTTTCTTTCGTCGTCTTATTGATAATTCTGTAGTATTCCAGCGACGACTCCCAGCTCATGCCACCGATCAAGCCGATTGTTTTCATCATAATA
>JAPLFP010000066.1 GCA_026390585.1 Ignavibacteriales bacterium | reverse complement strand
GATGTCGGTTCAACTGTGACGGAACCATCAGCTCTCCCGCCTGCGGCGGGATAAACTCCGGCTGATGCTCTATCCAATTGAGCTATGGGCGCGTTGACAATTCCAACATGCTGACTTTCTGATCCCGATCAGAAGACGATCGGGACGCTCAAAGTTTCAACCACTCGCTGGAAACCGCTCGTGGGAAACTTTGGCGGCTATGGGCGCATTTCGATTTCACTGAACCACAGGTTTTCTGCCGGGTCAGTTTTGTTGAAATAAGATACGAATTTTCGACACTTTGTTCAACACGTTTTTGTCTGGTTGTTGATGTTCTGGAGTTGATGACGAGATGATTGTGAGTCGCCCAAGAACAATCTCAGATGATATTGCTGAGTCGAAACCCACTCCACATCTAATCCGCCTATTCGTGACTCACATACTCTTCCAGTTTACCGAACAGCACCACTTCTTTGTCATTGACTAAGTGTTGAGTCGCCAACGCAAGTCCTATTTTCCGACCGTTCACTGTCTCGGTCAAGCACACAGCATCGTTTTCGGCAAGGCTTGCAAGAGTAGTGTTCAGTTCTTCTTTTGTCCATCCTAGTTCTTCACAGAGCTTTGTCTCTTGCGCCAGAACATTCTCAGGAAGTTCAAGGTGTCGAAATGCAGTCGGTTCGCAGTAGAAACCTCTGCGTTTTGCGTCCCGTAAGAAGGCCTTCTCTTGAAACACTTTTTCCTGGACGCCATCATTTGTGATGTATTTGATGAACAGCCCGCCACCCAGGAATGGGTATGACTTGTTGACCTTGATTCCCTTCGCCAAATAGCACTGGCGGATTCTTTCGAATGTGTTTTGGTTCATATTGTTCTTCCTCTCAGTCGTTCATACTTCAAGTTAGTCAGTTTTTCCAGACACTTCAAGGCTCTGACCTCTACCTTTGACAGATTTGTCAAAGGTTCGAGTTCTGCTTTTGCCTTGAGTTGACAATGGATTAGTGACTTGGTAACTTGGTCACAGTCAATTTCCCGCCTACCGTTCCAGAAGACCTTGTTGGATGTGATGGAGAAACCTCTGGATTCCGCGATTTTTGCGTCCGCCGTGCTTGACATTTTGGCGGAGCAGATGCGATGAAAGAGGTTGTCGTGTTCATAGGTCTCCGCATCTTGTGCTGTTCAATTTGATTGTGGTAGTCATTTCCCATCCGAGGAGACTAACGTGACGGCGAAAGATCGTCTGATGACAGCAATCCATAGGGGAAAGCCAGACCATATGCCGGCGACGGTTCACCAATGGCAGGGATATCATCTGCAAGAATACATGGGCGGCATCAGCGATCTGGAAGCATTTCAACAAGTTGGTCTCGACGCACAGATCCAGTATTTCGAGGAGATGGCGCAATTCTGGCTGGTCGATGCAGACTTCACGAAGTTGAACACGTCGACTTGGAGGGACATCCCAACGGTCGTCAGCAAGAATCCGTATGATCGCATCATTCATCACGTCATCGAGACTCCTGAAGGAACCCTGTCCTATAAGACCAGAGGTGATCGAAAAACCACCTGGATAACAGAGTACCTCATCAAACACGATGACGATATTCATATCATAGAGAAATACATGCCGGTGCCGAAACTGAATCTCGAACCGATCAGGAAGAAATATGACGAAGTTGGGGATCACGGAATCTTGCGCGGATTTGTCTGGGGTGATCAGGCCGGATGCTGGCAGCATGCAGCGTGCCTGATGGATATCGGCGATCTCATTCTTCTGGCCATGGAACGACCGGAATGGGTACATGAATTGCTTCACATTCTGCTCGACAAGAAACTACAATTCATCGAATCGATGAAGGGGGCAGCATTCGATCTCATCGAAACCGGCGGCGGCTCGGCTTCGTCAACAGTCATTTCACCCGAGCTGCATAAGGAGTTCTGCCTGCCGTATGATCGCAAAATGCATGAAGCTCTTCACAGCTTGGATTTTCTGATAACGTACCACACATGCGGTGGGACGCATGGAATAGAAGAATATATCGTGCAGAACGGCGCAGATGCCTCGGAAACGGTCGCTCCGCCAAGTGTCGGCGGAAACCAGGAGCCATGGGAGCTCAAGAAGAAGATACGCACGCGTCTGGCGCTCATCGGCGGAGTTGATCAACACAACACGCTGACAACCGGATCCAGAGAGGATATCCGAAAGAATGTCTTTGAACTATTCGAAAAAGTTGGTTCCGATGGAGGGTATGTCTGTTCTGCCTCAGACCATTTCTTTGATACTCCCGTCGAAAACCTTCGAATCTTTGCAGAGGCAGCGAAAGAGTGTGTCTATTGAATCAGACGAACGAGCTGGAGTTTCTTCATTATGCTTTGCTGTCAGGATTTTTTCGTCCGCCATCTTTCTGGCGGAGGTCCTGACAGTCATATGTCGGGTCGGCACTCGCTTGTGCAGCTTCTGTTGGCAACGGACTGGTGACTTGGTCACAAGCAATTTCCCGCCGGTACCGTGAGTCGTAATTCCCCCCACAATTGCGGAAAGGACATGCTCCTATGAAATCATTTCTGAGTTCTTACCTCTGCCTCTTCTTTTGCTTCTCAGTTGTCGCTGAGGCGCAATCTGTGGAACGATATAGCAGTAACCCTCTCCCAAAGCTACAAGTGCTCGGTATAGCCCAATCAGAAGATCTGGCGACAGCGAACGCCGTGCTGAAGGATGTATTTCGGGACAAAGTGAAGGTCGAGTTGCTCTTTCCGATCGTAGCAGATCCGACCTACAAGAAACTCAAGGAACAAAGCATCTTCGATGTCGCGATCAATGGCAAGAGCACGAGTGGAAAGAAGTTCTTCACAGTTGCAGATTCACTTCTGGAACTGAATGCTCAACCCTTCAGCGTGCTTCTCGTTGACAGAACGGGGAAGATACGCGGCATCAATCAGGCCATAATGATCGATCTGCGGTTGTTTGGAAAACTCATTGAAGAGGTTCTCCTGAATTTGGATGGGAAAGAGAACATCACGATCGAAAAAACAGAACCGTGGCAGACTGATCTCGCGCGTGAGCGAGAGGCAAAGAAACCGAAAGCACTCATCAATATTGGCAACAGCGACGACAAGTACTATACACTCCTCGGCAAACAAGTGCCTGCTGTTCCGCTCACAACACTCGATGGAAAGGGTTATGCTCTCGCGGATTCGCTTAAAGGAAGGGTATCGCTGCTGTTTGTTTTTGTGGCGTCTTCCGAACCTGATGCGCAGAAGAACATCATCGGGTCAACCATTATGATGCAAATGATAAACAAGATCTACAAAGCATTTGTGCTCGGAGAAGCAAAGCCCGGCGAAGAAACTGTGAAAAACGCTGTGCCAGATGGCATTGGAGTTAAGTAGGCTGTGGTTCTAGTGCCACCTCTAATAAGAGATCTTGCCCGCCAGACCCGCCCGACCGAATGGTCGTTCGGGCGGGCTGCGAAGCGGGCCGGTATTCAGTAAGGCGCTAGTGCTCGCTTCCATTTGCAGTCTCGACAACAAAACACAACATTACTTTTTGTCCGAAGAACTCCCGCCTGCCGTCCAAGGTTCATGAGGGCGGGCAGGCCTTCGGAGGAAGCGGCACCACCTACGGCAAAAGATCCAATCGAGGAGCCAACGACAATGACGCTTGAAGAATGGGGAAAAGACCTCGTCGAGCAATACTTTCACAAGCAGGACAAGAATCTCATCGAGCAGCTCATAACAAAGTTCAAAGCGATAAAAACGAGAGAGGAGCTTTCCAGGATCACCGGGATAAAGAGCAAATGGATTCTTCAGAAGCTCATGGACCTTGGCGTTCAGCCCCAGATGATGATGGTGCTGACGCTCGTCCCCTTGCTCGAGGTCGCCTGGGCGGATGGGCATATCAGCAAGGAAGAGCGCGAGCTCATTTTGAAAGAAGCAAGCAAGACCGGGATCGAGGATGGGACAGAGGCGTACATGATGCTCTCGAGCTGGTTGGGAACGAAACCGGAGAATCAGCTTTTCACGTCTTGGAATGTTTATGTGGAAGGACTGTGCAACGAACTGAGCGCCAATCAGATTGTGGATTTCAAGAATGATGTGTTGGCCCGGGCCAAAGCCGTTGCCGAGGCCTCGGGCGGCATTCTCGGGATTGGCAAGGTTTCCAAATCGGAAAAGCTCGTACTGGAGAAGCTGGAGGCGCCGTTCAGGTAGAGCCGTATCACGACACGGCCTAAGGTTTGAAGTTTTGAGTTTGGAGCGTTGCTTGCGCGCTGAGACCATCGCACAAACAATTCATAGCATCCGAAACATGCAGCCACAAACCACCAAACTGGTCCCACGGTTCAGGAGGGCTCAAATGCGCATCATCAGACTCTTCGTCATTCTCGGATGTTTCATTTCGACCGCAACCCTCTATTCCCAAACCCCGGCCAACTTCTCGGGTCAATGGAAGTATGAGAAAGCCAAAAGCACTCCTGACACGCTGGAGCCTAAATTCGACGGCATGGTGATCCTGCGAATCACGCAAAATGTATCCACGATAGCGTTCAGCGAGATTTACAAGAAGCAAGGAAGTGCGGATTTCAAGACAGCATCGGATACGTACTCCCTCGACGGAAAAGAGAAAGTCAAGAAGGATGAGACCGGCATATCGAGGAAATCCGCAAAGTGGTCGCAGGACAAGAAAATCTTGACGATCACAAATCACGACACGCCAACCCTGGAAGGGGTTGCACAGGACTTCCTGATCGTGGATTCATACAAGCTCTCCGATGACGGACGTACATTGACGCTTGAACGGTACTACAAGAACCCGGTGACGGGGGAAGCGAGAGTGAAGAAGCTGTATAGCAAGAAATAAGCTGTGAAGGACGTTGGCAGGAATGTCATAAAGTACCGAAGCCGCAGAACCTTGTACTCGACAACCTGGAGGCGCCGGCTATAGTGCCGATCGACGGACTATGAGGTAGATGACGCCACGATCATACTGTACGATTGAGCGGGGTGGCTAAGGCAGACAGGCCATGGCCTTGGTGTAATGGGCCAAGAATGCCTAGGGGCACATTCGCTTCTTCCGCCCCATTCGGGGACATCGTGTCTCGTCTCGGTATTCACCCTTCGACTCGTCCCGACAAATCCTTCGACTCGCGGAGTTTGCCCCGCTGTAAGCGGGGCTCGCTCGGGACGTCGGGACTCGCTCAGGGCAAGCTCTTCACTGTTTACTCTTCACCCCCGAGCCCTCACCATTCACTTTCCACCCGTCTGCCATTTGTTTGGCGGAAGCCCGACTTGTCCGCCGACCTGTCCGCCGTAGCGAAGCGCAGGCGGAAGCGAAGCGTAGGCGGAAGTGCGCAGGCGGACTATTCACCAATCACCATTCACTTTTTCCCCCTCTTCAAATATACCGGGTTTCCGGTATTGACGTTGCACTCTGCCAAGATAGATGCTGAGCAAGTCTGACCGGTTCGCAACTTGCTTGTCTTCATCTCTTGCAAAAATCCATTACATTCATAGCAGGCCTGCAGGGGCGTGGTCGGATGAACCATAAGTATATCGTCGCGCACCGCCAAAATGATCTGTGCAGCATTCTCAGGACCCGAGGGCATGTGGTGAGGAGCGGCGGATCTGCGGGTTGCTGTGTTTCTGGCGGTAGCGTACCATTGCTTGTTGCTAATACCATGAACACTATCGCGCTGCTTGATCAGTCATTCTTGCAGCGGAAGAAGGTCAGCGTGCACCCATGAAATCCTTTGAACACAATTATTTTCAGCATCAGGCGATCAGTCAGCAGCTCTTGATGTCCGTTCGTGCCCTCGGGGAATATCGCGGTCGACAAGGGCTCTTCCGGGATCAGTTTCCCGAAGTGCTGGAGACCCTTAAGAAAGTCGCGATGGTCCAAAGCGTCGAGTCGAGCAACCGTATCGAGGGAATCACTGTGGTTCCAGAGCGGCTTGATGCGATCGTGGCGAAGAAGACCAAACCGAAGGGGCATTCCGAACAGGAGGTTGCCGGGTACCGCGATGTGCTTGCTGAAATTCACACGTCGGCGCGGAGGTACAAGCTTTCACCCGACTTGATTCTGCGTTGGCATAAAGACATGTATAAGTACACTCCGGAGGAGGCAGGCATCTGGAAGAAAGAAGATAATGCCATCATTGAGCTGATGCCGGACGAAACGCGCAAGCTGCGATTCCGACCGCTTGCTGCCGCGGCAACGCCAAACACGATGGAACAACTTTGTTTGGCGTACAACGATTGCATTTCACAAGGTACCGCTGAGCCACTCCTTGCCATTGCATCGTTCGTGCTCGACTTCGAGTGTGTTCATCCGTTCAAAGACGGGAACGGAAGAATGGGTCGCTTGCTCACACTGCTTCTTCTTTATCATGCGGGATATGAGGTTGGTCGATTTATCAGTTTGGAACGAGTGATCGAAGAAAGCAAGGAGACCTTCTATGAAGCCCTGCTTCAGAGTTCTCAGCGATGGCACGAAGGCGAACACGATCTTGTTCCCTGGTGGAACTACTTTCTTGGCATACTAACGGCCGCCTACAAGGAATTCGAAGATCGTGTGGGAACTCTGACTACAGCACGAGGAGCAAAGCGTGAGATGGTGATTGGAGCCATTCGACGGCTTCCTGAAGAATTCTCATTCGCGGACCTTCAGCGGGTGTGTGCAGGGGTCAGTTTTGCCACCCTGAAACGGGCTTTGCAGGATTTGAAGAAACAAAAGAAGATTGTGCCTCTGGGGAAAGGTCGGGATGCGCGATGGAAACGAATAGGATCAAGTAATCATTAATGGGATCACCAAATGACTATCTGAGCCTATTGCGGAATTCGTCTTAAACGATAACGATCGGATAACCATTAACAGGCTCTCGAAGCGCTGAGGTGATTATCATACGAAAATGCAGAGGGGCATGCTGGTCGCGTGTCCGCTCGCTGGCACTCAGCGTTCACACGCCCGTCATCACGGGCCAAAGTGCCTCTTCTGCCCAAAAATCGCCTTCCGTCCTCCATTTCCGTCTCTCGTCTCCCGTCTCTTTACCCGCCGAAGCCCGGAGGGCGCAGGCGGGCCGTCTCTTTACCCGCCGACCTGCCCGCCGACCTGTCCCCCGAAATGAAATGGAGGGGGAAGCACGTAGTGCGAAGGCGGGCCTGTCCGCCGTAGCGAAGCGCAGGCGGAAGCGAAGCGTAGGCGGAAGGTCGCAGGCGGGCCGTTTGACTTCTCACAACTAACTACTCACCAATCACTTGTCACTCTTCACCCTTCCACTCGCGGAGTCTACCCCGCTGAAAGCGGGGCTCGCTCAGGGCAAGCTCTTCACTGTTTACCCGTCTGCGGACTGCCTTCTGCTCGCTGCAAGCTCAGATGCAAATATACCGGGTTTCCGGTATTGCGCTTTTCCGTGCTTGAGTGTACAGTGTACAGTGGAAGATCGAGTGTTGTTGCGTAGGGTGGTGTAGACGCAATCCTTCGTCTCTAAATCCACAAGGTATCATTGCGCTGCTACTGAGCGCTGACTTGAATGGTCATAAAAACATCGAATAGCTGTTCCACTCACCTGACAATGTTCGATTTGCTTGGTGAAGACGAGGCGTCACTTGCAAAAGCATTCGCCTACGTCCTTGCTTGTCACAAATCTGTGCACTTTTCTTCTCTTCATCTTCTTGGCATTCGCGCCCGCACTTCGACAATCACTACCCTACGGCGCTGCATTTTGCCAAATCGTTCAATACCGTTGTCCATTAAAAGGCTAGTGCAAAATGAATATTGATGACACAGATGTGACAGCCCAATCGTCGAAAGATACTTTTGGTCTCGTCCAACGGGTTACAGTATTCTTCATCTATTTGCTCATTCTCTTCGGTGCCCGTTTTGTCATTACAAATCGAGGATTACCCTTCGGAGGGGGGCAAGACATTTGGTTCATTAGCGGAATCAGCATGCTTGCTTTCACCACGGTTCTTTCCCCGTATTTTGTAAGACCGAGAAATTCATTAATAAATTGTCTAGCTACGTCTCTTCTACTTTGGTCCATTGACTTGAGCAGTCTTCAATCCACAAGGAATTTTGTCGAATGGTTCCGTTGGTGTTCATTTTCCCTGACTCTGATCACTTCAATATGCGCCTCAATTGCGATTATTTTTCAAAATGTTGATCCACTCGAGTCTCCAAAACGTTCATACATCAATGTGGTTTGCTACAGGCTCAGTACTACTTTCGGCAAAGCGGAAGTGGTCTACACGCTTCCTTCTTCAATCAGTATTTTTGGTTTTCATTCCTCGAATGTTGAAGCAATGTCACTTCTTGGACTGTTCTGGATATTAGTCGTCTCTACTAAGCCCATCGAAATGGCGTGGCAACTAGTGCGGGATATCAGCTCTCTAGGATTATCCCTAGCGAAAGCGTCCTTCGATGGAACTATCGAGCGAATCGATAGCCCCAACATTGTTAGAGTCAATCTAAACTCCAATTCCTCCTGGCGGAGTAACACAACGAAAATGGTCTGCCTCGCTGATGGGTCTCAACTTACTGCCCTGCCTCTTTTTTCTCAGGTTCGCGATAGTGGTCTGATCGGAACGGGCCTATGCCTCGGCAAGGCAGATTTCTTGATCAAGGATGCTGTCCCAGGCTCTGTGTACTCAAGAACGGACAAACTAGACCGAGCACAACTCATTAAAGACTTCTTTCATCTGGCTTTTGATGCTAATATCATCGGTTTCGTCGTAGAACAATCAACAATCTCGGTGATAAAATTTGAGGTCGCAGGCGATCAAGTACTGCGATCGGGAGACCTTGTCTTTTGCCGCCAGAACGAATCAACGGTTTTCTATCAGATTCTCGACGCTTCAACAAAAGAAGAGGATTTCGAGAGAAATCCCAGGGGAATGCACGTCGTCTCGGCAATTCAAATCGGTATACAAGATGAGAATGGCGGGCTTGTCAAGTATTCTTGGCTTCCTGAAATGAACACTCCTGTTTTTCTTCCTGTTGATCAGAATCAGATCAAATCTACGACCGACTCACCTCAGGACATCCAGCTAGGTGTTATACCGCGTTCGTCTCTAGCGGTCAAGGCAAGATTCAAGGAACTCTTGGAATTTCACACTGCGATCTTAGGCGTAACAGGAACTGGCAAAACAGAGCTTGCATTTGATATCATTCGACACGCGGTCAACAACAAATGCAAAGTATTCTGTGTTGACTTCACTGCTGAATATGCTAAAAGACTCTCTGACTGCAACCCTCAGGCACTTGGACTTGACGATAAACAGAATCGTGAACTTGATGAGCTTGTCACTCAGATTGAGTTCGGTCAATTCAAATCGGAGACTGAGAAGAAAAAACTCGATGAGTACATCAAACGCATTAGGCCCGAAGTTGAGAAAAGGGTTGACGGCTTCTTACGTCCAGACACCGCTGCCCTCGGCATCTTTGATCTGCCAGACATCGCAAACACTCGGGCAACTCTCCGTGCGACGGAACTCTATCTATCTGCAATTTTCTCGTGGGCACGCAAAAACCGAAAAGCTCGAAACATTCTCATTGTTCTCGAAGAGGCTCATACCATCATTCCAGAATTGAACTTCTTTGGATTCGACAAGGGTGATACCCAGGTGGTCATAGGCAGGATGGCGCAGATAGCTCTTCAAGGCAGAAAATATGGTATTGGCCTGCTAATTGTTTCTCAACGCACTGCTCTGGTTAGCAAGACCCTTCTGTCCCAATGCAATACGTACCTCACGTTTTCTTTGGTTGACAAGACCAGCTTGGAGTATCTATCAAGCGTTTATAGCCCAGAAATGGTGGCCAATATTCCAAACCTATCTCAAATTCAAATGCTAGCATATGGCAAAGCAGTCAGATCGGAGCGTCCCGTTATTATTCAGATTCCGTTCGATCCAAAGAAAAAGGAAGCAAGTGAAAAACTTGATGTCAAAATTGTTTCTGCAGCAGGCCTGCAAGCTGCAACAGGCAAAGCTGTTAATGTTCCTCCCCAATGATATTCGTAGGCGCATTGGCATACTATTATCTCTCGGCATGTTTGTAAAGAGGAAGCCGTTAGATCAAACACCCAAGCACGCTAGTTGGCAGAGTTTCATGTATGACTCAACAAAAGTTCCAACCCCGCCTTCACAAGATTGCTTCAAGGCTAGCGAGCCGTCTGCCCTAATAGAGGGAAATCGGCCCGTGCATATCTGGTTCATCAACACATAAGCTGACGGGATTGCGCTTATTCGAGCTTGAGCGTTGCCTGTTTAGCGGAGCACGGACAGGGTTCTGAGGCACACCGCTGCTTACAGCTGCCTGCGGTTGAATTCGCCTTATTATTCGTGTAGATTAGCTATGATGTGCGAACAAGAGGAGTTAGGGACTTTGAGTCCGAAATACAGCTTCTCAGTCCAGGTACTCTCCGATTTTTGTTGATTACGCGATGACAATGCCAGATGAATATGTTTGGGATATTTTCCTTAGTTATCCTCGAGGGAAGCATCACACATTATGGGTCAGTGCGATCTTTCTGGATGAATTCAAGCATCACCTTCGTGAGGCACTCGGTAGGGAGCCTGCAGTTTTCCTGGACACAGACTCCATCGATCCAGGCGATGCTTGGAAAGCGCGTCTTAAGAGCGCGCTCGGACGATCAAGAATACTACTTCCAATTTGGTCTGTTAAGTATTTTCTATCAGAATCATGCAGAAGTGAGTGTGCTGTGATGCTGTACCGTGAGCAGCGTTTGAGTTTTCGAAATGCTAGAAATCCGTCGGGGCTAATTGTACCTGTGAGGCTATTTGATGGAGACAGATACCCCCAGTTTGCCAAGGACATTCAGCATCATGACCATACGTCTTACAACTCAACTGCTGAGTATTTCAAGAAATCTGCAAGGTACATGGACTTTCAGACGGATATTCAGTCATGGGCTCCTAGCGTCGCTAAAGTCATAAACTCAGCACCGGCATGGAACAGTGAGTGGATCACGAAAGACTGGCTCGACGCACCATTTGACAATGCGAAAAACGACCAGCGCCTGAAAGCGAACAGTCAACAACTGGAATCTCCCACACTAGCTTGATCAAATCTTGGACAAGCAAGGTACGATAGTAACATTCTACTCTTACAAGGGTGGCGTCGGCCGTTCAATGGCACTTGCCAATGTTGCCGTCTTACTTGCTCAGTGGGGTTACAAGTGTTTGGCAATTGATTGGGATCTTGAGGCGCCAGGATTGGAGAATTGTCTGAGTCAGTACTCGGATTTCGCTAGAGGTCAAAGCACAAGAGGCGTACTGGATCTATTTGCGGCTGCTAATTCAACTGCAAATATGGCTTCTATCGAGGCTGAATGGAAAAACTATCTGACACCCCTTTCGCCCAAACAAGAGAAATATAGATTGGATTTTCTGTCTGCCGGCAGAAAGGACGCGAGTTACTTCAGGCGTCTACGTGAGTTCGATCTCACAAAGTACTATCGCGAGAATCAGGGTGGCGAGTTCATTGAAAAGCTCAGAAACCTTTGGAAATGTGAGTATGATTTTATTCTCATTGACAGCCGCACGGGCTTGACGGATCAGGGGGGATTATGCACTATCCAGATGCCCGACATACTCTTGATGCTATTCACGCCGACAGAACAGGGTCTTGTAGGAACTTTGGATATTGCTGAAAGAGTACTGGCCGCTCGCCAGAAACTCTCTTGGGATCGGCCTAATCTGCCTAGAGTCCCAATCCCTAGTCGGTTTGACAGTTCAGAGCATATTCTGTACACGAATTGGCTTAGTAGAGCCGCAGAACAGTTCTCGGGCATGACAAGAGATTGGCTTCCCAGAGATCTGAAGTTGATTGAATTCTTCGAGGCGACAAAAATCCCGTACAAGAGTTACTACAGCTTCGGAGAGAAATTGGCGGTTTTGGAAGAAAGTGTTGCAGACCCGGGCAGTCTTGCATATAGCTATTCAACTCTCGCGGCGCTCATAGCGAAGAAACTTGAGGACACCGATCTGCTCAAGAGTCGTCGAGATGAATATGTGAGAGGGGTTGTGCGAAGCGACTATTCCCAAAACGTACAGATCTTTGGCCCTAGGAAAAGAGTCGATGCAACTCTGTTCGTCAGCTATTCTCCGTTTGGCATTGATGCGGAGGATGCCCATCTTCGAAGTCTTCTGGAGTTGCTTCAAAAAGAGATCAACATACAAATGGGCGCTGACGTTGATTTTCACTTTGATTTCAAGAACTCGAGTCGAATCGAGGCTTGGCGCAAATGGGAAGAGGGTTCATTGGGAGATCTGGCCATACTAGTGCCGATTATTACACCGGGCTTTTTCAATGACGAATTGTGCCGCAAAGAAATCCAGACTTTTGTTGTCCAGGAAGACACAGCCCCTCGCAATTCTGCCATACTTCCGATGTACTATATTCACACTCCAGAGGCGAGACCCTATTACACGTTTCCATCCAACAAGGATCTCGGTTCGATAGTTTCGACACATCATCTATATGACTGGAGCAAGCTCAGGTTCGAGCCGCTGGAATCGAGTGAAACAAAATGGGGAATTGTAGAGTTCGCATCTCAAGTGAGGGACACTGTGAATCCACCCCCGATGGAGGATCGGGCTAGTGATGCGATCAGAGCCGGAGGAGCGAGGTTCATAGAAGAGACTGCAAAACGAAAGATCACATTGCCCAGTCATGGCACTTGGGAGGTTGCTTTTGTGATCAGTGGGAATCTGTTGCAGTATGCAGCCAACACTGATTTCCTCAATTTGCTGGCTCATGTCCCTCGATACACTGGCTGGCCACTATGGGTCGATAGCAGGAAATTCGATCGTATAGAGGACCGACCATTCGTAAGCATGTTGGCTTGGGAGGCTTATCTTGCCATTCAAGAAATCGATCAACTTAGCCATCTAGATTTTTGGCGGATTGAACCAAACGGCCGCTTCTATCATGGGCGAGCTCTTGAAGATGATGTTTCGCCGAGCAGCAATCGCCCGGCCCCAATGACAGAGCTAGATTTTGGTCTTCCGATCTGGCGGATTGCGGAGGCCATAGCTCTTGGAATTGATCAGGCAAAGCAGATGAAATGCATACTGAATCACACTTTGTTGAGCTTTGCATTTCGATGGTCTGGACTCATTAACAGGAAAATCACATCTTGGGCGATGCCAAGACGGCTCATGTTGCCTCGAATGTCCCAACAAGACGAGATAATCTCTTTTGTCACGGTCCCTCTCAATACAAAACTGCGCGACATTCACATGTACGTGTATAAAGCGTTGAAACCTCTTTACAATAGCTTCGATGGATGGGACATAGTTCCGCAGATTGTCGAAGAACTGACGGCGGATGCATTGAAGCCAAAATAGTTCCAAAATGCTAAGTCGGTGCCGTCGGCAGCAAGTGCTGGATACATATGGCCTGACTCAGACTGGCTCGTCATTGGACCGTGTGAACCAAACGTCCTTTGGAATCGAGAAGTCGGCGTGTCGCTATGGCGCTCCATATGCGTTGGAACACGCCCCAAGGCATTCTCTTTCTGAAGTCAGTTTTTCCTCCACTTGAAATAAAACATCATCCTAACCTCATGCCCCTCAAAAAATCCGAACTCTACTCCTCCCTCTGGGCCAGCTGCGACGAACTCCGCGGCGGCATGGACGCCTCTCAATACAAGGATTACGTCCTCGTTCTCTTGTTCATGAAGTATGTTTCCGACAAGGCAGCCAGTCAGCCTGGCTACTTGCTCGACGTCCCAAAGGGCGGTAGCTTCGCCGACATGGTGGCTTTCAAGGGCGACAAGGAGATTGGCGACAAGATCAACAAGATCATCGGCAAACTCGCTGCAAAGAATCAGCTCAAGGGTGTGATCGACGTAGCAGACTTCAACGACGAGGACAGGCTGGGCAAGGGGAAAGAGATGGTGGATCGTCTCTCGAATCTCGTCTCCATCTTCAATAATCCGGCACTCGATTTCCGGAGCAACCGTGCAGAAGGCGATGACATTCTGGGTGACGCCTACGAATACCTAATGCGCCACTTCGCTACAGAATCGGGCAAGAGCAAAGGACAATTCTATACGCCGGCTGAAGTCTCTCGCATCATGGCAAAGGTTATCGGCATCGGGAGCGCAACAAGTAACAGCCAGACAATCCATGACCCTACGTGCGGTTCCGGATCGCTGTTGCTCAAAGCGCATGATGAGGCAAAAGGAAGCACCGGCCGCGATCTTACGATCTACGGACAGGAAATGGACAACGCCACGGCTGCGTTGGCCAGGATGAACATGATATTGCACGACTGCCCCACGGCAGAGATCTGGCAGGACAACACCCTCTCGTCCCCTCACTTCAAGGACGCCAGAACCAGCGGCCTCAAGACTTTCGACTTCGTAGTTGCCAATCCACCGTTCTCGACCAAGGCGTGGAGCAATGGCTTCAATCCGGCTGAGGATGAGTACAAGCGTTTCGAGTATGGCATCCCTCCAACGAAGAACGGTGACTATGCGTTTCTCCTGCACATCCTCGCATCACTTAAGAGCACTGGCAAAGGAGCATGTATTCTTCCGCATGGTGTTCTTTTCCGTGGGGGCGCTGAGGCGGTCATCCGCAAGAACATTGTGCAGCGTGGATATATTAAAGGCATCATAGGACTTCCAGCGAATTTGTTTTACGGCACAGGCATTCCCGCGTGTATCGTGGTGGTAGATAAGGAACACGCCGCTGCCCGCAAAGGCATCTTCATGATCGATGCCTCGAAGGGCTTCATGAAGGACGGGAACAAAAATCGCCTCCGCGCCCAGGACATTCATCGCATCGTGGACACCTTCACGCGCCAGCTCGAAGATAAACGCTACTCCCGTATGGTGCCGCTGGCAGAGATCAGCGATCCAAAGAACGATTTCAACCTCAATCTCCCGCGCTACATCGATAGCACCGACCCCGAGGACATACAGGACATCGACGCCCACCTTCGCGGCGGTATCCCCAATCGAGACATTGATGATCTTGCACGCTACTGGGAGGTCTTTCCTGGCGTGCGAGCTACGCTCTTCAAGAAGGGCAATCGTCCCGGCTACTCACAACTCAAAGTGCCGATTGGTGAGGTCAAGGCGGCGATCTTTGGTCACTCGGAGTTTACGTCCTTCAATGAATCCGTCACCAAGTTGTTCGCGAAGTGGAAGACGGTCAACACCTCTCACCTGAAAGGCATCGCCAAAGGGGGTAAACCCAAGGTGCTCATCGAAACGCTCTCCGAAAATCTCCTTGACACCTTTGAGAAAGCCCCGCTGCTTGATGCCTACGACGTGTATCAACACTTGATGGATTACTGGGAAGAGAGCATGCAGGACGATATTTACATGCTCGTACAGGATGGATGGAAGGCCGTTCTGGATGGTAAGCCCAACACCGACCTCATGTCCCAACCGCTAATCATCAATCGATATTTTCAAACGGAAGCCAAAGCCATTGAGAAACTGGAAGCACACCGCGATGCAATTATACAGCAAATGCAAGAGATGGATGAAGAACATGGTGGCGATGAAGGTCTGCTCGCAGATGCGAAAACTGACAAAGGGAAGCTGACAAAGGCCAGCGTTAAGGCGCGGCTTGCTGAGATGAAGGATGACAAGGATTTCTCGGACGAACGCAAGCTGCTTGAGGAATACCAAGCCCTCATTGAGAAGGATGCCGTTACCTGCAAGCAAGTGAAAGAGGCACAGAAGGAACTCGATGTGAGGGTCGCCGCCAAATATCCAAAGCTTTCCGTTGACGAGATCAAGACATTGGTGGTGGATGACAAATGGCTGACCGCTCTTGCCTCCGCCGTTCAGGGCGAACTGGACCGAGTTTCGCAAACGCTCACAGGGCGTATTCGACAGTTGGCCGAACGCTACGCCACCCCTCTGCCGCAGCTGACCGGCGAAGTCGCGAAGCTCGCCGCCCGCGTGGACGAACACCTCAAGAAGATGGGGGTGCTATCCTGACCAACGTTTGGAAATCGATGGATTTAGGAAGATTCGCCACTCTCCAGCGTGGTTACGATCTTCCTTACAGAGCGCGCAAGCCGGGATCAATTCCTGTTGTTACCTCTTCGGGAGTGAGCGATACGCACAACGAAGCACGGGCTTCCGGTCCAGGTGTGGTTACAGGGCGTTACGGCACAATTGGTGAGGTGTTCTTTGTTCAGGACGATTATTGGCCTCATAACACGACTTTGTTCGTGAGTGATTTTCATGGAAACGATCCGCTTTTTGTGTCGTATCTGCTTCGCACAATTGACTTCCAGTCACATAGCGGCAAGAGTGGCGTTCCCGGGGTAAACCGTAATGATCTTCATGCGCTGACAGTAAGAGTTCCACCAACTCTAACGGAACAACGCGCTATCGCGGGGGCGTTGAGTGATGTGGATGGGCTGATCGGTAAGTTGGACCAGCTCATCGCCAAGCAGCGCGACCTTAAACGGGCCGCCATGCAGCAGCTCCTCAGGGGCCAAAAACGCCTCCCCGGCTTCCGTGGCGAATGGGAGAGCCAGACAATCGAGCAGCTTGAGAAGGCGAAGCGCGTGAGACTCTTCCGCGGAAAGGTCATTTCCAAAAGGCACGTTGAGCGAACGCCAGGCGATTACCCCATTTACTCCTCTTCAGTGAAGAGCGACGGTGTATTTGGTAGTTACGGGGAGTTCATGTTCGACGAGGAACTAATCACCTGGTCGATTGATGGAGGGGGCGATTTCTTCTACAGGCTGAAGCACAAGTTCTCGGTTACGAACGTTTGTGGTTTTATGCGCGTTGATACGGGGAAGATCAGTTATAGGTTTCTCGCTGCGCAGCTTCAACTGTTGCATAGCCGAAAGAGCTTCGACTACCTCATGAAGGCGCACCCAAGCGTAATTAGGAAAGCCTATGAAGTGCAGCTCCCAAAAATAGAGGAACAAATCGCCATCACCGAGGTACTGTCGGACATGGACGAGGAGATCACGGCGTTGGAGGAGCGTCGAGATAAGACACTCGCTCTCAAGCAAGGGATGATGCAGGAATTGTTGACAGGAAGAGTACGGCTGATATGAGAACCAACGCAACAACTACTTCTCCAGCTTCTCGCAATTCATTAGGCAAGCGCGTTCACAGTTCCGAGTTGGAACGATTCTTTGCTGGAATCAACTCTCGAATGGAAGAGCCTGAAACGAATGTGGCTCAAGTCTCACCAAGCGTGCCGTTGGATCAACGTGAACAGGAGCAATTTTTCGCCGCAGCAAGCCATCGTGTGGAACTGGCCGGGATGCTGCAGCGTCGGCGCGACAAGTGGCAGGCGACAGGCTTCAACGTGCTTGACCTGATTGAGCCAGACGAGAATAAGTTGTCGGATATTTTGGCGGGTTTGCTTGATCCCAAAGGTGGTCATGGACAAGGGGAGCTTTTTCTGCGACTCTTGTTCAAGCAGCTTAACCTGGGCACAAACGGCATGTCTCCGAAAGAGGTCACGGTGCAACGTGAAGCTCCCACACACGGGATTATGAAATACCGTCGCCGGATTGATATACTGATCGAAGCTGGGTCATTGCTGGCCATCGAAAACAAAGTTGATTCGTTGGAGCAACGGGACCAGATTAAAGACTATCTGGAGCACCTAAGCTATTGTGGTCGAGGCCGCACCATCAAAACTGCCTTGATTTACCTAACGCCCGACGGGAGATCACCCGGGTCCCTTCAACCGTCGGAGAAGCAGGAACTACGAGCGAAGGGAAGACTGCATTGCTGGAGCTACCAAGGCGAGCTTCGCAAGTGGTTGGATAGTTGCCGTCGGCAAAGTGAAGCCCCAAAGATCAAGTATTTTCTGTCAGATTTCATCGCATATGTCGAATCAGCATTGAAACGGGAGTCCCAGAACAACCAAGAGGAAGAAACCGATGAAAGCTAACCCCATCCAGGAGTTTATCCTCAAGAACAAGCGCAACTTGCAGATCGCTGCAGCTGTGGCAGAGTCGTGGCCTGATGCCAGAGAAAAATTGGTTTCAGGTTTCCTCGATAGGTTGGAATCGCGACTGGCCAAGAAACTGAAGGGCTGGAGGTTTGAACGCGAGGGGATTTTTTTTGTCGATCCATGGTCCAATATCCTTCTTTGGAAGCCGGCGTGGGAGGACCAGTACTATTTAGGTTTGCACTTCGCAAACTATGGCCAGAAGATGAAATTCGGTGTAGTCCGATCCAACGACCTTATCGGGAAACGGAAACTCTGCTCAGAATTGTTGGCCGCGGTAAGTGGGATCTTTCCCTCGGCGCGTCAGACCAAATACTTTGAGGCGGTGATAGACATGCACTCGCCAGCCGCCGATTGGCGCAAGCCGGAAGTGCTGTGGCGAATGCACACGGATCACACATTTCTGGAGGAGGTGTCTGATCAACTTCTCCAGGTTGCCAAAATCAGCGCACCGATACTTGACCGGTTGGTTCGGAAGAAATAGCGTAAGACTGGCTCCTGCAACCGAGACAACGCCCCCAAGCAAGGCATGAGGCAGGAATTGCTCACAGGAAAAACGAGATTGGTATAGAGGGGTACTCATGAAAAA
>JAPLFP010000096.1 GCA_026390585.1 Ignavibacteriales bacterium | reverse complement strand
TCGGGATGAAACTGCACGCCAAAGATTTTTTTGGCAGAATTCCGGATTGCGCAGATCGGTGCGTTGTCGGTATGTGCTATCGGTTCAAATCCCTTTGGCATCTGGCTGAGAGAATCTCCATGGCTCATCCACACCTGCGTTGAGCCATCGAGCCCCTGGAGAAGGTCGTCGCTCTTATCGACACGGAGCGTGGCCTTGCCAAATTCCCTTCTGGCAAAGGGATCAACTTTGCCGCCCAGTTGCTCGGCAATCACCTGAAGTCCGTAGCAAATCCCGAGGACCGGAATTCCGAGGTCGAGCACTTCCGGAGAAGACTTTGGAGCCCCCTCCTCATACACGCTTGACGGACCGCCGGAGAGGATGATTCCAGTCGGCCGCAGGCTTCGGATCTTGTCAAGAGGGATGTTAAACGGATGGATTTCCGAATAGACGCCAAGCTCGCGCACACGGCGTGCGATGAGTTGAGTATACTGAGAGCCGAAATCGAGAACAAGGACCAATTCGGAGTGCTTCATATGCAAATATAGGAAACATCTCCGAGAATCGAAAGGCTGCAATTCGACAACAATGAGAGGAGAAGAGCATACTCCTTGTCAGGCTTTGGGTGACCCGCCGGACAAAAAACTCAACGATGTTATTGCAGGACAATGTTCTGTTCCTTTGTGAGGTCGCCGATCCTCACCGAGACAACTTTTGCTGGAGCGTCGTACGCCCATCCCCGTTGGCCTCCGTTGAGATCCACTGGAGAAACCATGGGCAACACCTCCCCGGAGAGCTTCACCACGACTGGCCGCTTCTCCAATCCCACGAACCTGGCAATGAGTGTACGGTCAGGGAATTTGTAGGTTCCGTGAGTCTCTCCGATGGAGAGCTCGAGAGAGTTATTCTGTTTCGAGACCTGAACGGTTCTTTTCGCGAAGACGCCTTTTTGATAGTCGAAGCTCGTCCCATCGTCTTCGTAGAACTCTTCGCGGCCACTGTCGCCAACAAAGACAGAAAGCGTCAACGGATCAATCGGCGCGTGATCTGAGTGCTGCAGTACTTGTTGTGTCGGAATGATCGAACCGGCTTTCACGAAAATGGGGATCCTATCGAGTGGCGCATCGACAGTCACTTCACTCCCTCCTTCCAGCCGTTTTCCCGACCAGTAGTCATACCACTGACCCTGAGGCAGTCTCAACGAACGCGTTCGAGAACCGCTCCAAAGAACGGGAGCAATCAGGAGATCGTCACCAAACATGAATTCTGTCGAGTTCATAGCGAAACGAGAGTCCTCGGGGTATTCAAACGCAAGCGGTCGCATGGGCGGAATGCCGGTGGTCGAGGCCTTGTACATCTCGTTGTAGATGCATGGAAGCAACCTGTAGCGCAACTCGATCATCCGCTTGTTGATTTCTTCGTTCACCGGTCCAAACGACCACGGCTCCTGATCTTTCGATCCCCATTCGGTGTGAGTGCGCATGAGTGTTGAAAAGACTCCAAGCTGCAACCATCGGGCATAAAGCTCTCCGTCGGGACTCCCAACGAATCCGCCGATGTCACTTCCTACGAACGGCTGCCCCGAGATACTCAGCCCCAACATCATGGGCACGGCCATCTCCAGATGCTCCCATGAAGAGATGTTGTCGCCGGTCCACGCGGCGGAGTATCGTTGACCTCCCGCGTACGAAGCTCGAGTCA
Source organism: Ignavibacteriales bacterium (assembly GCA_026390585.1). Classification (GTDB taxonomy): domain Bacteria; phylum Bacteroidota; class Ignavibacteria; order UBA10030; family UBA10030; genus UBA9647. The sequence goes on along the minus strand of JAPLFP010000096.1, from coordinate 3,757 downwards.
GTACAAACGGTCTCTCATTCGGCCTCAATGTCTTGACGCCTTCATAGGTCGCCTGCGTCATTTGAAGACCATACAGGTTGTGATTCTTTGCGTGAGGAGTGTGCAGGCCATTGTCATCGTGAATGACATCCAGGTCCACCGTCTTCGTCGGGACATCGAAGACCGAAGGCTCGTTCATGTCATTCCAGAATCCGCGCACCCCGACATCCGTCAGCGCCTTAAAGCTCTTGCCCCACCCCATTTTCGCGGGATCCGGGAAGTTCTTTTTGCTCCATGTGAAGATGCGATATCCTTCCATATAGTCGATGTCGAGGTAAAGAACATCGCAGGGAATCTGCTTCGTGCGAAAATCGCTCGCCAGTTTCCTCACCCGGCTCTCAGGGTAGTAGCTCCATCGGCACTGCTGATAACCAAGAGACCAGCGCGGTGGAAGCGGCATGCGTCCAACCAATTCCGTGAACCGTTCCAGCACTTTTTTGGGTGTGGTGCCGGAGAAAAAATAGTAGTTCATCTCTCCATTCACAGCACCAAACGAATACCGATCAGGTGATTCTTTCCCCATGTCGAACGAGGACCAATACGAATTGTCAAAGAAAATCGCGTACGTCCTTCCGTGGTCGATCCCATAGAAGAAGGGGATCGTCTGATACAGGGGATCTGTGTCCGCCTTGTACGCCGGGATATCGGTATTCCACATGGTGAAGTGCTTGTCCCGACGATTCAAAGCACCTGCTTTTTCCCCAAGGCCATAGTACTGCTCTGATGGTGGCATCGTTTTCCACACTCGCACCGACGTACCACTCCAGGAGATTCCCCGATCATCGTCATCCTTGTTCAGGAGCACCCCGTTACGATCGAAGAAACTGAATCTCAATGGTCTCTTCCTGATCTTTATGGTCATCTCTTTCGTCATGAGCTGAAGATCATCGTTGGATTCGCGGATGTCGAATCTCTGATCTCCCCAATCATTCTTCACCACAGCCCACGACTGATCGGGCGCGAAGATGCCGATCATAGCAACGCGGATTCTGACAAGGTCAGCGCTGAGCGCCGAGACCCTCACGACGGCTGCTCCGCTTTTGAGTGTAACAACAGAGCCATCCGAGCCATAGGATTCGAGATTCCCTAGAGATTGCCATTGTGCGCGTGACACCGATACCGCAACGAGTGCACAGAGCAGCAACATCTTGCACAAGCTTCTACTGTTCATCTTGGATCCTTTCGGCAGAAGTCTTTTTCTTCTTCACGTCGCGAATTTGGTTGACGAGCACTTCCAGATATCTCAACCGTTCGTTCTCGTTTCGAATAGTCAGGAGGTAGTCTCGCTGAAGATCGATGAATCGTTTCGACTCTGCGTCCCAGTTCGACACAAACTGTTTGACAATCCACTCAAACGTTTCAAGAGCTGCCATGGCTACTCCGCGTTGAGGTTAGGAATGACCCGAGAGGACTCGGCATAGGATTCTGCTCACAGCTTGACGAGGCGGAATCCTGGAGACCGCGTGTGATGAAGATGGATTTTTTTGGAGAGGGAATCAAGAATCGTATCCTGATTGAGTGTGTGCTAATCGGCATACGGTTTGCCCTCTCTTTAGGACATTTTCCTTTTTCGGATGCTCATTTTTGCCTCAATGCCCAGTGTTTGCGATGGCATACGCCTTGATTTGTTTTGCATGGCAACAGTTCAGGAGAAAGTGAGGTGGGTTATGAAATATGGATGGTACTGGATGTCCAATGAACCGTTCGGCTGGGCAACATATCACTACGGACGATGGTACTCCGACGAAAACTATGGTTGGGTTTGGGTACCGGATCGCACTTGGGGGCCGGCATGGGTCGAATGGCGCAACAACGACGACTACCTGGGATGGGCCCCCTTGCCTCCGTATGCAAGCTTCGGCCGGAATATCGGAATTCGCTTCACGACTCACTGGTTCGCACCATATCATTGTTGGAATTTCGTTCGTTACCGCTCTATGACATCTCCGTATTTGTTTCGGGAGGTGATGCCAATCGAATATGCACGAAGATTGATTTCAACAACCCATTCCGCTGGACGATATGAATTTGAGAACGGACGAATCATCAACAGAGGAGTCGATCGAGAATTCGTCCAGCGAAGAGGAGGCTACTCAAGAATTGACCGGCTCGATGTCAGAGAATCACGTGATATGAGAGAGAGATTTGTTCGTGACCGCAACACGAGCCGTATCGAAGTCTACCGTCCCGACTTCAACGCTGGCGGCCAAACTCATGATCGAATCGATGCTCGGCGAGCTGAGCGTGGAACATCGCTTGACCTGCAAAAAGTCGAGCGTGGTGGGCGTAACGTATCGCAGACCACTGAACCAAGAGATGCTGATCGCGGCCGAGGAACGCCATGGCCGGGAAGCCGTGCGCCTCAGGAGCGTGTGCAACAACCTGGAGCCACTCGCCCACGAGAAGATGGTGTTCAGCGCCGACAAGATGCTCGGCGGATTGAAGTCCCTCAGGTTCCATCCGTCGAGCGGAAAGAGATCCAACGCCGCAAAGAAGATCGATATCCTTTCCCGAAGAATGATCAGGTTGTTCGACCTCGGAGCAACGAGAAAAAGAATGTAGTACCGGAGAAACCGCAGCGAGAGAACCGGCGAGAGGCTGTCGCACCACGGACAAGAAACGAAGAATCCCGGACAGCGCCAAGTTTCAGGAAGGAGAGTCCCCGGGGTAGTGAAGGAGGAAGAAGAGAAGGCACGAGGCGGAGATGATGAGGAAGGGGGACTCCCTTTACAACAACGGCGTCCGCGCAAGCGGACGCCGTTTCTTTTTCTTGCGGAAGTGACTATGAATCCCTCCCCGATGCGTCACAATCGGTTCAGCACCTCCTGCATGTCTGCAGGCAACTCAGACTCGAACTTGACCGCCTCTTTGGTTGCAGGATGGACAAACCCGATAGTCTTGGCATGCAGTGCCTGACGAGCGATGAGCTTCAGAAGATTCTGGGCCTGTAGTGCTTTCTTGCCTTCCAAGCCTCCCCAGGTGTTGCTTCTTCCACCATAGGTCGGATCTCCAAAGACGGGGTGCCCGATGTGTACCAAATGGACGCGAATCTGATGTGTTCGCCCTGTTCGAAGTTTCAACCGTACGAGCGACAGGTACTCGAATTCCTTCAGCACTGCATAGTCGGTAATTGCGTTCTTGCCTTCGGCAGTCACGGCCACTTTTTTCCGATCCCGTTTGCTTCGTCCGAGAGTTGCTTCGATCGTTCCTTTCGGCTGCTTGAATTTTCCCCAGACGATGGCCCAATACTCGCGATCGATCGTGCGCTTCGAGAACTGCTTTGCGAGAAAATGATGGGCAACATCGTTCTTGGCAACCACCATCAGCCCGGTTGTGTCTTTGTCCAGGCGGTGCACAATTCCGGGTCGAAGTTCGGTGTTCAGCGAAGACAAGGAATTGCAGTGATGTAAGAGAGCGTTCACCAGTGTCCCGGAGTAGTTGCCGTATGCTGGATGCGTCACCATCCCGGCAGATTTGTTCACGATGAGAAGTTGATCGTCCTCATACACAATATCGAGAGCAATAGCTTCAGGTTTGGCCTCGATTCGCGGCGGTCGCCGAAACGTGATCTCGATGACTTCACCCGGAGCAACAGGGCGGCTTGCCTTGACCTTTTTGCCGTCAACGAGTACAAGGCCTTCATCGATCCCGGCTCGGACTTTGTTCCGAGTTGCGTTTTGGATGTGGTGGGTAAGATAAACGTCGATTCGTTGCTTCG
>JAPLFP010000084.1 GCA_026390585.1 Ignavibacteriales bacterium | reverse complement strand
TCAATATCATCAACAGAAAATATGAAAGCGTACTCCGACATGCGTTCGACAACGGACTGGGCGTTGTTATCATGAGCGCTTTGGCCGGCAGAGCACTAGCTGATAACAAGCTGTCACTGCTGACGATGGAAAAGGATGGTAATGAGGGTACGAGCACGAAAGCTATAGCATTGAACTATGTCTTTTCTCAACCCTTTGTTCATTCCGTGTTTCTGGGGTTGGACAGTTCCGATGCTATCGTTGAAGCTGTTGATATACTTCGCGGCAGAAGGTACTCACCAGCGGAACTGGAGGAGATATCAAAGCTCGTTGATGAAGAAAAAGTGCGGCTCTCCATTCCCTGCACAGCATGCAACTATTGCATGCCGTGTGTCCAGGGAATTGACATCCCAGGCGTCATCGATTTGGTAAATCAATATTCCATATTGAAATTGGAGCGGACATTCTCCAGGGACTATGCCACGCTTCGAATCCCCGCTGAGTGCTGCATAGGCTGTGATTCGTGCAAGGACAAATGTCCCAACGGCATCAACATACCGGAGATCATGGAGAAGGCGGTCAAAACTTTTGGGGTGGGGTGATGCTTCTGCTCGGGATCTCAAACCGAGGTCCCGAACATCCTTCGCCTTCGCTCGTGCAAAGCACTCGCTACGCTCAGGATCATTTCGAGACGACAATCCGGTGCGGGCGTGAGTATTCTTGAGATGCCTCTCGTCAACTGCTCGCCGGGTGAACATGAAAAGCCGCACAGCCCTTGCTGCATTGTAGAGACTCCATGTACTCGCATGCACTACATGCCTCATAGAGGCTCTTCCCCCTCACTCCCGCAATTGATACATCCATTTCATCCTTCGTAATTGCCCAGGAGGATTTCCTGTCTATCCCCGTTGTGAACCTGGCAAGTGGAAAACATGGTACGACGGTTTGATTGGGCAAGATATCCGGAATGAGTCCGCAGTTGGATGCAAAATCTACAGCATTGTCGCGAAAGAAATCCTTCTGTTCATCGGTGAAAAAGCAATACGGAAAACCACAATCAAATTCCGGCCTGATTCCTTTCCCAATACACTCGACCAGGAACGGGAATATCTCATTTGAAATCTGGGGATACGCTTCTCTGCTCAGAAACGTGTTGCTGGACAGCACGTAAGAAGGTAAAGCAATTCCAATCCTGATCGCCTTCCTCAATCTGTACTCTTCAATCTCCCTGAGAGCATGCTGAACATATTGTCCTGACTTGAAAATCGTCAAGCCAATCTTAATTCTGTGCCCTAGTGCTTTATAGAACCTGATAGTATTTGCGGTGAGCAAGTTGTCGGTCCGATTCACAACGAACTCGAGTCCGCCGCACATGAGTCCCTGCAGCTGCACGAGAATTGAAGGAGAAATGTCGCCATTCGTAAAGATCAAAAGCTCGTACTCTTCGCTCAAGAGGTACTGCAGGATGGTGATGAACTCAGGATTGAGAGAGGGTTCTCCCCCCAGGATGTTCAACTTCTTGTTCTGGAAGGAAGAAATAAACGGCGAGATCTCTTTGAGATTCTTGAGCGTCAGATCCTCAAGAAAAGCACCATTTGTGAAGCAGTAAGCGCATTTGTTGTTGCAGCTGCTTGTCAGGATCAGATTTGGCATGAACGAGACTATCTGAGTAACACAACTTTTTGTGTTTTTGTGTAGTATCCGGCATTCATCCTGACAATATATACTCCCGATGTCACCGTTCTCCCAGCATTGTCCTCTCCCTCCCACCTCACTGAATAACTCCCCGCATCCACATTGTCATTCACCAGTGTTCTGATCTCTCTGCCCGTAATGTCATACACCAGCACTCGCACGTTGCTTCTTGCCGGCAGTTGGAACCGTATCGTCGTCGAGGGATTGAATGGATTCGGGTAATTTGTCAGCAGCGCATATTCCGTCGGCACCTCTTTGTCCTTGTCTCTCTCCACCCCCGTTGCATTAATCGCACTCAGGTTCTCATCCGCCATCCTTCCTATGGGGCCACCGAGATCCAGAGTCTTCGCGGACTCCATGTCTTTCTTTGTATTGGCGATGTCATTGTTGCCGTAATAGATCGATCCTCTCAGTACATACGCTTTCGCTTTGAGGTAACTATTGGCGCTCTGATGCGATATCGTTTTGTTGACTGCCGCCATCGCTTGTGTAAACGATTTGCTCTTGTAATACTCCCATGCTTGATTATAATAGATCTGTGGTGCCAATGAAGAGGAGCTTGCACTTCCTGAGATATCAGTCTCTGCTGAACTATAAAATGTGAAGGCGCCACTTTGTGTCCCCTTGTCCGACTTGACGACCCCCAGATTCATCTTTATCCCGGTATAGCCATACCGTGCGTTCAGGCTGCTGCTGAGAGTCCCCATGAATGACTGCTCGGCTGC
>JAPLFP010000110.1 GCA_026390585.1 Ignavibacteriales bacterium | reverse complement strand
AGAAGACATGTTACACCCTGAGCGTAGTCGAAGCGTGCCACAGGCTCGGGACAGTCTTCGCCTTCGGCCCGACAAGTCCTTCGACTCGCGGAGTTTACCCCGCTGAAAGTGGGGCTCGCTCAGGATGTCGGGCCTGCGCTCAGACTGACGGACGTTGGTTGCGCTAGGCGAACAAAAAAAGAACCGACGTCACCCTGAGCGCAGCGAGTGTTGTTTACGAGCGAAGTCGAACCCTTCGACTCCTCTTGGATTCTGCACAGAAGTCGCTCAGGGTTCGATCCTGAGCACCGCCCTGAGCTTGTCGAAGGGCCCGTCGATGGATCGAAGGGTGTGCTGGGCCGGCCTTATGAATATCGAATATCGAACACCAAATGCTCAATGATGAAGTTGGCTATGGAGGACGCCCGAGAGCATCGCGACCCCTTGCTCTGTAAAAGCGTAGACGGCTTTGGAGTACTTCAAGGATGTCACAAATTGTGATATCCCAGACATTTGTACTACTCACTATTCAGTCCTCAACACCTTCCATCCCACTCAACACATTTTTGCCAACGTCTTTTAGTTGATTCGTTTGTGAAGCTTTCCGTACTTCTTAAGCCGGCCTGGTTCGTCTCCGTGGATGCCCCAGAGCCGTGAAGTTGCACTGCGACACACCATCAGGTAAGTGGAGTGAAAGGAAGGCCTTATGACAAATGAATATCCGCTGGTTCACGCCGAAACCATTGAACAGAAGATCTTCGTTATTCGCGGTCAAAGGGTGATGATCGATCGGGATATTGCCGATCTCTACCAGGTAGAGACAAAGTACTTAAACAGGCAGGTGAAGCGAAATCATGAACGATTCCCTCCCGAATTCATGTTTCAGCTGACAAGCGCAGAGAAAGATCAACTGGTGACAAATTGGCACCGGTTCGTGTCTCTGAAGCACTCAACCACCCGACCGTATGCCTTCACGGAACATGGTATTGCGATGCTGTCGTCTGTGCTCAACAGCAGGCGCGCGATCCATGTCAACATACAGATAATCAAGACGTTCATACGCTTGCGGGAAATTGCATTCACGAGCAGAGAGCTCTCGACTAAGCTGACAGAGCTTGAGCTAAAATACGACGCGCAATTCAGATTGGTCTTTCAGGCAATCCGCAATCTGATGCAGCTGCCTGAGAAACCGAAGAAACCGATCGGCTTTCAAGTCAAGGAGCGCAGAGAAGTCTGAGTTTGTCGCGCTCTGGTGAGGCTGTTGGTACGATGCAGGCTGGTTGGCGAAACGACGGATTGGTTAAGTGGCGCGCTTCGGTCTGCCATCTGTAATCTGCAGACTCCCTCCGGCCGCCTTGCTTGCTATTTACTACTCGCTACCTACTACTGCCCCGCCGCCGTCTTACCCTTCGCTCGCTCAGGGTAAACTTCTCACGTCTCACTTCTAACTTCTCACCCCCCCTCACTCTACGCCGGAGTCCTTTTCTCGATTGTCGACGGATCCGGCGGCAGGACCCAATGCAGGAAACCGCATTGTGTGCACACAAACACTTCCGCGGTGTTTGCGAGCCAATCGGTCTCGAAGAATGTCAACACCTTCGTGTTCAACAATGCGTTGCGAGTATTGAAACGGTCGTGACCGCAATGTTTACACGTGAGCTTGACACCGCCCAACACGATTTCGGATTCTTTTTCCATGGTTGTGACAGTCTGCGGTTGTGATGGAGTCTTGTGGATGGCGCCCTTCGTCATGCAAAGGCGTCCTTCGTCCTGTAAAAGGCGTCCTTCTTCTCAGCTTAGACTCGGCTGAAGGACGCCTTCATCTCGGTTTGTGGCTGCTGCAGGATTCCCGATTCGACGCCCACGGATATCAAGAGCAAGGCGAGCCAGCGCAAAAGGCAAGCATTGACGCTCACCAGATGGGAAGGGCGACGCTCGATGATGCACTTCTATTGAGATGGGGGAACTTCCGGTTGCCTTGGGATCACGATCTGCTGCTGCATTTTAATGTACGCGCGGCCAAGATGATTCTCGATGATTTTGACCGCAGGGGTACCCGCGAAGGCATGCATTGTGGCATGGAAGACTGAAAGAACCTTGTCTTGGAAGGTGTGGTCAGCCTCAAGGGGCTCGATAACGAGACCCAACTGCTTCGCATCCTCGAGCGAGATATGTCTGCCGTGACTCTTGTAACTTTCATGGCGCGCTAATTCGTCCGCAATTTTGTCCGCTGACCCGCCAGATTTCCCAGCGAGCATGTACTTCTGGAGCCATGCCCTGACCAACTGTCGCGAGAGCTCTATTGCGTTATCACATTGCACCAGCAGAGCCGGACCGTATTGGCTCAATATGGGGAGCCAGGAGCTTAGAACCTTTGGATCTTTGCATTCTTCCTGCGCTCGCTTGAACTGATCCAGAATGGCCTGCGCCGGCACGGCCTGAAGTCCTAAGGGTGTCTGCAATATGAATTGGGGATCGATTGGGCCGAGGAAGGAGTACTTGCCCATGACGATGCGGTTTGCAGCGCATGCAAGCATCGTGGCGGCAGACATAGCAGCGTGCGGAATGATCACGCGGATATCATCAAACTTGGATCGGAGGTATGTAACTACTGCTTCTGTTGCTTCGGGTGAACCCCCAGGGCTGTGGAGGACAAGATCAAGGTCCCTTGTTTTCATTTCAAAGATGACCTCCATCAGGCCCTGCACGTCCTCTTCGTTGATGCTGATGTCTTCCGGGCCCACACCACCTGGTTGTGTCCACTTCGTTGCGTAGAGGATCGTATTCCGCTTCGTGTACGAATGGAGTTCAGTGAGGTATCTGCGCCGGACGGCATCAAAAGGAGGTTGCTTCGTTTCCTCTTGAACTCTCTTGAGCTCTTGAAGAAGTTGGCCCCAGGTTGGCATGGAAGAGGGTACTAGCGAGTTGAACTGGTAGTGCTCGATGTGTATGTCGTTTCGAACATCCGAAGGTACGCCTGGCTCTGCTCAAGACCTTTCTGCAAGTCTCCATAGACGGCCAGGAGTTCACTGATGCCCGGTTGCTGCTGCTCTGCTTTTGCTAAAAGGTCTTCGTACTCATTGCGAAGCGAGCTAGTTCGCTCATCGGTATGTGTGGTGGGCTCGGTCATTGTCATTTCAGTGCATTGTGTAATGTTAACAACATTTGTGACACAAAGTCAACACCGCAGTCATTGGCAAATCTGGCCGTCAATGGTCTGTTATCCGCAAGCGTCCTGTAAAAGGCGTCCTTCTTCAGAGTTTGATCCCAGCTGAAGGACGCCTTTCTCTCAGCAACTTGGCTGACGGGCGGCCTTCTCTCAGCCACCCTTCACATCGAATCCGATCTGGCGTTTGGGCTTCGGCTCCGGGCTCATGAGTTGTCGGATAGCTTCGAAGATTCCGTGGATTTGCCTGTCATGTGTCTCGTACTTCTGCTCAAGTTCTTCAAGCTTATGCATCAGGTCCTTATGGGTTGAGAGGATCTCGCGCAAGCGCACGAAGGCGCGCATGATTGCGATGTTCACCTGAATAGCAGTGTTGCTTCTGAGCACAGATGAGAGCATCGCGATCCCCTGCTCGGTGAAGGCATAGGGGACATACTTCACATTCTGTCCTCTCTTCAAGGTCACAATTTGTGACCTTGAACCAAGACGGCGATGGCAAACGGCTTGTCGAATCATGGCGAAGGAGTCCCCTTTCAGGTCTTCAGACCAGAAACGACATTTCCTTTGACTTCAAAGCCAACGCGATGTTTGGGTTTTTCTTCTGGTGCCATAAGCAGTCGGATCGCCTCGAAGATAGCATGGATTTGCTTGTCGTGCGTCTCATATCCTCGCTCGAGATCTTCAAGCTTACGGGCAAGTTCTTTGTGTGCTGCGAAGGTCTCGCGCAATCGGACAAAAGCACGCATGATGGCAATGTTTACCTTGACGGCCTGCCCGCTATTCAAGACACCTGAAAGCATTGCGACACCCTGCTCAGTGAAAGCATACGGCAAATACTTGGAATGCTGGCCTCGCTTTATGGTGCCAAATTGGTACCTTAGAGTTGAGTACTCATTGGATGTGAGAACGAACATAAAATCGTCCGGGAATCGGTTTCTTTTCCGACGCACCGCTCGTTTTAGTGCCTTCGTCTCCACTCCATAGAGATCTGCCAGATCCTCGTCCAGCATGACTTTCTGGCCACGGATCAGAAGAATGCGTTTTTCAATCAGGGGAACTGAAAGGACAATTTGTTTTGGCATGCGCTTACCCTCAACTCCTGGTTTGGAATCATTGTTGGGGGCAATCAATGCATTCTCCAAAACAGATGCAAAGACATCCGCTTGGCAAAAGAGACTCCGACCCCGCGACTGTTCGAAGATCTCAGCGTGCTCTCAGTACATCCAGCTTCTTCCACGTCCCATCTTTGTCCTTGAAACTCCAGAAACTCCAACCGTTCGTCGGACGGCCTGTGACGGCCCACGCCGCGTGCGAAGGTGAATTGAACACTTTTCCTTTGAAGCGAACACGCCCGGCCGCATCTACCCTGGCTTTGTGCATTTTGCCGAGGAATTCCTTGCGGAGCTCCGTTCCCTTCGAAAACATGCCCTGAAGCACCGGGTCCTTGCTTTTGCCCCGAGCACGTTTCCTGCCGTGTTTCTTCTTGTTTGATGCTTTGTATCTGATTCCCCCTGCCAACATCTCTTCGCGTCGATTGCGGTCTCTTTGTGCCATCATCGAGCCCAAATCCTTGAGCAGGTTTTCGGACCGGGCAAAATGTCCTCTGGCGATATTTCCCTTCGGTTTAGTAATGTGCACCAGAAGAGATTCAAGTTCTCTCAGATAATTGACGTTGTGAATCAAATAGAGGCTGAAAGAATCCCATTTGCTGGCATGACGATCTCGCAGATGATGTTTGACGCGTCCTCTTAAGTTTTTCGCCAGACCCACGTAATAGAGGCGGTTCTTCTTGTAGAGCGCATACACGCCATGTTGGCGCCGAACAAGCTTAGTGATCTCATCGTGATAGAAATCGAAGACCTTGCTAGAAATCCTCTCCAGATTTCCTTTGACGAGACCGCGATCCTTTTTCTTTGCCATCGTTCGCTCCTTGAATACATTATTTTCCCGGTGAGACCTCTTCCGATGCTATTCTTTGTGACTCGCCAACCCTTGCCGCCAGATCCGCCGGCAGCTTTACTTTCAGGATCTCAAGCTCTGACGGGAATCGGCCTTTTTTCTTTTCGTCTTTCACAAGGTCGATCATCGATTGATCGGTAAATATCATCAGGCGTTTTTGCGGTTTGGCTTCGAGCATGAGAAACCGAAGCGCGTCGGACCTGACTTTCATCAATTCATCAGTGGCTACTTTGCCGCTCGACGTGAAACCGGCGCTTGTGGATATCATGGCCACTATCTCAGAGTCATCAGAGACGGCATCAAATTTGAATTGAGTTCTGCTTTGAAGGTCCAGATTCTTCTGCCGAAAGGATTGCCCATACTTCTTCGGCAGGTATTTTTCGCGAATCCATTGTTCGACTTCGGTTTGCGCATTGGTTTCAGCCATTGCTGCTTCACCCTTTCATAAATGCTTGATGCGTCCCTTCGTTTAGTCTGGAAAGCACACTTTGGCTGTACACCCTATCTGGATCCTGATTCGCAATATCGCGATCGAGGATATCACTCAGATACTCCGCCCCAAACTCACGCATGATGTCGAGACCCCTAGCGTGTCCTACAGAGATCGCCATGGAGACATATGCCATGACAGCCAGCGTTCGGTCGTCAAGCTTACGGTAACAGAGTTTCTCGTAGCTATCGGGAAACTCGTGAATAATTGGTAGAACGGTATCCACTGCCTGTTGGGGGTGATCGACCCGCAAAGGCAGACTCGCCGGGTCAACCAGCTTGTTCAAAGAAATTATGGCGAGCCCTCGAGGTTCAAGATAAAGACGATGGACTGACCAGCCCCCTTTTCATGTCGCCCTCTTGCTGATAAGCCTCTTCCTCGTCTCCTCAAGCTCTCGCACCAATCTCTTCTCATCCGGCAACGCCAGTTTATATTCTGCTGCAAGGACTTTGTTGGGCAGACCTTCCAGAGCGTACTTTGCAACCGCAGAGTCCTTCTCAGCACACAGTATCAGTCCCACCGGAGGATTCTCACCATTATTGACCCAATGCTCCCGGGCGTAGTTGAGGTAGAGATGCATCTGTCCGGCGTCTGCGTGCGTGAACTTGCCGACCTTCAGATCGATAACGACGAGGCACTTCAGCTTGCGATGGAAAAAGAGCAAATCGACCCTGTACCATTCGCTTCCAATTCTGAGCCGTTTCTGTCTGCCGATGAATGCGAAGTCGCCACCAAGCTCCATCAGGAACCGCTCCAGGTGAAGTATCAATGCTTCTTCAAGGTCGCTTTCTGAGTACTCATCCCTGAGTCCGAGGAACTCCAGGACGTATGGGTCTTTGATCTCCTGTTCAGGAGTGAGGGTTTCGCCGGCCTGGGGTTTCTGTCCTTTCTTCAGCATTGCTTCTTTGTTCTTCGAAAGCGCCGTCCGCTCGTAGAACTGCGTCGCAACCTGCCGATCGAGCTGCCGCACAGACCATCCGCCGCGAACAGCTTCGGATTCGTAGAA
>JAPLFP010000339.1 GCA_026390585.1 Ignavibacteriales bacterium | reverse complement strand
AAACATCTGCTTCCATCACTCTGATGTCTTAGAGTTCCTCAGGGATACAGAAACCCGCTATGATTACGCGGTCCTTACCTATGTTCTCCACGAAATCGATGAGACTGCACGGCAAGCTATCCTGGAAGTCCTTTCGAAAGCGGCTCGCGAAATCATTATTGTCGATTATCTCGCCCCCCAGCCGAGGAATTTTGCAGGAACTCTCAATGAACTGATCGAATATGTCGCCGGCTGGGGACATTACAGTAACTTCAAATCATTTCTCGCTGCAGAGGGATTGGCTGGTTTAGCAAAACAGGTCGAGCTGACGATTGTCAAGGAAGAGCGTAACCGGTCTTCCGCAAATCACATGCTTATCGCTGCGGGCACGCGCATCAGCCCATCTGATTTGTGTTGGTAGGAAATGATCTGTCGCACTTCACCCTCTCGTCGCTCATAGTGTTGAGTTGACTTGTAGGGATAAAACGCTTACATTTATTATGAGCATATGCTCATAATAAACCATCAATCAAGACATCCAACGATCATGCAATGCCCCGTCCGCCGAAATTCCGTCGTGTAGCACAAACTCCGGGGTTTACCTACTTCAAACCTCAGGGTATTCCGATGCCCTTGCTGGATGAAGTCGTTCTCGCGATTGACGAGTTTGAAGCGCTCCGCTTGGCCGATTTGCAGGCGCTCTCACATGAACAAGCAGCGACGAAGATGAAAATCTCCCGGCCGACGTTCGGGAGGATCATTGAGAAAGCCAGACAAACGGTTGTTGATGCGATTGTCAACGGCAAGGCGATTCGCATTGAAGGAGGTAACTACCGGATGGGGAAGACGTTCGAATTCCAATGCAAGAATTGCAACCGGAGCTGGCAATTCTCAACGGCTGCCGCTGAACAGAAAGACTGTCCTCGGTGCAAACAGAGAGGGTGGTCCCGATGAGTGATACGGTGATGAAGGTCATCCTCGAAACTGTGCAGGTATCGTTGCTCGTCCTCGTCATGATGATTGCTGTGGACCTCGTCAATGTTTGGACGAGTGGAAGAATCGGGGAGTTCTTGAAAAGGGGAAAGCAGTGGCGGCAGTATGTCGTTGCTTCCGTTGTTGGAACTATGCCGGGATGTGTTGGAGCATTCACGAATGTGTCACTCTATGTGCATGGCATGATCAGTTTCGGCGCCCTTGTCGGCGCGATGGCAGCAGTCTCCGGCGACGAGGCATTTGTCATGCTCGCAATGTTTCCGAAAACTGCATTGCTGCTCTTTGCTATTCTCCTGATCCTGGGGGTCTTTATCGGATGGCTCACGGATCACCTTGTCCGGCGTTGGCACATTCCAACCTGTAGTGACTGCAACTCGGAATTACTTCATAGAGACTCTGAGGGGTTTTCTCATTACATCAAAGAGCATGTCTGGACCCACATTATCAAACGACATCTATTGAGGACAGTACTCTGGACCTTTGGAGCTCTGCTGGTAGTTGAACTCGGATTACAACATTGGAATTTGCAGCAGTTTACGTCCGAGCACTCCCTCACGATGTTGTTCCTCGGGGCGCTCATCGGCTTGATACCGGAATCGGGTCCTCATCTCATTGTCGTGACCATGTTTGCAAGCGGGCTTGTTCCGTTCTCCGTTCTCTTGACGAGCTCCATCGTGCAGGATGGTCACGGAATGCTGCCAATGTTGGCCTATTCCGTCAAAGATTCAGTGAAGATAAAAGGCTTCAACCTCGGGTTCGGATTGATCATCGGACTTGTCGTCTTTGTCTTAGGATGGTGACAATGAACAACATCGCACAGCACGGGGACACAGCCGAGCGGGACCGCGGTACGGACGATTTTCACACTGAATGTTTTGCGTGTGCTCCGACCCATGAGCAGGGTTTGCATCTGCAATTCGAATCAAGCGGCATCCAAACAACCTGTCGTGCTGAGATCAACAGTGTCCATCAAAGCTACAATGGAATCGTGCATGGTGGCATCATCGCAACGCTCCTAGACGCGACAATGATCCGATGTATGCACAACGCATTCGGAGGCAATCCATTGACGTGCAGATTAGATATCCGATACCGCGAAGTTCTGCAGGTTGACACGGCAATGACCGTCACCGCATGCATCACGTCGCGACGGGGAGCAAATTGTTGGGCACATGCGACCATTATGCAGAAGGATCGGGTGTGTGTCACGGCCCGGGGTACCTTCAAGCTGGTTGAGTCGATACAGGGGCAGGCGATCTGATAAAAGAAAACAGCCGGGAGGAGAGAGCTATTTCCCCCGGCCGGATTCGCAGCCGGGATTGTTGACCTGAAGAACAAACAAGAGAAACGATTCACAAGATTATTCCGAAGTGTCTTACGTATGAGGCAATTGTGTAGCGCCAACAGTTGCCTGAAATGAAATCAATGGTGCGTACCAAGAGGAGATGAATACCATG
>JAPLFP010000227.1 GCA_026390585.1 Ignavibacteriales bacterium | reverse complement strand
TTCTGGCTCTCGCCCGAAACAGCTTCGGCATCATGGCCCTCAGCGTTCTCGCGGCCTCGATTCTGCTGCTCGTCTATATCCTGACGCATCGTTTCGAATTTGCCTACGTTTGGGAATACAGTTCCCGCTCTCTTCCCCTCGATCTGCTAGTGACAACCTTCTGGGCCGGGCAGGATGGGAGCTTCATGCTGTGGGCCTTGTGTGGAGCTGTCATTGGCTTGATCTTGATGGCATATACGCGTCGAAAAGGATTTGAAGCAGAGACAATGGCTCTCTACACAGTCATCCAAGCTTTTCTCTTGTTGCTGCTCATACTCAAATCGCCGTTTACGTACATCTGGCATGCGTATCCCAACGATGTCCCGCTTGGCACGATTCCGTCCGATGGTCGCGGGTTGAATCCGCTCCTCCAGAATTTCTGGATGATCGCTCATCCACCCATGTTATTTGCCGGCTTTGCGGCCATGGCCGTCCCATTCGTCTTTGCAATGGCGGCGCTCTGGCGCAAAGCGTACCAAGAATGGATCTCAAATGCGCTGCCGTGGGTCATCGGCGGAACTGTCGCGCTCGGGACGGGCATCATGATGGGTGGCTATTGGGCATACGGTGTCCTGGGGTGGGGAGGATGGTGGGGTTGGGATCCAGTCGAAAATTCTTCTCTTGTCCCATGGATCATCGGGGTCATCCTCATTCATACAATGCTCATTCAGCGAAGAACAGGCGGTTTGGCGCGAACGAATTTCTTCCTCGGGATCAGCACATTCGTTCTTGTTGTCTACAGTACGTTCCTGACACGCAGTGGCATCCTCGGTTCATCCTCTGTCCACTCGTTCGTGAATCCGGGCGGATGGGTCTACGCATGTCTCGTGCTTTGGATTCTGTCGTTGGTCATTCTCGGGATCTCGATGCTCGGCATCCGGTGGAAGGATCTGAAGGCTCTCACCGTTCGCTCCGCATTCTTTACCCGCGAATCGTTCCTTGGCATCAGCTCCGCCATCATGGGTGCAATTGCATTGGTCATCCTGTTTGGAACAAGCTATCTGCTGTTCCCTCAAGCAACGCTGGAGAAGGCGTTCTACGACAACACGAATCTTCCAATAGCCATCGGCATGATGATTTTTTTGGGACTCAGCCTTGGGCTGCAGTGGAAGGAAGAATCCGGAGGGGTCTTGCTGAAAAACTCCGTTGGTTCGTTTGTGCTCGCTGTGATTGGGACGATTGTCCTTGTTGTTGTCGGACTTCGTGATATCATGATGGGCCTCTTGGCGTTCGCATCCTTGTTCGCATTCTTCGTGAATGCCATTCGGATGATCACGTTGGCGAAGGAAAGCCTTTGGTATACGGGAGGGACGATAGCGCACATCGGGCTTGCACTGCTCTTGCTCGGTATCATCGGTTCCGGCCGATACGGTGAGAAACAGACCGCGTCGCTCCCATTGAACGGACCAAAAGAGGTTCTTGGCCATCGACTGACCTACACCGGGTCGAAGCAGATGGAAGATGGGAAATGGTATTTTTCAGTCACGGTGGCCAAAGAAGGATCGCAGTTCACGCTTGAGCCTGTCATGTTCCAAAGCGACTACAACAACAGTCTGATGCGGAACCCCGAC
Source organism: Ignavibacteriales bacterium (assembly GCA_026390585.1). GTDB lineage: Bacteria > Bacteroidota > Ignavibacteria > UBA10030 > UBA10030 > UBA9647. The sequence goes on along the minus strand of JAPLFP010000227.1, from coordinate 4,134 downwards.
TATGCGGCATTTCTTACGAGAGATTTCTATATCGAGCCTGTCTCCCTCGAAGAAGTCGCAACGCCCAGCGGAGCTGCAGGGGGTGGGAGTACGCTTCAAATGAAGAAAGGGGAGTCAAAACCTCTCGGCGATGCAATAGTGACCTTTCTTCGTTTTGATACCAACCACAAAGGGATGGAAGCGACGCTGGGAGCCGGCAGCTTTCCGGTCGGAGTTGTGCTTCAAATCAAGCGGGGCTCGAAAACGGAAGAGGTTGTCCCGGTGACCGTTTATCGCGGCGCGGAAAAGCTGGAAGCTAGGAAGGCAACAACGAAGGACGGAGCTGTCGGTTTCGAACTGGTTGCGATGAACATTGGGACACAGTCCATTCCCTCCACGATTGAACTGAGCGTCACCGGAAGCGCCGTTCCCGCACGGCCCGTGATCAAATCTCAACTGCTTGTCGTTGAAGCAAGCCTAAAACCGTTCATGAGCGTTGTGTGGGCCGGAACAGTGTTCATTCTTCTTGGATTGGTCGTCTCGTTGACGACAAGATTCAATGGAAGGGGACGACAGTAATCCTGGGCGGGAAAGAAGAGACCTCACATCCGATCGAAATCTCTACATTCTTGACATCCGAAGTCGAGTGTGCAACAAAACAATGCCCGCTGCAGAGAACTGTGCGGGCATTCGTCATTCATCAACGACAGATCTAATCCTGAGCCTTGTTGGGGGATCCTTTGTCAGGCACAGCGAAGAGTTTCAAACCCCGGAGACCCTCGTTGTACATCTCGTCCCGTAAGTTAAGGAGTTTTCTCAAAATGTCTGACATTCGATCGACATTGTCCTGGATCTCTTTGACTTGGGCCTTGATGAGCGGGTCCGTGATTTCCGGTGAGGAAGTGAGCTTGCTCAATGTCAGATCAATGATCGCCATCGGGTTGTTCAGTTCGTGATGCACTGTGCGTATGATGGTCGTGATGGCATCCATCCTTTGTCTCACAACCTCGTTCCGTGCCATTGACCTCTGATATTCTTTCTTTTCGAGTCCGGCGAGAATTGCCTTCTCGAGCACATACGCATTCGTAAGCTCCTCTTTTGTCAGATAGTCATCTGCCCCCAGCTTGAAAACGTCGTGGACGATTTTGTAGTCCTGGCTTGAGGAGATGACGATCACGACTGTTTCCTGGTCTCTCGTCCTAAGCGCCCGAAGAAACTCGCCTCCGGTGATTCCCGGCAAATAGAAATCGAGAAGGATGACGTCAAACGTCCCGGCCTTTTTCACAGACTCGAGCGCATCTTCGGCAGAGGTGACGCTTTTTATCTTGTAGTTGTATTCCAGAGATCGTTTCAGGATGTGTTGATAGGAAGCGGCGACAGCTTCATCATCCTCGACGATCAGAATATTCCGTGAGACCATAGAGCTCTCCTTGGTGCCTTTGAATTCATTGGAGACTGAGACCCTCCCGGTGTCGGTCCTTACTCCAACAGATTGTACGCTCGTAAGATAATGGTATCTTTAACCGAAATGCAAGATGGCAGCTTCATCAAAGTGACCCGTCGCACAGAGCCTGTGCATAGGCGAGTTCTTAACGAAAGTAAGTTTGGTCATAGCACGCCTGAGCCAATCCAGCGATGTGCCGGCCCGGTTTCTAGGATTGGGAAGTGTGCCTGGAGCGTTCCTATTGGTGAGAAAGCCCTGGTGGCATCTGGCGAGAATTCCTCACAAGGTGGCTGCAGAGTCATTCATACCAGTCGGCACGCTTTTTGACCCCCTTTGAATGTACTTCGGCAGTTCGCGGAAAGGGATTCGTGCCCTTTGTCTTGAGATGTATGCTCCCTTAGAGATATGATCCCCAAGACCTTGACTACCTCTCAACTATCTATCACCTTCTAACAGGAAAGCTATGAACATAGGCATCCTTAAAGAAGAACCCTCGATCGAACGCCGTGTGGCTCTTGCGCCTGCCGGGGTCGAGGTGCTCAAGTCCCAGGGACACACGATCTTCGTGTTGCACCAGACTGGCACCGGAGTCCTCCTTCGTGACGAGGACTATCAAATGGCCGGAGCGACGATCTCCTACAGTCCTGAGGAGATTATCAATCGATCTGACATCATCCTCAAAGTGTCTCCACCGACAGACGCGGAACTTGCAGTGTTGAGGGAAGGACAGACGTTCTTTTCGTTCCTGCATCTGGCTGTCTCGCGGCGCAAACTTCTTGAGAAAATGTTGGAGAAGAAAGTGACAGCAATTGCATTTGAGCTGATCGAGAATGAGAGGGGGGATCTTGAGGTTCTTCAGGTGATGAGTGAGATCGCCGGACAAATCGCGATCCAGGTGGGGGCTCATTTTCTTCACGCGGATTGCGGTGGACGGGGAACGCTCCTCGGGAGCATTCCCGGAATCCCGCCCGCCAACGTCGTCATTCTCGGAGCTGGGGCGGTTGGTAGAACGGCCGCAAGAGTGGCTCTGGGCATGGGAGCGAATGTCACAGTCCTGGACAAAGACATCAATCGATTGCGGGAAATGGAGCATCTCTTCCAATGGGAGATCACAACGGGCGTGGCGACGAGCTATCATGTTGCCCGAGCGGCCCGCTTCGCAGACGTGATGATCGGCGCAGTCATGCTCAAGGCGGAGAAAGCTCCTCATCTTGTAACTGAAGCGATGGTGAAAGAGATGAAGCCCGGCTCGGTCATCATCGATGCCTCCATTGATCAAGGGGGGTGTGTTGAGACCAGCCGCCCAACCACGATCGATGACCCGGTTTTCGTTGCTCATGGAGTGGTTCATTATTGCGTACCAAATATGCCGGCCGTGGTGGCGCGGACGTCGACGACGGCGCTCACCAATGCACTGTTGCCATACATTCAGGAAGTAGGTGAAGTTGGAGTTGTGAACGCCTTGATGAAAGATCCGGCCCTGGCCAAGGGAGTGTGCGCTCATCAAGGGTACTGCACGAATGAAGTGATCGCGCGCATATTTGATTTCAAACCGAAGTCTATCAATCTTCTTCTCAACAATCCTGTTACAGGAACCAAGATTTGAGCGTGCATTATGAGCTGGCTAGATCAATACAAACCCAAGGTCGTCTCTCTCGACGAAGCTGTTTCGGTCGTGAAGTCCAACGATCGCATTTTCATCAGTGGAAATGCAGCAACTCCCACGCTCCTTGCGGGGGGGTTGGCGCAACGAAAGGACGAACTCCGCAACGTTGAGGTCAATCACATCCTGGTGTTGGGTGAAGATCCGCTTTCCAAGCCCGGCATGGAGCAACATTTTCGACACAACTCGCTCTTTGTCGGCGCGGCCGATCGTGAGGCGATCGCCGACGGTCGATCCGACTATGTTCCCGTTCACCTTTCAGAGATTCCCAGTTTGTTCACGGACCGGGTCATTCCTATCGATGTCGCCCTTGTGCATCTTTCCCCGCCCGACGAACACGGGTTTATGAGCTTTGGGGTTGAGTGCGCTGCTTCAAAGGCGGCTGCGGAAAGCGCAACCATCGTCGTTGCGCAGGTGAATGATCGAATGCCCAGGACATTAGGAGATGTGTTTATTCACTTCTCGAAAGTCCACAAAGTGGTTGAGTGCTCTGAGCAGTTGAAGACCTTGAAAGAAGGGGGATCTTCGGAACTCGAGCAGAAAATAGCCTTCCATATCGCAGGTCTGGTCGAAGACGGATCCACGCTTCAACTCGGGATTGGCGGTATACCCGACGCCGTGCTGTCTCTTCTGGATGGGAAAAAGGATCTCGGGATTCATACGGAAATGGTTTCCGATGGGGTGGTTAAGGCCATTGACCGGGGTATCATTACCAACCAGAAGAAGACCCTGCATCCCGGCAAGGTTGTCGCGACATTTGTGCTGGGGTCAGAGGGACTGTACGAGTACGTTCACAACAATCCGCTGTTCGAGATGCGCCAATGCAACTACACGAACAATCCGTTCATTATCTCCCAAAACGCGAAGATGGTTGCCATCAATTCCGCGATCGAAATCGACCTCACCGGCCAGGTGTGTTCCGACTCGATAGGGAGCCGAATCTACAGCGGCTTTGGAGGTCAGGTGGATTTCATTCGTGGGGCAGGGTATTCCAAAGGCGGAAAGCCGATCATCGCGCTGATGAACCTCGCCGGCGAGCCGGGCCTCG
>JAPLFP010000034.1 GCA_026390585.1 Ignavibacteriales bacterium | reverse complement strand
TGTGCGATCAAATTACGATTTGCCATGATCGTGTCAATAGCTGATTTTCGTGATTCATCGGCAACGAATGCCTCAAGGTCTCGCCCCCAATTGTCATCAAACTGATAAGCAATGTCGAGGAATTTTTGGGTGTTGGGATTCTGGATCCTGTCGAGCTGCTTGTAGACGTAACGTGCAACCGAAGTGTCTGCGGAATTCCGGGCGTATTCACCATATATTTCGCGAAGTGCATTCTCAAGGAATCCGGCACAAGTAACACAAAGGTATTTGGCCCAATGAGAAACAAGTTCCAAATTGCTGGCCTCGAGCTCGCCACTCTTGGACACAAGATAAGCAATACGTTGTAGTTGCCGCGAGAGCTCTTGATTTCTCATTTCAATTGAGCGAATGAGTCCGTCGAAATCCCAAGTCGTAGGGCAACGGAACCTTCATCCGAGGTCCCATCGGTGATCGCTTTGCGAAAGTTCTCGTTGACGATCAAATCCTGATACACCTTGTTTATTGCTGCCACTTCAAGAATTGCAGATGTCTTCTGTCTTCGCGCGACGCCAACCATTACCGAGTCAAAAAGAGCTGCATTTATCCCTCGAATTACTCTAAATGCTTTTTGACCTATTTGCGCTTTCACCAAGGACATCGTGCTTTGAAAAGTATCCCTGCACTCACCCAAGAACTCCGATGATGGATTCTTGTTTTTCGAGGCAAATGTATTCAGGAACTCCTCCATCGGTTTCTTGTATGACCGGTGATCGAAATAAAGTGCAAGAAATCGAAGTATCAATTCTTCATCCTTGAGGCGTTTGCTCTTTGCTCCAAAGATCTGCCTCCAACTCTCGTTATCATTCAACTCGTTGATGGTATCCAACAGTCTTCCGTGGAATGCCGCTCTACGAATTTCTTGCGGCTTCAAGATCATGCCTCCTGCATTCAGACGATGGAAGATGTGATAAATACTCGTGTCCCCGTCTTTAGGAGATTCTTGCTTGATGATAGTTGCATGCAAGATCGAATTGTCCAGCTTCCTTTTGTCTCTTTCCTGAAGTTCCTCGTACGTCAGGCCGTTGTAAGGCGTCTGCACACCCAAGAGCCGAAAGACTCTTTGCTTTTTTTCCTCAGGTTTTGGATCGAAAAATCCATCATAGAAGAACTGCATGGTCTTCAATCTCTGTTGACCATCGATTATCAACAACTTGTTCGTATCCCTTTCGGTAGCCAAGAAAATACCCGGCACTGGAAGTCCAAGAAGCAGCGACTCCACGAACGAAGAAGCATCTTCGATCTTCCATACGAATGCGCGCTGAAAAGGCGGAATGGCGATATCATTTTTTCTCAGCCGGTTGACCAGACCCTGCACATCGTAATCCGCACCATAGCTGGAGATCTTGTAACTGACGGCTGCGACTGTTTGATCCAGCGAAGATTCGTCATCCACTTCAAGATCTTCGGTCAAAACCACTTTCTCATTCGTCTCCATGGCGACACCTAGTTATTGTTTGTCTTGGATTCAAAAGACACGGATGTTATTTCACCTTCTCCGAGATCGACTTCGCCTGCATCATCAGCAAGAGGTAATCCCTTCCACCCGCCTTCGAATCTGTGCCCGACATATTGAAACCGCCGAATGGATGCACGCCGACCATCGCGCCCGTAATCTTGCGATTAACGTAAAAGTTGCCAACGTGAAAGATCTTCTTTGCCTTTTCAATTCTCTTGCGATTCTTCGTCCAAACACCGCCGGTCAATCCAAACTCCGTGTCGTTTGCGATTTCCAGCGCATGATCGAAATCTTTTGCTTTGATGATGGCAAGAACCGGGCCAAAGATCTCTTCCTGGGCGATCGCTGACTTTGGATGAACGTCTGCGATGACCGTCGGTTGGATGAAGTACCCTTCCCCTTCCGCTTTTTTCCCGCCAACGATGAGCCGGCCACCTTCCTGAACACCTTTTTCGATATAGGCGAGGATCCTTCGCTCGGAACCTTCGTTGATAACGGGGCCCAGGTAGTTGGTTGGATCATCCGAAGTCCCAACTTTCAATTTCGCCGTCTTCTCCTTCATGAGTTCGACGAATTTGTCATAAACCTTTTCGACAACGATCGCTCTGGAAGCAGCCGAACATTTCTGACCCTGGAAGCCAAATGCCGAGGCGACGGTCGCCTGAGCCGCCGCTGCCAAATCCGTCTGGTCATCGATGACGATCGAATCCTTCCCGCCCATTTCAGCCACGACGCGCTTCAACCAGATTTGGCCCGGTTGAACCTTCGCAGCATGTTCATTGATGCGAATTCCCACTTCCTTCGAGCCCGTGAAAGAGATGAACCTGATTTTCGGATGAGCGACGATGGCATCGCCGAAGGAGCCTCCGGGTCCGGACACGAAGTTGATGACTCCCGCCGGCAGCCCGACCTCGCGCATGAGGTTGAAGAACATCCATCCTGTCAGCGGCGAATCGCTCGAGGGCTTGAGAACCACGGTGTTGCCCGTGACGATCGCCGCAGAGGTCATGCCGGTGAGAATTGCGAGCGCAAAGTTCCATGGTGGCACGATCAACCCCACTCCAAGAGGAATGTAGACGAGCTCGTTCTTCTCCCCAGGAGTCTTGGTGACCGGCTGCTTTCCGGCATAGCGGAGCATCTCCCTGGCGTAGAACTCAATGAAGTCGATCGCTTCGGCGGTGTCCGCATCTGCTTCAGGCCACGTCTTTCCAACTTCGTAGACCATCACAGAGCTGAACTCGTGCTTTCGTTTGCGCATCAGCTTCGCAGCCTTGAAGAGATAGTCTGCTCTCTTTTTGGGATCGACCCAACGCCACTCTACGAATTTCGCCGCAGCGGTTTCCACTGCTTTGTTGGCCAGCAATACATCGGCCTTCTGAAACACGCCGACGATTTCTTTGGGCCTGGAAGGGTTGTAGGAGTTGAGTTTGTCCGGAGTCGTGATCTCTTCCTTGCCGATGACAACCGGGTACTCTTTTCCCAGCATCGATTTCACTTTCGCCAACGCTTGTTCCATCGCTTTGCGATTCGCCGGCTTGTTAAAATCAGTCAACGGTTCATTCTTGAATGTCGGGATTGCCATACGGTTCTTCCTTTGGATGAGGTGTTTCACTTTTGGTCTTGCAGCAGAGCACGGACGATAGCGTCGTGCACTTTCGGACGCACACTGCCGATCTTCTGGCTTTCTCGTGTGGGATAGACTCTGTTTGTCAGGAAAACGACAATCAAATTCCTTGTCGGATCGGTGATCACTGAGGTGCCGGTAAAACCGTTGTGGAGCCACGTCTTCTCTGAGAGAAGCTTGCCCGACCATCCGCGTGGAGAGATCTTTGTATCCCAACCAATGCCGCGTGAACTCTTCGGCGATTGCCTGGTCGTGAACTTGCGAAGCGCATCCTCCTTCAGATATCTCTTTCCTCCGTAGACACCGCCATTCAACTCCATCTGCAGAAGAACAGCCAGATTCGGAGCAGTGGAAAAGAGACCGGCATGGCCAGAAACGCCACCGAGTACCCAGGCGTTTTCGTCGTGTACCGTCCCATGAACGGCAGTCCCCGTCTTTCTCCAAAACGTATCCACTTCGGTCGGCATCACACGGCTCCAGAGCCGTTCCGGTGGATTGTACATCGTGCTTGTCATGCCAAGTGGTTTGAAAAACACCGAGTCGACATAGCGGTCGAGTGTCGTGCCTGTGACCTTCTCGATAATCTTGCCGGTCGTGATGAGGCCAAGATCGCTGTAGAGTGTTGAATCACCCGTCTTGTATATGAGACGAGTTGCAAACACGGAGTCGACCAATTGTTGCGGCGTTTTGCAGTACTCATAGAACTTTGCCCAACCGACCAGGCCCGAATTGTGGACCATGAGATTGTAGAGTGTGATGTGTTCCTTCCCATGTTGGCCAAACTTCGGAAAGTACTTGACGACCGGGTCGTCCAGTCTCATCTTGCCTTCACCTACAAGCCGCATGATCGCACTCGTTGTCGATATCACCTTAGTAACCGACGCGAGATCGAACATGGTATTGACATCCACTCGTTTGGAATACGGTTCATAGTCGAACGACCCGTACGCCTTCTCGTGCACGATGACGCCATCCTTCACAATGACCAGGGCAGCTCCCGGGAATGAAGAGTCCTTGATCGCCTGGTCAACGATTCTGTCGACCACCTCCAGACTGTCTCGGTTGAATCCCACCTCTTCTGGAAGACCATGTCGCAGTCTTGTCTTTGGATATTCGACACCATCGCCGAACTTGTACGCACCGGGAATTGTTATGGGAAGCTTTCCTTCAGCGGGAGATTCTGCGAAGAGAACTTCTGCAACAGCCTGCTGCATGACCTCTGCTTCGGAATATCCGCAGACGTACGCGTCAACCTTCGGGAGATCCATGACGACGTAAGGGTTACCGAATGAGATCAGAATGACCGGCTTGCCGAGCGTGAAAGCGCGCGTCAGGAACTCCTTCTGCTTGCGAGAGATGAATCCCGTCATTTCTCCCGAGCGGGTGAAGAGGTTCAGCTGACAAATGATGATATCGGCTCCCTTCGCCGTCTCGAGAGCCGACTCATATTCGGCATCGTTGCTTCTCGGATCGATTTTTGCAAAGTCTATGTTCTGACGACGGTCGCGGAGAAGGGAATGGAACAATCTCCCATTCTTCGGATCTTCCGTGTCTGCCACCTCGATATGTGCGATCTTCTTTGTGTCGAGGGGCGAGAGGGGAAGGATATCATGCTTGTTCCCGAGAACCGTTACGGCTCTCCGGGCAATCACCGCTGCGAGCATCTCGTGATCACGCGTGGCGACAACGCTCGAAATCCTCCCTACATTCACCAGCCGATCCCGATCGAGTCCAGCCCCCTGCTTCGCCTGCAACACTCTGCGAACCGAGGCATCGATGCGTTTCTCGGAAATTTCTCCACGGTTCGCTGCGGCAACGATGGCATCAATTGCGATATCAATGTCTGCCGGCATCAGAACGATATCTGCTCCGGCTTTGATGGCGAGAACCGACGCTTCCCCTGGTCCGTATCTCGAGGCGACACCTCGCATGCGCATCGCATCGGTCACAACAAGTCCGTCAAAACCGAAATCTCTGCGCAACAAGCCGGTCATGATTCGTGGGGAAACCGTAGCAGGAATTCCCTTGCCGGTGTCATAGGCTGGCAACGAGATGTGCCCCACCATCACCGACTTTGCCCCCGCCTTGATTGCAGCCCGGAACGGGGGAAACTCTGTTGAATCGAAATGCTGCTTGTCGAAGTTGAGCGTCACCAACCCCAGGTGCGTATCGACATCCGTGTCACCGTGCCCGGGAAAGTGCTTCACGGTGGCAATCATGCCAGCATCCTGCGTGCCGCGAACAAATGCGGTCCCCATCTCTGTCACAAGTCTGACATCGTCACCGAAGGACCGCGTGTTGATAACCGGATTCTTGGGGTTGTTGTTTACATCGATGGTGGGAGCATAATTCTGATGGATACCCAATGCTCTACCTTCAACTGCAGTGACGCGCCCGACTTCATAAGCATAGCCGGGATTCCTTGTGGCGCCGATCGCCATCGCACGCGGGAACATCGTTGCCCGATGGACTCGCATTGCCGCTCCGTACTCAAAGTCCCCTGCGATCAAGAGCGGAACGTCAGAAGCCTTCTGAAGTTTATTCACCATAAGAGCATATTCGTAGACATCACCGACGGAGAGAACCAAGCCGCCGACCTTGCGATTGGTGACGTACTTTTCAAGTTCTCGCCATGGGTCGGAGTCTTGGGCGTAATATATTCCCAGGGTCGATGGAAAAACGAGTTGGGCGACCTTTTCTTCAAGTGAGAGCCTCTTTAGGGTCAATTCAACCCAATCAGATGTTACAACCTTCTCGTTTGTGACGAATTGCGTCGAGACCTCCTGGGCAAAGGAGGCAAGAGAAAACATGATTCCGAAAAAGAGGACACCTGCCCCCCTGCGAAGGGAAGCGGGCCAGAGACTGCGTGTGATCCGGATGTGGAGGTCCATGGATCTGTTTTCGTAAAAAGAGTGGTCGAAAGTTGGACAGAAAAATTACGAAGCAATGTCTAGAGAATCAATCGGAATCATTCCTGCGTTTTCACGACTTTCTTCGCGAAGAGCGGATCGATCTTCACGAACGCTGCAACCAGAAATCCGGGAATCGTCGCGAGGATGACCCAGAGGAAGAAGTCCTTGTACCCGACCAACTCCTGCAGGTCTCCGCTGAACATGCCAGGCAACATCATTCCCAGAGCCATGAAGCCCGTGCAAATTGCGTAGTGAGCGGTCTTGTGTTCTCCTTCGGAAACAGAAATCATGTACAGCATGTATGCCGTGAAACCGAATCCATAGCCAAACTGCTCAAGACCGACACCGACGTTGATCAGAAAGAGACTCTCGGGTTGGACCTGCGAGAGGAACACAAACACCGCATCAGGGAGGTGAATGGAAAACACCATGATCCATAACCAGTACTTCAGACCTTTCTTGGATACGATGTAACCTCCAAGCAACCCTCC
>JAPLFP010000189.1 GCA_026390585.1 Ignavibacteriales bacterium | reverse complement strand
GGCAGTATCTCAGATTAGTCAAAGACTTTCACCCAGAGCTCCGGGTAGACACAGGTGAAGCACAACCTGTCAATGCCAAAGCTCGGGAGAGAAAAATGGGTAAAAAACACTAAGAGGACAAATGTCCTAATAGTAAATAGGGAGACGTACAGTTCAGTGCGCGGCGACCTTCGGAAGGTTGCGAGATGGCGAGGAAAACGCAGATCCTTTTTTGTCCCCCGTTGCAAAGGGGGACGCGGTCTGCTCCTCAAGAGCGCAGGGGGTAGCTCTACCTCCCCCGATCCCAAACAGCGGGATCGACCCCTCCTTCGTCAAAGGAGGGGAGAGTCTGTCTGGAGGACAGGTTGAAAGGCTAGCCTAATTCGGAGAAAAAGCGGTGTCAGGGTGTGGACCCTGATACCTCGAAGCGGGCTTTCGGGACAAACTCATGTTCTATTTGAGATAGAGCATTTTCACCGCTTTCGAGATATTTCCCGTCTGCAATCTGTACACAAAGATACCGCTTGGCAAAGACTTTGGGGCGAAGAGCGCTGTGTGCAACCCGGGTGCCTGCTCTCCATGAGCAAGGACTGCGACCTCTCTTCCCAGAAGATCGTAGACGATGAGGCTTACATAGCTGAGGGCAGGAAGCTCGTAGCTGATAACAGTCGAGCCGTTGAAGGGATTTGGGAAATTCTGTTCAAGATGGACGTCGGTGGGGATGGGATTTCCTTCGGCGTTCGAAAGACCATCTTTGAGATTCACCGGAAACCGAAACACCCTGTAGCTGAACACATCCGTCGGGAAGGACATCTCAAAGACCTTCTCACCTCGTGAATCCACCTCCGTCGCCCCAACATCACTTTTACCCCAGCCGATGAATGTGTTCCCATTCTTCAACCTCTGTGCATTCCCCCAAAAAATACTTGCGACATCTGGGTTGTTTCTGTAGGACCAGACAAGTGTTGCGGTCCGGTTGGCCGCATCCAACTTATATTCAACCGCGCGGGAAAACTGAGGGACGTGAAAAAGGCCGTTATCGAAAAGTATCAGATTTCCATTTGGCAGGATGCTCGCCGAATGTTGAGCGCTGAAACCAATCGAGTCGTTGACAAACTTGAACTGATTGTTTTTCCCCCCGAGCCGCCACAGAATATTCCCACTTTTCCGGTCAATCTTCGTGATCTCATCCAGATTCCTGGCCGACACAACCAGATTGCTGTCGAGATCGAGATCGATCGAATTGATGTGTGAATGAAGGAAGGACGGGTCGGTAAGAGTGACCTCCGGTCCGACGTCCGTCAGCTTGTAATGCTCGTATGCCTTCCATTCAAAAACCACTGTCTTCTTCTTGTCAAGTTCCTGTACGACATCCACCACTACGCTCGCATTCCGATCTCCGCCGGGGACAACCTGACTCATATCGAAGAACTTGAAGTCATACCCGATCAGAAGCACGTTTCCGTTCCTGAGGAATTTGATATCATGCTCATCGGTGGTGAACCCATTCTGTACCCAGAAGCTATCGATGACAGCGAACGTGGAATCCAGAGCAAAGAACTTTCTCGAGCCAGCATCGAAGTATGTGAGCAGTCCATTCTCATGCAGTTTGAAATCCGTAGACGTTGGAGGAATGTTCTTGAAGAAGACGGGGCGACCCTGATTATTGTACATGACGAGATATGATCCCCCGGTCCCCCAGTAGGGCACAGCCGCAAAAATGTAACCGTCCGCTGGATTCTTCAGCGTGGTGATCGTTGGTAGCGGAAGGTCGGAAGGCAGTGAGTCAAGAGGAATGCTTCTGACGTTAGTCTGAGCAGAGAGTATTCCGGTGGTGAAGATGAAGATATAGAGCAGGAGCTGTCTCAAATGCGCTCATCGTATTCTGGTGATGGGATCATCTCTCCCGGGAACGCAGAAATCCCCGGGAGAAATGTCGCGTCTATGGGTTAAGCACTGATTGCCCGGATGGCACAACATTCATTCCCGGCAAAAGTTCTAGTTTTCCTCTCGCATGAAACGCCTTGGCCGTGCCTTGAAGATAGAGCTTGCATCGAGAGCCCACACGCCTCTTCCATGCGTGCCGACGACGATGATGTTTTCATTCGGCTGGAATCCAAGGTCAAGCACATAGGTCATCGGCAAATCGGAGCCCAAGACCTCCCACGTCTTGGCACCATCCTTCGTCACATAGACTCCGCCATCGGTCCCGACATAGAGTAAGTCTTTGCTGCGCGGGTCCTCACGGATCACATTCACAGGTCCGATCGGAATCCCCTTCGAGATATCAACCCACGTCTTGCCGTAGTTCGTCGACTTCCAGACATAGGGCGTGAAGTCATCGTCGCGTTTGCCGTTCTGTGTCAAGTAGACCGTGCCAAGATCGAACGCGGAAGCGACGAGACGCGACACCCACTTCTGGTTCGGCAGTCCCTCCAGAATCTCCTGCCAGTGTTTGCCGCCGTCTTTCGTGACCTGCACTCTGCCGTCGTCGGTGCCCGCGTAGATCAGTCCGTATCTCAGGGGCGACTCCGATATGGATGTGAGCGTGTGGTAAGAGATATCACCTCTATCCGAAGCAGTATTGTAAGTCAAGTCCGGACTGATTTGCTCCCACGTATTTCCCTGATCGAGTGAGCGCAGCACGTATTGCATGCCATGGTAGATGATATTCGAATTGTGCGGCGAAATGATTGTTGGGGCAACCCATTCTCCGCGTAGATTTGGTTCATCTTCGTACGTCCTCGGCAGCAATGGCTTTGTTGTCCCTTTGACGACGTCGGCGCGGAGCAGTGACCCATAGAATTCCGATGTGTAGACGATCGCCGGATTCGTCGGATCGATGGCATGCGAAGCTCCTTCACCGCCCGGTGCCCTTTCGAATTCCACAGGCCGGATCCTGTCACGTCCTCTGGTCAGGTCAACAACACCCCGATAGCTGAAATGGTCCTGTATGGAACCGTAGACCTTGAACGGTGTACCCATATCGAAGGCTATGTTGAAAAACTGCGTCGAATGGATCTTGTCTGCAAAGCTCCGCCAATTCTTTCCGCGATCGTAGGAGACCACGGCACCGCCGTCGTTGACATTCACCAGGTAGTCGGAATTGTTCGGATCGATCCAGAGCCCGTGGTGGTCGACATGCATGCCGCGCAGAAGCCTGAAGGACTTGCCGCCATCGTTCGAGACGTTCAGGCCCAATCCCATAGTGTATACCGTGTTCTCGTCATTCGGATCGACACGAACCTGACCAAACACCCATCCGTAGGTCGCTGAATGCCGCTCCATGTACCTGCGGGTCGAGTCGGCGAGTCCACTCACCTGCTTCCACGTTTCGCCGCGATCGTCGGTCCGATACACGGTCGCACCTTTGATGGCGCCCGACGAAGGGCGGCCATAATTGTCGGAGGCGGTGAGACCGCTGTCCGAGGCTGGCCGCTCATAGTTGTCAACAAACGCATACAGCACTTTCGTGTTCGAACGAGCGATATCAATACCGATACGTCCGCGGAATTTCGCCTCCGGCAACCCGGCATTGATCTGCTTCCACGTCTTTCCGCCATCTGTGCTCTTGTGTACGCCGCTCCCGGTATAGTCCGCATTGTTGCGAGGGTCATTCCATTTGAGTCTGATCCGCTGCCACGTCGCAGCGTAGAGCAGTTCGTTGTCGGTTTGATCCATCACGAGGTCAATCGCACCCGAGCGATCATTGACAAAGAGGACCTTCTGCCACGTCTTCCCTCCATCGGACGTCTTGTAGACACCGCGCTCGCTGTTGAACGTCCACTCGTGCCCCGATGCAGCAACGTAGACGATGTCAGGATTTTTGGGATGAATGACAATGCGAGCTATCGTATACGTGTCTGCCAAACCCATGTGTTGCCATGTCTTTCCAGCATCAGTTGATTTGAAAACGCCACAACCCGCCTGGGAGCTGCGGAAGATGTTCGCTTCACCTGTTCCGGCCCAGACAATGTTCGGGTCGGACGGTGCGATTGCCACGCTTCCGAACGCCGAGGATGCAGCTTCTTCGTCAAAGACCTGGTCCCAGGTCGTGCCTTCATTCTGGGTTTTCCAAAGGCCACCCGACGCTGAAGCGACGTACATCGTGTAGTTCTTCCCTTTCGGTGCAACCACCGCAACGTCTGTGCATCGACCGCCGACGTTTATTGGGCCAACATACTGCCACTTCAGATCCTTGAAAGAGGATTTCTTTTTCATCTCCTGTATCTGTTCGGCCCCCTTCAGGCGCAGAGCAGGATCTGTCGACTGAATCCGGCTTCCTTTCTTCGCCTGAAAAGCGAATGCGCTGACTGTAACAATCATCAAGCCAACGAGGAGATGAGCAACTCGACGCAATGCAGTTGAGTCTGGCATACAACCTCCCTTTACAGAATCATGTGAGCTACTTCTTTGTTTCCCTGAGCCTCAAAACCGTGACTGAATATGCTGGAAACATGTAGCGGAACGAATTCGAAATCCCATTGACTTGCTCCGACCGCGGGATCACTTTTCTTGGCAGTTCGATTGAATTCTCGTCTTTCGGATCTGCCGACGTGAGGATCGAAGCGCTCCCCACTCCATCGAGTGGTTTCGTTCCGCGGACGTCCAACTGCGTATCGAACGCATGCTTCGACACATTGACGACTTTCAAAACGATCTCGCCTGTCGTTGTATCTCTGCCGACGACTGTATGGAGAGACCTCAAAAGAGTGTTTTCGTACACGATGTCGTGAACGAGTTGGCCGTCGAGATAGCATCGGATCCGCTGACCGTTCAGCTCGATTTTGACGTCGTACCATCGGCCTGTTTCAATTGACCCGGAGGCTTCTTTGCCGACAATGACTCTCCAGCCGTCTTCAGAGAATTGCACGGCATGTTTTGTGTTTCCCCACCCTCCAATATTCCACCAAACGTAGTTGTCGTTGTCCTTGACAGAAAAGATGATCAAGAAGCCTTCTGATCCGCTGATTTTCCTTGCCTTCAGGGTGTACGTGTAGTCCGTCCAGAGGGAATCTCCGGCATACGCTCGCAACTTCATCCCGTCGTCAGATTGCCGCAACGCCTCACCAACAACGCTCCACTTGCCGGCCAATGGCTTCCACTCCTTCGCCCCTTTCGAAAAGTCTGAGGAGAGAAGTCTCCGTCCATTTTTGGTCACCTCGATATCTTTGAATTCCGCCTGTGTGTTCCAGGTGCCAAGCCCGATCTTTCCGTTGCGCGCAGGAGGCATTTCCGGTGGAGGCTCCTGGATCTGCAGCCTGCTCTGAAGAACAACATCCCCGCGATTCCGGCTGAACATCTTCTGTGCATAGTACGACGGAGTCCCGTACGATTCTGAAGCGTTGAAATTGATGAGATCCGGATTCCACTTCTTGTAGTTGACGTTCGCAAAGAGCGGGGCATACGAGGACAGGCGGACGATGTCGGCGTTGCGCTCCATACCTGTCATGAAGGCTGCTTCTCCGAGAGCCGCAAGAAGATTCCCTTTACCACAGCGCTGAGTGACCGCATATTCGCCGACGTAGATCTTTGGGCCGCTTCGGTCATACTTGTCATAACGATCAGCATTGTTGATGAAGAATTCCGGCGACGCATAATAGTGCTCGTCAATGATCTCCACCGGCCTGTTCTTCGGATAGCCATCCCACACATTTGCGATGAGATGCATTTCGGGATACTTGGCTTTGATGGCATCATGGAAGAGTGCGTACCGTTCGGCATATTCGGGTCCGCCGTTCTCGTTGCCGATTTCCATGTACGTGAGGTTGAACGGCGCCGGCTGACCGTTCTTCGCCCGCTTCGAACCCCATCGGCTGTCGGCAGGTCCATTGGCATACTCTATTGCATCGAGCGCGTCCTGCACCCACTCTTTCATGTCGGCCATTGGCACGACACCGTGGTGTGACATACCAACATTGATGACGAACAGGGGTTCTGCTCCGAGGTCTGCACACAACTGCAGATACTCGTGAAATCCCAACCCGTTCGTGGACCAGTACTGCCAAATGTTGAATTGGTAACGCCGATCTGCGACATCCCCAATTGTCTGTTTCCACCGGTATGAAAGCCCAAGGTTGTCCCCCTCAACCCAGCAACCTCCGGGGAAACGGACAAATGACGGTGAGAGATCGTCAAGCATCGTGGCAAGATCCTGGCGCAATCCGCTCGGCCGGGCTTTGAATGTCTTTTTCGGAAACAACGAGACAACATCGAACAATATCACTCCGGGCTCCGATGCACGGATGACAAGCCGCGCATTCGGACAATCGTCGAGTCCAACCATCGTGACCTTGAACTGCCTCCAGTCGGATCTGAGGGAATCAATGATGGCCTTTGCGACCACGCGTTCGTCCGGCGCCTCCAGGAAGGCGATCAGCGATCGGTTGATGCCGTCGGGTGTCAAAGCGTAGAGTGACAGATCGAATTCCGCTCCCTTTTTGACAGGGATTCCCCAATATCCCTCGTTCGCTATACCGACATAGCCTTCAAGAGCTTGGAGCACTTTGAGCTTGAGGTAATGCGTGTTCTTCTCGCTCATCACGTAGATCGAATCGATCGACATCTCGGCGTCAGCCACTCCCTCTTTCACAAGTTTCCAGTGAACGGGCTTGGTCGATTCCTCGAACGAGCGGTTGCGAATCAGTTCGCCGTACAGACCTCCGTCTCCGGCGAGGTTGATTTCTTCGAAAAAGATACCGTAGAGTGAAGGGCTGACGCGAGGTCCAAACTTGTCGGCTTCCACCACCAACGAGGCCGTCGATTTGGATTGCCCTGTCACTCTACCGGCCCAGAAGAGAGCAGTGAGTAACGTGAATATCAGGAGTTTGGAATGAGGTGTGTTCAATTCGTCTTTCCTTATGCGTGTTTCCCTGTTTCAGTCCATGAAGTCATGAGACTTTCATGCTCGACTCCATTGGCCGAGTGTAGGTGTGAAGCTCAGATCTGGATTCCCCATTGAAGCATTCGGGAATGACTGCGGTCCGTTTTGTTTGTCATCCCCGCATGTTTTAGGCGGGGATCCAGACCGTGGATTGCAACGGCCACGGGCAAATGCGAAGCCCTATTCTGGATTCCCGACAAAAACGTTCGGGAATGACAGGCTTTTGTTCTTCACCGTTTCATCGAGGCTGTTCAAAAAGTGTCTTTGCCATTTCGACCGCAAGGAGAAACCCTTGTTTCCATTTAGATTTCTCAGTCGCTTCGCTCCTTCGAAATGACAAGTATGGGTTATAGGACAACCACTGCTTGCAATGACAGTGAGCGGGAGTTTTACTCCCATCTAGTACTTGATCCGCCATGTCACTGTGGCGGACGACTCCGATAAAACAGTCACTTCCCGAACCA
>JAPLFP010000053.1 GCA_026390585.1 Ignavibacteriales bacterium | reverse complement strand
GACGGGAAAATCGTCGATGCCAGTAAATCCAAATTTGGGGTGCGATGGTTTCGTTTTGATGCAGATGAAGGTTTCTTTCTCAATGACAAATACTTGAAACTTCACGGCGTGAATCGTCATCAAGATCGTCAAGGCTTTGGTAATGCTCTCTCCAATGCTCAACATCTCGAAGACATGCAGATGATCAAGGATGTAGGGGCAAATTTCGTGCGGCTTGCTCATTATCAACAAGATCCGGCCATCCTGGAGGCGTGCGATTCTCTCGGCCTCCTGGTGTGGGAAGAAATTCCGGTGGTTTCATCTATTGGGAGGGAGAAGTTTAAGCAGAACGCACTCAGTATGCTTTCCGAGATGATTACCCAGCACTATAATCATCCCAGCATCATCATTTGGGGGTTGATGAACGAAACCGTACGAACTCAGCCTGAAGATGAACTCCATATCAATGTGGAGTTGTGCAAAGCGTTGAACGAGAGAGCCAAGCAGCTTGATCCGTACCGTTCCACAGCACAAGCACAGATGTCCTCTCGTGGTGAAGACATACTGAAGTATACAGACCTGAGGGCATGGAACAGGTATTTTGGTTGGTATTACGGGGTATTTGATGATTTCGGGGCTTTCATGGATGAACAAAAAAGGACACATCCGAACCAGCCTTTCGTTATCAGTGAATATGGCGCGGAGAGCAAACTAGGTTATCACAAAGAACTTTCAACGAAGCCGGATTACACAGAAAACTGGCAATTGGAATTTCACAAATCTCACTGGAAACAGATTGTTGATAGAAAATGGATTGCAGGATCAACGGTGTGGATCATGTTCGATTTCGCTTCAGATGAGAAATCTGGGAACAATCAGCATATCAATCAAAAGGGATTGGTTTCTTTTGACCGCAAAGCGAAGGACCTGTTCTACTATTATCAAAGCGAATGGTCCTCAAAGCCGATGATATACATAGTGTCTCATACCTGGAAGGAAAGAAAAGGATTGAGAAATGTTCCAACGAAGCTGGAAGTATTCTCCAATTGTGATAAGGCGGAAGTGAAGGTAAACGGAGTTGCGCTTCCGACGAAAACGGAAAAACCGTTTGTTTGGGAAATTCCTTACCGAGAAGGAAAAAACAACATTGAAGCTGTCGGATATAAAAGGGATGTCAAAGTAGTCGACTCTCTTGAAATCAACTTCTCCTTCGTGAGCGATCTCGACACGGGATCCTAGTCAGGCAAAGGCACTGCAGAACACAATCTTTTGAGAATGACAATGAAGCGAAAAGACTTTATTACAAGTGTATCTCTCGGCGCAGCGGCAAGCGCTCTTCCATTTTCCAAATTGTTTTCCAAAGAATTGGTAGAAACAAGCCCGAACAACAAATCCGGTGCTACAATATCGAAAGTAGAGACATTTGCCTTCAAGAAAGCCACATTTGTAAGAATTGAATCCAGTGAGGGAATATCCGGGTGGGGAGAAGCTGATCATGATTACCCGGACTTAACGTCTGCCGTCATTGAAAACATCTGCAAACCAATTGTTCTTGGCAACGATCCGTTCGATTCCGAGTACCTATGGCATCAGATGTATTTCAAGGGTGAGGACGCTGGTAACAGCGGACTTTTGCCCGGAGCAATAGCCGGAGTCGACAATGCGTTGTGGGATCTGAAAGGCAAGTTATTGAATATGCCCGTTCATAAGATCGCTGGTGGCTTCAAGACAGACAAAGTGAGGGTCTATGGAAGCTTCGGCCGTGGAGAAAACCCGAAGACAAGAAAAGGTGCGGAAGCAATGGCGAAAACGGCTCTGGAGTTTGTTTCTCAAGGCTACAGAACGATTAAGGCAAGAATGCAGATACGGCAACTCAATATTGATCCGGATCCTGATGATACATTCGAAATCATAAAAGCAGTTCGAAAAGCTGTTGGTGACGAAATTGAAATATTTGTGGATTACAACAACGGATATACTCCGGCGAAAGCAATTGCGCTAACAAGAAAACTGGTAGATCATTTCAACATCGCTTCAATTGAAGAACCGGTTTCATATCACGACTACGAAGGGCTGCGACAGGTTGTTGAAGCAATTGATATTCCGGTAATGGCCGGTGAACATGAGTATTCCAGGTGGCAGATGAGAGACCTGATCACCATAGGCAAAGCTGATTTTATCAATGCGGACATAATAAAGTGCGGAGGTTTTTCGGAGTGCAGAAAAGTTGCGTTCATGGCTCACGCTTTTGACAAATACATCATGAGTCACAATACGATGCCGACGTTGGCCACTGCGGCAACTTTACAGTTGGTTGCTTCTATACCGAATGCTGCCAGAGTTCAGGAATATGCCGGTGCACGGAGTGAGATGGGTCTTGGAACCTTGTTTGACAACTCTCTGGATTTCAAAGATGGTTATCTCACTGTGCCCACGTTGCCTGGCCTGGGACTCATAGTGAATGAAGCTGAAATGAGAAAAAACAAACCTAAGTGACATCGCGAGAATCACAAGCGTCAATTCCGGGAAGCCATCCTGACAAAGTTGCGTCGCGAAGCGTCTCCTTCGATACAATGGCACAAAGCTGTAGAAAGTATGGTCTTCGAGTATTCAAGTACCAAGTGAGAATCAAATCATATGCAGGTTCTTCTGTCTGTAGGAGACAGAAGGACTTACAAAGGTTGGCCCAAAACACTCAATCCAAGGGAGGCAGCAGAATGAAAAACCTAACCGTGTGTTTCCCATTTCTCTTCGCCCTGTGTCTTTTCAGTGCTTCTGCAAAAGCACAGGTGGTCTTAGATCCAATAAAGGATCAATATGTTCAACAGAGTATTACTACTCCGTTTACCCTTACGAGTGCAGACTCCCTCCTGAGGGTAAGAGCTTCAGCTTCAGGTTCGACAACGGTGAATCGAAATTCATATGTTCGGTATGATGTTTCAAAAGTCAAGGGGACCTTGACAAAGGCCGAACTCTCAATGACTGTTCAGTTGGCCGCAAACAACGCCACGCCTGTTGTTCCTGATCGAGCAGACATTCATGCGGTAGATGACACCTGGGATCCAGCGACGTTGATTTGGACAAATCAGCCAACGGCGGGAGCATTGCTGGCGTCAGTAGAGGGTGTTGTACCCGTCAAAGCTGCAGACTTTCCAAAACCAGTCTTCAAAGCTGATGTCACCAATTACGTTAGGGGCAAACTATCGAGTTCAGCGAGCGTTATTTCGTTCGTGCTATCGGACGATAAACTTTCCGGAGCCGATTTGCGCTTGTACTCATCACGCTGTACGAGAAGTATGGGTCAACTACCAATTGAACTCATTCTCACCGGTGTAACGACGGGTGTAGAAGATGTTGAAAATCAGATACCAACGACTTTTTCAGTCAGTCAAAACTATCCCAACCCGTTCAATCCGTCCACGATGATACAATACCAGCTTCCAAAAGCTGCAACTGTCTCATTGAAAGTCTTCAACACCCTTGGTGAGGAAGTCTCTGTGTTGGTCAACGAGTACAAGGAAGCTGGTGCCTATCAAGCCCGATGGAATGCCAATGCCCCGAGTGGAGTTTATTTCTATCGCTTTCAGGCGGGAGGGTATGTCGAGACCAAGAAGATGATGCTGTTGCGCTGAACACGTGAACATCGAATAGGTGAAGCCGATCGTTCGTGGTCGGCTTCACGCTATTATGATGCAAATCTCCGGCAGTCCTTGGGACTGGCGCAGATTCCCTGCGGACATTGATCGGTATTCCTCTTCATGATCGTTTGAACGATTGAGATATGTTTCAGGTGACTTGCATCAGGCGCTTGCCGGTGTCGACAACGTGAAACCACATTTATGATACACCATTAGACATATCAACGGGCTTGCGATACTATGAGAAACATTGGGTTGAAGGTAATTCCTGGCGACGGAATTGGGATTGAAGTCATCCACGAAGCCAAAATCGTTCTAAAAGAAATAGAAAAGATTCACGGTGGCATTCAGTTTATTTTTGATGAGTACGAATGGAGCTGTGAATACTACTTAAAGCACGGCGAGATGATGCCGAAAGACGGTCTGAAAATACTGGAGAATTGTGATTCCATTCTCCTAGGCGCGGTGGGATTTCCCGGCGTGCCCGATCATATTTCTTTGCGTGGATTGCTCCTGCCTATTAGAATGGGTTTCGATCAATACATCAATTTCAGGCCAATAAAGTTGTTGCCCGGTTTGAAATCACCTCTCGTTCTTAGCTCTCCGAGCGACATAGATTTTGTCTGCATCCGCGAAAATACAGAAGGAGAATATTGTGGCAAAGGTTATTACAAAAATGAAAACACCCCCGAAGAAATAGCAGTCCAGGAAGCGTGGTTTTCGCGCAAAGGAACGGAGAGAGTTATTCGATATGCATTCGAATATGCCAAGAAAAACAACCTCAAGAGCGTGGTGAGCGGAACAAAATCGAATTCGCTCAATTACTCAATGGTCTTTTGGGATAAAATATTCAACGAGGTTAAAGAAGATTATAAAGACATTGAAGCGAGAAGCATTTTAATTGACGCGCTATCCGGTCTGTTTATCCTCAAGCCTCAGATGTTTGATGTAGTAGTGGCAAGTAATTTGTTTGGGGATATTCTCACGGATTTAGGCTCGGCAATGCTTGGTAGCATTGGTATTTCTCCCTCGGGAAATATTAACCCGGAAAAGAAATACCCCAGCATGTTCGAACCTGTTCACGGTTCTGCACCAGATATTGCCGGAAAAGGTATTGCGAATCCTATAGCGACCTTCTGGGCGCTTGTACTTATGCTTGAACACCTTGATCTTAATAACATGAGTGCGTTGCTGATGAATTCGCTGAAGGACTGTATCAAAGATGGAATCGTCACGCCTGATCTCGGAGGTAGTTACAACACAAAGCAAGTGACGAGAGAACTGTGTTCACGTTTGATGAGGCAACATTAGACTAGCAACAAGGAAAAAGCAGGCATGGAGCCAAGATCAACCGAACCCTTCGACACAAAAGATGGCCTGTTCAGCAAAGCTATGAGTTATCGGATTGGGCCACTCCCCCTGCCGATGTATTTGGCAATCGCTCTTATCGTGGTCTTTGCCGCTCTGAACAAACGTCTGCCCAATGACTTGATTGGCGGACTCTCAGTCATGATGATGGCTGGCTTTCTGCTCGGTGATATCGGAGGCAAGATACCCGTCTTCAAACACATCGGTGGCGCTGCCATTCTGTGCCTGTTTGTTCCATCTGCGCTGGTTGGGTACAATATGCTCGACCCGGAGGCACACGCCGCGCTCATCACGACCATGAAAACGGCCAACGTGCAGTACCTATTCATTGCCTGCCTGGTCGTTGGCAGCATCTTGGGAATGCGCCATAAGGTTTTGGTCCAGGGTTTCATACGGATGTTTGTCCCCCTGCTGGTCGGCACTTTGGGGGCTGTGGTAGCGGGCGTCTCGGTGGCAAGCTTGTTTGGCTACGACCCGAAATATGCCTTCTTTTACATCATCATTCCCATCATAGGCGGCGGCATTGGGGAAG
Source organism: Ignavibacteriales bacterium (assembly GCA_026390585.1). Classification (GTDB taxonomy): domain Bacteria; phylum Bacteroidota; class Ignavibacteria; order UBA10030; family UBA10030; genus UBA9647. Next base: position 1,838 of record JAPLFP010000053.1, on the reverse strand, counting down.
GCATCTTGCCGCTCTCCATCGCCTATTCGGAAATTCTCGGCAAAGGGCAGGCCGAGATCGTGGCAACCCTGATTCCAGCAGCACTGATTGGCAACGTGGTGGCAATTCTCTCCAGCGGTTTCCTCAAGTGGCTAGGCGAGCGCCGTCCCGAGTTCAGTGGCAACGGTAACCTGGTTCGCGATGGGGACGACAAGGAACTTCTGGCGAAGCAGCAAGAAGCGCCGATCAACGTGAGCCTGATGGGTGCCGGGCTCTTGATCACTTGCGGCTTCTTTATCTTAGGCACCCTGCTCGCCCCGGTTCTTGGGATTCCGGGGCCAATCCTAATGATCATTGGAGCAGCTTTGATCAAGGTCACCAGGCTGATACCAGCGAGCATGGAACTGGGTGCGCACCAGATGTACAAATTCATGACCAACAACCTGACATTCGCCATCCTTGTTGGCCTTGGTACCTTGTTCGTCCCTTGGAACCAGATGATGGATTCGCTGACACCAGCCTACTTCGTCATCTGTGCCGTCACAGTGCTGAGCATGATTCTCTCAGGGTTTGCAGTTGGTTTGTGGATGAAGATGTACCCGGTCGAATCGGCAATCGTCACCGCCTGCCACAGTGGCCTGGGGGGAACAGGCGACGTTGCCATTCTGACCGCATCCAATCGCATGGAGTTGATGCCTTTTGCTCAGATATCAACTCGGGTTGGTGGTGCCGCCATGATTGTTCTGGCGACGATCCTGATGAAACTCCTTCACTAAACGCGTGATCAACCTGGAGGTGTTCCCTTTGTACGATTACCCGGAACAAATGATCAAATAGATACTCACATTTTGACACTCGCTCTTTATACACACACACTCCAAAGAAGACCAACACTATGTCGGAGCACTATTCACACATTGCCGTTTACGAAGATACTGTAACGCTGTTGTCTGTCACCAACAAATTGCCTCACATTTTCAAAACAGCATTATCCAGGTTCTATGATAGTGGCTTACTCGCAAGCACTTCAAGAGACATCCTCTACTGGGCGATCCCAATTTTGGAGAAATATAAGACCGCTAACCCAGCAAAAGCTGAAGATGAGACATTGATGAAGCTTGCAGCAGCTATTGGTTGGCTGACACACAGGGGCGCTGATCTTGCTGTGAAACCGATACTGAAACTATTCGACTCGGACAAATCTGCACGCTTCAACAATACTGAATGCAGTGTGTATTTTGATGCGGAGATCTATAGGCAAGTGTATGATTCCGGCAAAAAGACCACACGTTCAACGTATAATCTGGTCACTCCGTTTTCTTTTACAGAGCATTTCAATCTGGCGAAAACCACCAACGCACAACCGGCGGAAGCAATCGAACAGATGATGTCATTCTATATGATTACCGATTGGGCAATGCTCAATCCTTTTGTCACGACTGAAAAAGATTGTGACATATGGATGAAAAAGATGCAAAAACAACTCCATGACTACCATGAAGACTATCGGATGTATATTGAGGCAGTTCAAAACCCCAGAGAAGAAAGAACAAGAGCATATCTGATAGATAAGAACTACTACAATCCGAACGATGGTATCATCAAGACGGTTCGAAGCATTACGGATATTGAAACAACAAAACAATTGCCTGAGAGCTTGTTTACGGAAAGCGATAAACTCAGTGTCTATGCACGGGCCCTTTCGAAAGCCTACAAATATACAACTGCTGGCATACGCTTCTACCAAAATGAAATCTCAAAAAAAGAACTATTCCAAATAATAGAAGCAAACGACAAACGAGATGAATAACACTATCGATAGTACATCAAGGCGCGCATTCATAAAGCTTTCAGCTCTT
>JAPLFP010000343.1 GCA_026390585.1 Ignavibacteriales bacterium | reverse complement strand
TCGTCACTGAAAAGGCACTGTATCCGACTACATTCTTCGCCCTGACTCTCCAGTAGTATGTCTTCGCCAGATCCAACGGTCCAATCGTGGACTGGGTACCGGTCAGAGTTGTGTCGTCGACAACGTTTGTCGTGAACGCAGACGTCGATGACACTTGAAGATGATAGAATGTCGCGCCATCACCCGGGTTCCAACGGAGCGTGGGACTGAGAGAGGCGTTCTTCGAGGTGTCGTCCGGAGACAGAAGCGTCGGGATCGCAGGAAGTGCTACGATCGTCGAGAAGTTCCACGCCGTCGAGTATTGGCTCGTCCCGCCGACATTTGTTGCATTCACACGCCAGAAGTACCTAACGTCATTGTTCAAAGGCCCCACTGCCCGCCGAGTCGTGGTGAGCGTGGAATATTGCTTGAATATGTTGCTGAAAAGAAAAAGCCTGTCATTATTTCGCTGGGCATGGCAGAGTTGAATGACATAACCGAAGCGCTGGATGCATGCAGAAGAATGAACAATGATGACATTGCCTTGCTAAAATGTACTTCATCATATCCAGCCCCTCTTGAAGAAATGAATCTGAACACAATTCCTGACATTAAAGAAAGATTTGATACTATCGCTGGAATATCAGACCATACGATGGGAATTTCCATCCCAATCGCATCAGTTGCACTAGGAGCCAAAATTATAGAAAAGCACTTTATCTTGGATAAGTCACTTGGAGGTCCAGATGCCTCCTTTTCGGTCGAGCCAAAAGAATTTTTGGATATGACCAAAGCTATACGAGACACCGAAAAAGCGTTAGGAACCGTAACATACGAGTTATCGGAAAAAGGTCGAAAGAGTAGGGAACATTCACGATCGCTGTTTGTGATTATGGATATGGAAAAGGGTGCTGCAATCACCGGGGAAAATGTCAAATCCATACGCCCCGGCTTTGGTTTACATCCAAAATATTTGAAAGTAGTTATTGGGAAAAAAGTAAATAGGAAAATACCAAAAGGAACTCCATTGACGTGGGAGATATTGGCGTAAGTGTTCACCCATTCCACCTTTTCCCGACAGTCGCGACCTCATTGATTCTTGCAGTTCAGTGCGTTACATTCTCAATTGATAGCTTGACTCAATTTGTGGCTTTTTCGACCAGTACTCTAGGCTTGGGGCCTTTATGCCAATTTCAGTAGTAACCGGTGGAGCAGGTTTTCTTGGTTCGCACTTGTGTGATCGACTCATCAAAGAAGGCCATGCAGTGGTGTGCATTGACAACCTCATCACTGGCAACATTGATAACATCGCTCACTTGGTGGGGAATCCGCACTTCAATTTCATCCACCACGATGTAACGAACTACATCGTCGTCGAAAGTCAGGTCGACTACATCTTCCATTTCGCATCTCCGGCCAGCCCGATTGACTACTTGAAAATTCCCATTCAGACGCTCAAGGTTGGCTCAATCGGAACGCACAAAGCGCTCGGCTTGGCGAGGGCAAAACAAGCTCGTTTCCTGCTTGCGTCGACATCCGAAGTCTACGGTGACCCTCTCATTCATCCGCAGCCGGAAAGCTACTGGGGGAACGTCAATCCGGTTGGCCCGAGGGGCGTATATGATGAGGCCAAGCGTTTCGCTGAAGCGATGACAATGGCCTACCATCACTACCACAAGCTCGATACGAGGATCGTCCGGATTTTCAACACCTATGGCGAGCGGATGCGCCTTGGAGATGGGCGTGCCATTCCGACGTTCATGTCGCAGGCTCTTCGCGGTCTTGATGTAACGGTCTTCGGCGACGGCAGACAGACTCGCAGCGTGTGCTACGTCTCGGATCTCATCGATGGCATCTACCGCCTGATGATGTCTGACTACGCTCAGCCGATGAATATCGGAAACCCGGAGGAACTCACTGTGCTCCAGCTTGCAGAAGAGATCGTGCGGCTGACGGGAAGCGCGAGCAAGGTTGTCTACAAACCTCTACCAGAAGACGACCCGAAAGTGCGCCAACCCGACATCGCCATCGCCAGGAAAGTACTTCACTGGGAACCCCGCGTGAACCGATCTGAGGGACTGAAAAGGACGCTGGAGT
>JAPLFP010000135.1 GCA_026390585.1 Ignavibacteriales bacterium | reverse complement strand
AGGGAAAGATCGACGGCAAACAGGTACAGGAAATCGTCAAAGCAAAACTAGGAGTATAACGATGATCATCGACCTTTTGGTTTTGTTTCCCGTCATCATCTTCGGCGCGCTAGGCTTTCGGGACGGCTCCATCCGAAAAATCGTGGCAATCACTGTTGTGATCATCGGTATGTTTGTCAGTCAGTATGCCATGCACGATTTCGCGGAGTTCCTGAGAGATAACATGCATATCATGCCGCAGACGGCGCCCATGACCGCGTTCTTCATGATTTTCTTCATGCTGTTTTTTCTGCAATCCCTTCTTTACCGATTCATTACGGATAACTACAAAATCGGCACGATCGTTGACAGAGTGATCGGTGTCGTCCTCGGGACAATCGAAGGTCTCATCATCATCAGCGTCATAATCTTCGTGCTGACGATGTCCGGGCCACCTTCCCGCAAAACGATTTGGGATTCACGGTTGTATGTGCCGACTGCTTCCATCGCTCCTCAGATCATGGACTTTTTCTCGAACATCATTCCGACAGCCACAAAATCCTTCGAGAAACTGACATCGCCGGATGAAGGCAAGGCAGATTCAACACTTAGAGCAGCTCCGCGGCAGTGAGGACTGCAATCCTCATGGCTGATTTCTCAACTGCGATTCGCAAACTCGAATTCGACAAGGTTCTTGATCGTCTTCAACAGCTCGTTGCCTCGGGTCCAGCCTGGGAACTCGCAACACATCTCATTCCGATGACGAACCCCCAGCTCATCGAGCTGGAATTACAGCGCGTCTCCGAGGCAAAAGAACTTCTGATCATCGAGGGCGCAGCCCCTCTCGACGGCATCAAAGATATTCTGCCTGCCCTGAAGCGCGCGTCGATCGAAAACCATGTGCTCAACAGCCGGGAGTTGCTTGAGATTGCATCGACCCTTCGGGCCTCTCGCACGCTTGCCTCCTTTCTCGCGAAACGTCAGAAGACCTATCCTCGGCTTGCTGCATTCCTCGCTCAGCTCTACAGCGACAAGGTCATCGAATACAATATCCTCGAGTGCATCGATGAAGAGGGACACATCCGCGATTCAGCGAGCAAGGAACTCCTCCGTATCCGTCATGAGATAATATCGACTGCCGACACTCTTAGGAAGCGCCTCGCATCGATCCTCAAACGTGTCTCCGAGAAAGATTTTCTGCAGGAAGAGATCGTGACAACGCGTGACGGCAGGATGGTGGTGCCAGTGAAGACGGAGTACAAGAAACAGGTACCCGGCTTCATCCATACAAGCTCCGCAAGCGGTGCGACGGTATTCATCGAACCAGCCGAGACTCTGGACCTGAACAATGCGCTGACGGAACTCCAGCTGAGCGAACAACGCGAGATCGCAAACATTCTCTCCAATCTCACTGAGCAGGTCCGGGAGATTCAGCCACACCTGGAACCGATGCTCTCAACGCTTTCCACATTGGACCTTCTCTTCGCGAAAGCGAAATACTCAATCGAGATCCACGGAAATCCGCCACGCATTTGCGAAAAGATCCTCGTGCGTCTCTACCAGGCTCGTCACCCCGTGCTCCTGCAGCGACACCGACGAGAAGATGTCGTACCCCTGGATATCGAAATGGGGGAGACGGTACGGACTCTGGTTATTTCGGGGCCCAACGCGGGGGGCAAAAGCGTTGCGATGAAATGTGTGGGCTTGCTGGCGCTCTGCGCTCAATCAGGGTTGCATATTCCAGCTGCACCGGAATCGGAACTTGGCGTCTTTGAATCTATCTTCGTTGACATCGGTGACGAGCAATCCATCGAAGACGATTTGAGCTCGTACAGCTCCCATTTAATTCGCATGCGCGATGTGGTTGTCGGCGCGAATCCTCAGAGCCTTGTTCTCCTCGACGAGATCGGCGCCGGCACTGACCCAGCCGAAGGTGGGGCTCTCGCCGCATCGATCCTCACGGAATTGACACAACGAGGAGCGATGACCATTGCCACTACACACCATGGAATGTTGAAGGCCTTCGCGCATGAAACACCGCACGTCTCCAACGCTTCCATGGAGTTTGACCAGGAGACACTAAAGCCGACATATCGTTTTCGATCTGGCGTGCCGGGAAGCAGTTATGCTCTTGAATTGGCAAAACGCCTTGATCTGCCCCTGACTGTCGTCAATCGTGCACGAGAGTTCGTTGGAGACGAAAAGATCAAGCTGGAGAACCTCCTTGCGGAACTTGAGCGACAAACTCAGGAGTGCCGAGCGCAGATACGGGACGTATCGGATGAACGCGACAAACTCAATTCTCTTGTGAAGGTATACGAGCAGAAAACGAAGGACCTCAGGGAAGAGCTGAAAGTGATCCGGAAACAAGCAGTTGAGGAGGCGAAAGACATTGTGCATGGCGCACAGGCACTTATTGAGCGTTCGGTAAAAGAGATTCGCGAATCATCTGCCGAAAAGAAAACGGTTCAGGCTGCACGAGAAAACATCAAGGTGTTCCTGAAAAAGATCCAGGATATGACGGTCGCTGAAGATCATACTTCCGAGGCCACCCTTGAGGTTGGAGATGTTGTGCGAGTGAAGGACTCGTCTCAGGAAGGGGAGTTGGTAGAGCTTAAGCCGCCCGTTGCGACAGTACTCTTTGGAAACGCAAAGCTGAAAGTGCGTCTGGAAACCCTCGTGAAGGTGAAGGACCGAAAAGGGTCAACAGGCGAGTCAGTAGCAAGCGCTCTGTACACGCCCGAAGGGCGAACTGAAATCGATTTGCGCGGTATGCTCGGCGACGAGGCAATCCCCCAGGTAGAGCGCTTTCTGGATGATGCCCTCGTCAGCGGATTGCACCGGGTTGACATTATCCACGGCAAAGGGACAGGGGCTTTGCGCAAACGAATCACCCAGTTCCTCAAAACCTATCCTCACATCAAATCGTTCCGGTTAGGAGAATGGAATGAAGGGGGGGCCGGAGTTACGGTGGTCGAACTCGACTGACCACGACTTGAAGTGCACGTAGGCGAAGAGGTGATAAAGGGCGAGGGACTTCTGGTACTCGAAGCCATGAAAATGGAAAACGAGATTCGGGCCAACGGAAAGGGGAGAGTCAAAGCAATACATGTCAAAGTGGGGATGGCAGTCGAAAAAGACCAGCCACTTATTACCATCGAAGAACTGTAGTTATATGAAGCTAACTCTTTGATAATACGAATCGAGCGGTGACTGCAATGACACAAAACCTGAAGCACAATGAGCCCGTCGTGAGCCTGGACCTAGCACTTGAGCATGGCTTGACGAAGGAGGAATATGAACGGATTCTCAAGATCCTTGGTCGCACCCCGAGTTACACCGAACTTGGAATCTACAGTGTGATGTGGAGTGAGCACTGCAGCTATAAGAATTCAATTGCGGTGCTGAAGACGCTTCCGCGAAGTGGCGCTCGTCTCTTGGTAGGAGCCGGTGAAGAGAATGCCGGTCTCGTTGACATTGGGGATGGCCTGGCCGTGGCATTCAAGATCGAAAGTCACAATCACCCATCAGCTGTTGAACCCTATCAGGGTGCAGCTACTGGCGTGGGAGGTATACTCCGGGACATTTTTACGATGGGGGCTCGGCCGATTGCCGCTCTGAACTCGCTCAGGTTCGGCGACCTGTCGAACGACAGGGTCAAATACCTCTTCAAGGGAGTTGTGAAGGGTATTGGTGATTATGGAAATAGCTTTGGGGTTCCAACTGTTGCCGGTGAAGTATATTTTGATGCTTCGTATACTGCAAATCCACTTGTGAATGCCATGGCCGTTGGGATTGTGAAGCACAACCAGGTTGCTACTGCCACCGCCAAAGGCAAAGGTAATTTGGTGATGATCGTCGGCTCCTCGACGGGCAGAGATGGCATACATGGAGCGACATTTGCGTCGGAAGAGATCTCGGAGAAATCAGAAGCCAAGCGTCCGTCAGTCCAGGTGGGCGATCCTTTCACTGAGAAGCTGCTTCTGGAAGCTACTCTTGAAGCGATCCAGGCAGGTCTGATCATCGGGATCCAGGATATGGGTGCCGCGGGCTTGACGTGCTCGAGCACCGAGATGAGTGCCAAAGGGAAATGTGGAATGACAATCGACCTGGATGCGGTTCCTCTGCGCGAGGAAAAGATGACGAGCTACGAGATCATGCTTTCTGAATCACAGGAGCGGATGCTCATGGTTGTCAAGCCAGAAGATGAGGCGGACGTAAAGAAGATCTTTGGCAAGTGGGACTTACAGGCGGTAACCGTCGGAAAAGTGATCGACGAAGACAGGGTTAAGATCTATCATCTCGGTCAGCTGAAAGCTGATGTTCCCGCGGAGACGTTGGTGCTCGGCGGAGGTGCACCAGTGTACGCTAGAGAGTCTCGTGAGCCCGGGTATCTTGAGAAGCTGCATTCTTTTGATCCTGCGAGCCTTCCTGTTCCTGAGGATTTCACCGAGATCTTCTTAAATCTCCTTGGGTCTCCGACGATCGCATGCAAGAAATGGGTATACCATCAGTACGATTCAATGGTGCGTACGAACACTGTTCCCGCAAGCTATGATTCGTCCATTGTTCGCATAAAGGGAACGAAGAAGGGGATTGCTTTAAAGACTGACTGTAATGCACGTTACGTCTATCTGAATCCACGAAGAGGCGGTCAAATCGCTGTTGCAGAGGCGGCCCGAAATGTTGCATGCACCGGAGCAACTCCTGTTGCAATCACCAACTGTCTGAACTTCGGAAACCCCTACGATCCGGAAATATACTGGCAATTCACAGAGGCAGTGGCGGGCATTGGCGACGCTTGCCGAGCTCTTGACACGCCTGTGACGGGCGGAAATGTTAGTTTCTATAACGAGAGCCCGGATGGCGCGGTCCTACCAACACCTGTGATTGGAATGCTGGGAGTGATTGACGACGCCGACAAAGCAGTTCCGTCGACCTATCAGCACGAAGGCGACATGATTGTCGTTCTGGGACGCGATCTGGGTGAGATTGGAGGCTCAGAGTACTTGTTTCAACGAACAGGACAACTCCTTGGCGATGCACCATCTATGGACCTTGCAGCTGAAGCGAATTTGCAAGCACTTTGCCGAGAACTATCGGCGGAATCGTTGGTATTTTCTGCCCACGATTGTTCCGAGGGCGGACTAGCCGTTGCACTTGCAGAAGGCCTCATGGAGGCTGATTCATCACTTGGAGTACAGATGTCAAAATACTCGAGCTCCGAGATTCGCCCGGACTTCGCGCTCTTCGGTGAGACCCAGTCACGAGTGATCATTTCTGTGAATCCTGACAACGTCAATGAGGTCAGAACAGCAGCGACGTTTCGGGGAGTCCAAGCAACCGTCATTGGAGAGGTCACTGGCGACGCCACAATCAGATTGTCGAACAAGATCAACGTGCCTACGGAGGTAGCTCGAAATGCTTACCGAACAGCGATCTCAAAGGCAATGGGAGAGTAGATGGGATGGGATTGGATTTGTGCGTGCTGAGGCTTGTTTCCGTTATTTCAGCAACTTTACATAATACATATTATCTGACAATCAGGGCAAGCGCGCCGCTGAGCCAGTAAGAGGTTTCTCGATGTTCCTTCCGCCTTCGCCAATATCAATCGCCCTCCTACGGTTTCTATATGGTATTGTGCTAGCCGCCGCGTTGCGGGACCATTCAGGTTCTCACCACGCAATCTGAACTTGCTTTCATGGCAATTGCACGCCAGATGACCTTCCGATCGAACCGTTTCGAACATCACCGAGCAGCCCATATGAGTGCAAATCGCGCCGACCGCATGCAACTGCCCGGCTCTGTCTCGCGCAACCAGCACTCTCGTGTTGCCAAATGGCACCGTCTTGCTCATTCCAATCTGGAGACCTTCAGAAGGACCGATATCTCTTGGATGAGTCCACACAGACGTTCTTGACCCATCAAATGCTCGGGCCATTGCATAAATTGACGGACCAATGACAAGGCACAGCCAACCCTTCAGGCTCTCCCGGACAAACAGTCGTCTGGTCCAGCTCATGTCACCTCAGCACATTCTGCGTTTGCCTCAAGATTCACAGCCCAAATACCCCACGGAAAGAAATCACAGCAGGTCCGCTCAAATGAACGTTTGATATTCGTGTACCATCGTCATCGAAATCAACTCTCAGCTTCTTCCCACTTTCGGGAACCACAAGAACCGGAGGTATGAGCTTCCAAAGTCGAGACGCAACAATTGCACAAGCGATAGACCCTGTTCCACAAGCCATCGTTTCGGCTTCAACTCCTCGCTCATAAGTTCGGATCCGAATTGAGTTACCCTTCACTCGTTCAACAAAATTCGCGTTAGTCCCCGAGGGCTTGAACGCAGCATGATATCTGATTTCCCTCCCCAAATCAACGACATCAATCGACCTCAACGCCTTATCACTACCCACAGCATCGCAGGGAACGACAACGTGAGGCGACCCGGTGTTAATAAAGCTGACACTTACCAATTTCCCGCGCAGACGAATTTTCCTCTTCATATCAAGTTCACCAGGATCCTTCATCGTCAACTCAACCTCAGAGCCCTTTACGGAAGCAGCATAGACATGCTTCAAAGCCTCGAACTGATGATTCCTGGGTGCAATCCCATTCAGAACGGCGTATCGCGCGATACAACGCCCACCGTTGCCGCACATCCCTCCGTAGCTCCCATCGGCATTGAAGTACATCATCCTGTAGTCAGCTTTTCGGCTCTTTTCCAGGAGGATCAATCCATCGGCGCCTACCCCCCATCGACGATCGCTCAATATTCTGGCTGCTCTGGGACCGTTTAATATTCACGAGTTAACCTCCGCATGTGAACGAGATTGCTTGTAAGTTATTAGTTTTTCGGGGATTTGCAAGGCCGGTGAAGCTGAGGCGTCGCAGAAACGAGCCAAAGAGGCGCGATTGCATGTAGCTATCTTCAAGAGGAGTTTCCCGGGATCAGCTTCTTTCATCGAGAGCGCGAGACCGTGACAATTGAAGGTGATCTCCTATGTCGCCCTAACCCGCGGAGGTCTCATGCTAGTTACGAGATTTGTTCTGCAGGCGGCTCGCCGGCGTGGTGTTTGATGATTCTTGCATTGACAAGGAAGATGACGTCTTCAGCTATGTTTGTCGCATGATCTGCCAACCGCTCGATATGTCGTGAAAGAATGAGAATATGGCATGCGGGTCCGACGAGGTCCGGAGATTCCTTCATCGTCTTTGTCATTTGCTCAAATGTTTCCCGATCAAGCTGATCAATATAGTCATCCGATTCTAAAACCTGCTTCGCCAACGAGGGGTCATTGTTCACGAATGAATCTATGGCACGTTTCATCATATCGCGCGCAGCGAACGCCATCTTCGCAAGCGAAGTGCCTCTCACAAAATCGGGATACAAGGCTAGGGACTCCACACGCTCTGCCAGATTCACAGCAATATCGCCGATTCGCTCCAGTTCATTGTTGATCTTCAGCGCCGCCATCAGGAGACGCAAGTCAACCGCCACTGGCTGATTCAGCGCAAAGATGCTCAGGCATCGTTCATCAACGGCGATGTCAAACTCGTCAATCTTCTTGTCTCGTTCCATGACAAGTTGCGCCAGCCGCTGGTCTCCCTCCGTGAGCGCTCTGACAGCATAATCAATCTGCTCTTCCACCAGGCTTCCCATGCGGATGAGAAGCGTACGGAGTTGATCGAGTTCCAATTCATAGTGTCTTGACATATCGTCCTTCCATGCTCCTTCTTGTTAACATTTGTGCTCCCCAGGCTGCTCCTGACCAAGAATTAGCCAAATCTTCCGGTGATGTAGTCTTCTGTTTGCTTCTCTCTGGGAGACGTGAAGATCGTCTTCGTTTCACCGAATTCGATGAGTTTGCCCATGTAGAAGAAGGCTGTAAAGTCGCTGACACGAGCTGCTTGCTGCATGTTGTGCGTAACTATGACAATCGTAAAGTCTTTCTTTAACTCGTAGATGAGTTCCTCAATTTTGGCCGTTGCGATGGGGTCAAGAGCGCTTGC
>JAPLFP010000095.1 GCA_026390585.1 Ignavibacteriales bacterium | reverse complement strand
AATGCCCTTCTTCCCGAACTTCCTGCTGCGTGATTTGCTCTTGTGGCTTGTCGTCCTCAACCTCCTCGCAATTCTGGCTGTGTTCTTCCCGTGGGAGCTTGGCAAGAAGGCGGACCTTTTTGCGTCTGCCCCTGCGGGGATCAAGCCTGAGTGGTATTTCCTCTTCATGTTCCAGACGTTGAAGTACATCCCGGGAAAGATTTTCGTGATCGACGGCGAAGTGCTCGGCATCCTGATTTTTGGACTCGGAGGACTCCTATGGTTGTTGGTTCCCTTCTGGGATCGCAAGAGCTCCCGGGGCGAACGAAATCGATTCATCAATTACGTTGGACTGATTGTCGTCATCTACATCATCATTCTCACAATCATCGGGTGGATCGTATGAACCGAATCTCACGAATGATGATGAGTGTTGCTCTCACTGCTCTCGTCTTTGCCACTGCTCTCTTAGCACAGGACAAATGCCTGTCTTGTCACGAGGGCACCGTGGGTGGCCAACCGGTTGAGCTTTTCAAGCGCGATATCCATCACGCAAAGGGAATCTCCTGTGCGGGATGCCACGGTGGCAACTCAAAGACGGAGGACATGGATCAGGCGATGAACGCCAAGGCGGGATATATCGGAGTCCCGAAGGGAGACGAGATTTCCAAGGCGTGCGCGAACTGTCATGCCAACGCGGAAAAGATGAAGAGCCTTGGTTCCAATCTGCCGACGAATCAATTCCAGAATCTTCAGGAAAGTGTCCACGGGAGGCTGTCGACAAACGGCAAAGAGCGTATCGTGCAGTGCACAACGTGCCACAATGCCCATGGCATCGTGTCGGTGCGCAATGCGTCGTCCCCCGTGTACCCGCTCAATATTGTGAAGACCTGCACCAAGTGCCATGCTGATGCGGCCTCCATGCGGATGTACAATCCATCGCTTCCGGTCGATCAGCTGGACAAATACCGAACGAGCGTTCACGGGATGCGCAACGCAAAAGGAGATGCAAAGGTTGCCCAGTGTGCAAGTTGCCATGGGAGTCATGACATCCGTAATGCAAAAGACACAAGATCGAATGTCTATGCAACCAATGTCCCATCGACGTGCGCTCATTGCCACAGCAATGCCGATTACATGAAGGAATACAAGATCCCGACGGACCAATTCGACAAGTTCTCGAGGAGCGTCCACGGAGTGGCGCTGTTGAAGAAACACGATCTCGGAGCGCCGGCCTGCAACAGCTGTCACGGAAATCATGCCGCTACTCCTCCAGGGATATCATCGGTCTCCAAAGTATGTGGAACGTGCCACGCGTTGAATGCCGACCTGTTCTCAGCGAGCCCGCACAAGAAGGCTTTCGATGATCGTAAGCTGCCTGAGTGCGAGACATGTCACAGCAACCATGAGATTATCACCGCCACGAACAAACTGCTTGGTGTGACGAGCGAAGCGGTTTGCAGCCGCTGTCATAGCGAGGCGCAGAACACGAAAGGCTATGCCGCCGCGAAAGCGATGAGAAGCCTCATCGATAGTCTCGAAAGCAACGAGAAGAAGGCCACCGATCTCGTGAGCGAAGCTGAACAAAAGGGGATGGAAATCTCCGAAGCAAAATACAAACTCCGGGATGCCCACCAGGCACGGCTTGAGTCGCGCACGATGGTCCATGCATTTAATGAGGGGCGTTTCAGAGATGTTGCGTCGAAGGGCCTTGCCGTTTCGGCAACAATATCGGAAGAAGCGAACAAGGCGTTGGACGAGTATGTTTTTCGGCGGCTAGGGCTCGGTTTCGCAACGCTTG
>JAPLFP010000282.1 GCA_026390585.1 Ignavibacteriales bacterium | reverse complement strand
GCGATCCCGATCAACATGGCGAAGAAGGTGGCGACTGATATCATCCGATTCGGGAAAGTGCGTCGCGGGTACATGGGCGTCTCTATTCAGACAGTGGACGCGACCATGGCGAAGGCGAACGGACTCAGCAAACCGATGGGTGTCTTCGTTCAGCAAGTGACGTCCGGAAGCGCGGGTGAAGCAGCGGGGGTCAAAGCTGGCGACATCATTCTCACCGTCGATGGCAAAGAGGTGAACACTTCGAACCAACTTCAAACGATTATTGCATCGAAGTATCCCGGAGAATCGGTGGCGCTCATAATTTTCCGCAACGGCAAGAGCATCGAGAAGAAGGTTGTGTTAAAGCCGCGGGATGAGGCAGAGGAAGCCATCGCGTCGAACGACCAGAAAGACGAAACGGACGAACCGACGGCCACCAGTTCGAAAGCGACGCTGGAGCTCGATAACCTTGGCATGACGGTCAAGAACCTGGATGCGAAGACGAAAAAAGAGTACGGCGTTGAGAGCGGAATCATCGTTGAAAGTGTTGAGCCTCTTAGCGAGGCGAACAAACGACAGCTCCGGGCGAGTGATGTCATCGTGAGCGTCGGCGATCAGCCCGTTACGTCCATCACGCAATTCGAGAAAATGATCAAAGCAAGAAAAGTTGGAGATGCTCTGCTGATAAGGGTGAAGGGGGCCGACAAATCGATGCGGTTTGTTGCAATCGAGGTCCCAGGGAAGTAAGAGTTTCACATAAGGAAGAAGCGAGAAGCGCAAGGATTCTCCGCATAAGCGGAGGCATGCTTGCGCTTTTTCGTTTGGAGGATTTGATAATCCTCTCAAAAATGACTTAATTACTAAAGATCTATTGTCCGATATCGAAAATGAGGAGCGCATTGTGATCAGGTATCTCACTGCCGGTGAATCTCACGGTCAGGCACTTGTTGGAATTATCGAAGGAATCCCTGCCGGGCTTTCGATTTCCTCCGAGTACATCGATCATCAACTTCGACGACGTCAGCAGGGATATGGTCGTGGTGGAAGAATGAAGATCGAGTCTGACACTGTCACGATACTCTCAGGGGTTCGGCATGGAAAAACGCTTGGGTCGCCGATTGCGCTCCTCGTGAAGAACAGGGATTCGCAAAACTGGATTGAAAAAATGGCGGTAGATGGGACGGGCGAAGGAATCGAGAAGATCTCAGTGCCTCGTCCAGGGCATGTCGACTATGCCGGCACCATGAAGTATGGATTTGACGACATTCGTAATACCATTGAGCGAGGCAGCGCAAGAGAGACTGCGATGCGTGTGGCATGCTGCACAATTGCTCGCAAACTTCTCGAAGATGTTGGTGTGTTTATCGGCAGCCACGTTTTGTCGCTCGGACAAGCGAAGGTCTCTGATCGCAGGCAGGTCGATCGCCTCATTGCCCGGCATACCAAGGCCTCATGTGGTGCCTACAAGATCACCGAGGAAGCGGACAAGTCAGAAGTGCGCATCTTGGATGCTGCAACCGAGAGAAAAGCTATCGCGATCATCAAGCGCGCCAAGAAGCAAGGGGATACGCTTGGCGGAGTGTTCGAGTTGATAGTTACAGGTGCTCCTGTAGGTTTGGGAAGCTATGTGCATTTCGACAGAAAGTTGGATGGCCTCCTTGCCCAGGCCCTGATGTCCATCCACGCGGTCAAGGGGGTGGAGATCGGGGCAGGATTTGCGAACGCTGAAGAGTATGGTTCGCAGGTCCATGACGCGTTTCAGATTCGTGGCGATAAGATTCGCCGGGTGACAAACAGGGCAGGTGGCATTGAGGGTGGAGTTACGAACGGAGAGATGCTCGTCCTCCGTGCGGCGATGAAGCCGATAGCTACACTTGCGCATCCATTAAAATCAGTCGATCTGAAATCAAGCAAGATTGTGGACGCACGCTATGAACGATCGGACGTTTGTGCTCTTCCAGCTTGCTCGGTGATTGGGGAGGCTGTGATTGCTCCTGTGCTCGCAAATGCGTTTTTGGAGAAATTTGGGGGAGATTCAATTCAGGAGATTCATTCGCGATACAATAGGTCGGCGTGACTGAGGTTCTGAGCTCTCTATGTAGGCCTCAGAGATACCTCTCCTTGAGACTTTACCCTCCGACACTTTTCAGTTCCTTCACGTGGCTTGCTGAATCACCCCGTGGAACCTGACTCTTTTGCAGTTTCCCAGCATATCCAGCCTTGACTCTCTCTCTTGAATATGCTATATTTTGCAAGGCATAATTGTTCATCCTTCAAGCAACTGTTCACCTAAGGCCCATATTTGCAGACGTAAGGAGGTGCTTAAGACTTCAGCGCAGCAGACCTTGCAATTAGTGCCACAGGAAAGTTGAACAGGAAAGTGCTCGTTTTGAATCACAACTACGAGCCCCTGAGCGTCTGTAACGTCAAGAAAGCTGTCATTCTTCTGTTTCTGGGGAAAGCCGAGTTGATCGAAGCCACTGACGGCAGGTTCCTGCATTCCGTTTCGATGGCGATGCCGTTCCCGAGCATCGTTCGCCTCTCTGTCTACGTCCGTATTCCCTTCAAAAAGATTGTCCTTTCGAGGAAAAACATCCTTCGGCGCGATGGTCATCGCTGCCAGTATTGCGGCCGTGTGGATGTTCCTCTTACGGTCGATCATGTAATTCCGCGAGCTCATGGCGGCGAGGATTCATGGGAAAACCTCGTAGCGGCGTGTGTTCGGTGCAATAACAAAAAGGGGGATCGTCTCCCCGGTGAATCAATGATGAACCTGTTGAGGAAACCAATTCGACCAAATCATGTCATGTTCATCCGTGACTTCGTTGGAAGCGTTGACGATCGATGGAAACCTTATCTCTTCATGAACTGAGGAGATGCAGGCGCACTTCTTTGAAAGGAGTTTGTAAAAAGTTTTGAGCCAGGGTAAGAAGATCATCCTCAGCGGCATGCGCCCCACAGGTAAGTTGCACCTGGGTCATCTTGTCGGCGCTTTGGAAAACTGGGTTTCGCTTCAGGGTGAGTATCAAAATTATCATCTGATTGCGGACTATCATGCCCTGACCACGAATCCCGATTCGTCGGAGCTCTTTGAGAATTCAATCGATATGCTCATCGACTGGCTGTCCGCGGGACTCGATCCGAACAAGAGCCCCATGTTTCGCCAATCCCGTGTCAAAGAGCATACGGAGCTCCACTTGCTGTTCTCAATGCTGATAACGACCTCGAGACTTGAGCGAAATCCAACCCTCAAGGAGCAGGTACGGGATCTCGGAATAGAGACGATGGCTTATGGCCATCTCGGATATCCTGTGCTTCAGGCTGCTGATATTCTTCTCTACAAGGGAAATCTCGTCCCTGTGGGAGAAGACCAAATGCCCCACATAGAGATCACTCGAGAAATCGCTCGGCGATTCAACACGCTGTATTCACCGGCGAAGCCAATTTTCCCTGAGCCGGAAGGGAAGCTGACGAGATTTGCCCGGCTCCCCGGCCTGGATGGTCGGCGCATGAGCAAGTCGATTGGCAACACCGTCCTGCTCTCCGACTCAGCTGATGAGATCAAGAAGAAGATGAAGGGGGCTGTGACCGATCCACAGAAGATCCGAAAGGGGGATCCGGGACATCCAGACATTTGCCTCGTCTTCGCATATCACAACAAGTTCAGCCCAGCAGACGTTCGCGAGATCCGATTGGGATGCGAAAGTGGCGCGCTTGGATGTGTGGACTGCAAGACGCGTTGCGCTGAAAAAATCGCGACTGCTCTCGCGCCACACCGGGAAAAACGATCGCATTTCGAATCTCATCTCGATGAGGTGAAAGCCATCCTTCATGATGGCGAGGAGAAAGCGAAATTCATCGCGCGCCAGACGATGGAAGAAGTCCACGCCGCGATGAGGATGGGGTAGTCAATGAAAAATGTAAAATGACAAATTCGATGAAACGGCGTTGGGTCAGCCGAAAGGAATGCCGCGGTTTTGTTTTTCTTTTTGCATTTTTACTTTTTAATTGAGCATATGTACACAATCAAACTCCAGGAATTTGAAGGACCGCTCGACCTGCTTCTGTTCTTTATCAGACGGGATGAGTTGGATATCTATAATATTCCGATCTCTCGGATTACGAAGGAGTTTCTTGACTACATCCATTACATGGATGCTCTCGATTTAGAAGTCGCGGGGGAGTTTTTGGTGATGGCAGCGGATTTGATGCAGATCAAGGTAAAAATGCTCTTGCCTCCTGAGCCTGGCGAAGAGGAGGAGCATGACCCGCGTGCGAACTTGGTGCAGCGGCTCGTCGAGTACAAACGCTTCAAGGAAGCCGCCGTTGGAATGGTCGCTCAAGAGGAGGCTCAGCGCAAGATTTACTATCGATCATACTTTGATGCAGATCCTCGTGTGACGACCGAGGAAGAAGAGGATGAGTCGCTTCGTGACGTGTCATTGTTTGACCTGATATCTTCATTCAAATTCGCCATCGAACGAATGCCGAAGAAATTCGTGCATGAGATAGTGCGGCTCAATGTCACTCTGGAAGAGCAAATTGACTACGTGCTTGATTTCTTTTCAAGAAGGTCAGAAGCGACATTCTATGAGTTAGTGAAGGATATGGCGGAGAAAATCCGCGTGGTGGTGACTTTCATCGCCTTGCTCGAACTGATTCGTTCGCAGAGGATCATTGTACGCCAGGCGGAACCATTTGGGGAAGTTTCGATTATGCGTAATGTAGCGTGAGCGCGGATGGCTGAGACGAACGCAACAAATGCACCGGTTGCACTGCAGGTACCGACGTCGGTAAAAACCCTCATCGAAGCGCTGATCTTTGGTGCGCGCGAGCCGCTTTCGGTTCGACAGATTCAAGCCATGTATGAGGATCAAGGGACAAGCGGGGGAGAGCCGCGGAAGATCGACTACGAGGAGATCAACCGTTCGGTTGAGGAGTTGAATGCGGAGTATTCTGCATCCGACCGACCGTACCGCATTGTCCAGATTGCCGGTGGTTTCCAATTCGCGACGCTTCCGCTCTACGCTGAGTGGCTTGGGAAGCTCTACAAGGAACAAGCCCGCAGGAAGCTCTCTCAATCCTCAATTGAGACGCTTGCAATTATCGCATACAAGCAGCCAATTACGAAGCCTGAAATCGAGTCTATCCGCGGCGTGAATTGCGACTACGTTCTGAGCACCCTGCTGGAAAAGGACCTTGCCACAATCGTCGGGCGTGCTCCGACAGTCGGTCGTCCGCTGCTCTACGGAACATCGAAGGAGTTTCTCAGGCACTTTGGCCTGAACGATCTCATTGACCTGCCGCGGCCCCGGGAAATCCAGGAGATTCTGGGAGACAGTCAATTTGAGACAGAACGAAGAATGCTCGAGGCGCAACAGGGGGTGGAGGAGAAAAAAGAAGAAGACTTCAAGTCTCGCCTGCCACATATTCCGAAGCGAAAAGCTGGCCTCGACAATGAAGTCAAGATTCTTCCCAAGAAGCGCGTTCGGGATATTAAGGTCCTGCCAGCTGACGCAACAGGGACTGACAAGACGGATGCTGCCGCTTCAGAACAGCCGGTAGAAGAAGCAGTCGGGACTGCGGTGGTGCCAATCGCCGATCAGAAGGAGCCTGAGATCACTGATGGTCAGCCATCTATATTGCAGGAGATTCCTATAATTGAGAACGACGAGGCAGAGGCTTCGATAGATCAGCCTGCTGTCTTGCCAGATGTGCCGAATGAGGTGGAAACGTCTGGCTCGATGAAATACTTCGAGATTTCACCTTCGCCTGAGCCGGAGTCAAGACGAGAAGAAACGGATATCGAAGAGATGGCCCCCACTGCACATGAGCAGTGGCAGCCGTCCGAGGTTGCTGACATGACGGCGGAGGAGCCGACACCAGAACGTGTGGTTGAGGAGCCTTCACAGAGCCTGCCTGAACCTCCTTCCACCTCATCGATTCAAGTTGATGAGGTTAGCACAAAGATCAATCAAGAACCGGAGTTGCAGGTTTCTGAGGAACCGATCGTTCAAGAAGTATTGGAGGTCATTCCGCAAGTTGTGGAAGAGATCGTGATCCAACAAGTCCCCCAAGCTGTTGCCCCAACCACTGAGGAGCATGACGAATTGGCACTTGCCGGTGAGCGCCAGATGCTCGCTGATGAGCCGCATGCCGACTCTGATACTCCTCATCCCAAGACGCGGTGGAAATCGTGGAAAGAGAAGATACAAGGGTTCATCAAGAAACTATTCGGCTAAACAGGTTTCTCGCGCTCGCTGGTGTAGGCTCCCGTCGTAAGAATGATGAACTGATTCTTTCCGGCGCCGTCAAGGTCAACGGCAAGATCGTCCGCGAGCTGGGAGTCAAAGTCGACCCTTACACCGACCGCGTGGTAGTCAATGGCCAGCTTGTCGCTGTTCAGCGAAAAGTCTACTACATTCTCTTCAACAAACCGAAAGACTGCATTACGACCCTCAGCGATGAGAAGGGCCGGACGACGGTCATGGACTATGTCAAGATCTACGACCGGATCTATCCGATTGGTCGTCTGGACAGAAACACGACAGGGGTCCTCCTGCTCACGAACGACGGTGAGTTTGCCAACGCAATGATGCATCCGAAGAATGAGATCGAGCGGATGTATCGCGTGAGGCTTGGGAACGGACTTCCGGATGAGGATCTGAAAAAGCTGAAACACGGCGTTCGCTTGAAGGATGGAATCGCGAAACCCAAACAGGTAGCGGTTATTCCAGGAACGAAGCGTTCGGAGGTTTTCATTTCGCTTCTTGAAGGTCGAAACCGAGAAGTGCGCAGAATGTTCGAGACGCTCGGACACATTGTCAAAGGTCTCGATAGGATCTCGTTTGCCGGACTGACAATTGAAGGTGTGCCTCGGGGTCGGTGGAGACATCTCACTCGACCTGAAATCAGATATCTCAGAGAACAAGCAGGAATGGATAACAAGGCTTATGCGTTTTCCTCGAAGTAGCGGGATTCTCCTCCATCCAACGTCGCTTCCGGGTCCCCACGGATGTGGTGATCTCGGAGATGTTGCGCGACACTTCATCGAATGGATGGTGGTGGCCGGGCAGTCGATCTGGCAGGTGTTGCCGTTGGAGCCTACCGGGTATGGTAATTCGCCCTACATGGCTCTCTCTGCTTTTGCCGGCAATCCACTTCTTATTGGACTGGAAGGGTTGCTTGAGAAAGGATGGCTGAACCAGGGCGATCTTGCGCCGCTTCCGGTTCTCCCTGTGCGCAAAATTGACTTTACCGCCGTGATCCGTTTTCGAACGCGAGTGCTTCGCCGGGCCGCAGAGAAGTTCTTTGCACAGAGTAAGGGAAGCGGTGTCACTGATTTCGAAACCTTTTGTGATCAGCAAAAGTCGTGGTTGGAGGACTTCGCCCTTTTCAAAGCGCTTGACGATCATTTTGGGAGTCTAGAGTGGACGGACTGGGATCGGGATCTTGCGCAACGGAAAGAGAAATCCGTAGAATCTGCGAAACAGGAACTTGCCGATGAAATCAAGTTCTGGAAATTCACGCAGTGGCAATTCTATCGCCAGTGGGCCGATGTGAAAAAGTACGCCAATGACCGTGGGATAAAGATCGTTGGCGACATTCCTATCTTCGTTGCACACCACAGTGCAGACGTCTGGTCACATCCTGAGCTGTTCTCCCTCGACAAAAATGGTCGACCAAAGGTTGTCGCGGGTGTTCCGCCTGACTATTTCAGTGAGACCGGGCAGCGTTGGGGAAATCCGCTGTACCGCTGGGAGATGATGGAGGCCGATCATTTTCGTTGGTGGGTTGAACGATTTCGCCGCTCGTTTCTTCTTACAGACATCGTCCGCCTGGACCACTTCCGCGGTTTCGTAGGGTACTGGGAAATTCCGGCATCGGAAAAAACAGCGGTCAAGGGTCGATGGGTCAAAGGGCCGAAAGAAAGGCTCTTCAAAACTGTCCAGCGAAGACTTGGCAATCTTCCTATCATTGCGGAAGATTTGGGTGTCATCACACCGGAAGTCACCTCTCTTCGGGATGAATTCGAGTTTCCCGGCATGGAAGTTCTCCAGTTCGCGTTTGCTGGAAACCCGGACAATCCATTTCTACCCCATCGCTACGAGCACAACAGCGTTGTGTACACCGGGACGCATGACAACGACACGACGCGCGGTTGGTTCGACAGCGCAACGGAAAGAGAGAAAGTGCTCGCTCGGAGATATTGCTGTTCAAACGATCAGACCATCTGTGATGACCTGATTCGATTCGCCTCTCGATCTGTCGCCGATCTTGCGATCTTCCCGTTTCAGGATGTGCTTGGACTTGGATCAGAGGGCCGGATGAACTTCCCCGGGAAAGCACTTGGAAATTGGGATTGGCGATTCGCATGGGATCAGGTAGGACCAGAGCACGCGCTGAAAATGTACGATATTGCCGCGCTGAGCGGGCGCGCAGCGCCTGACCGACTGAATTTGCCGGTCTATCCTCAGGGTAAACGCAGGTCGTAGTTCTTTTCACCTCACAGTCTTCATACACCATCCAGAATCACCCGACGACAGACCATGAACGAACCCAACGAACAAGCGAGAAAACCCACGAATCCCGATGGACTCGAGCACGAGGATCTCAACGTCCTCATGCTGCGACGTCGAGAAGAACTCGACAACCTGAAGAAGTCCGGCATCAATCCGTATCCTTACGAGTTCGAGCGCTCTGATCTTTCACATGACATCCTCGAGAGTTATAAGGACGATGCGCCCCAGCGGACAGTGAGCGTCGCAGGCAGAATCATGTCGATTCGCCGGATGGGGAAGGCTTCGTTCTGTCACATCCAGGACTCGAAGGGGAAGATCCAACTCTATCTGAAAAAAGAAGAGCTGGGCGGGCCATACGACGCATTCAAGCTGATGGATATCGGAGATGTGATCGGCGTGAAGGGATATATCTTTCGCACGAAGATGGGTGAGATCTCTATCCACGCTCAGAGTCTGACATTGTTGGCCAAATCTCTTCGCCCTCTTCCGGTGGTGAAAGAGAAGGTTGACGACCACGGAAACAAGATTGTCTACGATCCGTTCTCAGACAAAGAGCTGAGGTACCGGCAGCGCTATGTTGACCTCATCGTCAATCCGGATGTGCGAGAGGTTTTCACGAAGCGGGCCAGGATCATCAGCGCCATCCGTAGGTTCTATGACGAACGCGGGTACCTTGAGGTCGAAACACCGGTGCTCCAGCCGATCTACGGCGGCGCTTCCGCACGTCCATTCAAATCGCATCATAATGCGCTCGACGTCGATCTGTATCTCAGAATCGCTGATGAACTCTACTTGAAGCGGCTCATTGTCGGTGGATTTGACGGAGTCTATGAGATCTCCAAGGATTTCCGGAACGAAGGAATGGACAGGACGCACAATCCCGAGTTCACCATGCTCGAGCTCTATGTCGCGTTCAAGGACTATCACTGGATGATGGAACTGACCGAACAAATGATCTTTCAGGTTGCGATGGCCGTAAACGGTACTCCTGTTGCCACCCTGGGAGGTCGCGAGATCAATTTCACTCCGCCGTGGAAGCGCATCTCGATGTTCGCCGTCATTCAAGAGTTTACGGGAAAAGACCTCCGCGGAAAGACAGAACTGGAGCTACGTTCGATCGCGAAAGAGCTCCATGTAGATGTTGAGCCGTCTGCCGGCCTGGGCGCCATCATCGATGAGATCTTCGGTGAGAAGGCAGAGCCATATCTCATCCAGCCGACGTTCATCACGGACTATCCGATTGAAATGTCGCCTCTGGCCAAGAAGCATCGTTCAGAAGCGGGCCTCGTGGAGCGGTTCGAAGGAATTGTCAACGGTCATGAGATCTGCAATGCATTCTCAGAACTCAACGACCCGATTGACCAGCGTGCCCGATTCGAGGAGCAGATGAAGCTTCGGGCTCGCGGCGACGAAGAAGCGCAGGTGCTCGATGAAGACTACCTTCGCGCACTCGAATACGGAATGCCACCAACTGCAGGCCTCGGCATCGGGATCGATCGCTTGATAATGCTGCTCACCAACAAGGATTCGATCCGGGATGTCATCTTCTTCCCGCAGATGAAACCTGAGAAATAATCGAACATCGCCGGACAGGCAGGTGTCGATGAGAGGTTGTCGCACATTCCCAGTTGTTCGAAGGCGCATTTCACCGCGACTTCGTCGATGCTGACACTTTTCGATCGCGTCTCGAGAGGTGCTCTCGCTTGTCCTCGTGTAGCATGTTCAACCTTTGAACCAAGAACTGTTCCTTCTTCCATCTTTCGTTTTTCACGATCCTCTCGACAGCTCGCGACGCTCGCTGCACACCAATGAGCTCTCTCTTTTTGCCTCCAGCCATCAACCGTCAGAGTCACACCAGCTCTTTGAACGCGGTGACCGAACCAACCAAAGAGTCCTGTAACTCCAGTTGCGCAATCAGAATCTGGCTTTCCGGGCTTTCTCATTGCTTTTGAGGCAATTTTCGCTAATTTAGACTAGACTGAGGGGGTTCAGTGCCCTATTTTGCATGTCTCTTGGGAGATGCATGAGAATGAAGAGTAAAATCTCTATCTGGACTGGGTTCATATTGATTGCGGTGAGCCTTTTCGCAGGGATGGAAATCCGGCAACTGGTTTCAAAAGATATTGTAGATGATCAGGCCAACAAATTCCGCGAAATACTCGGTCTAACGGAAAAATACTATGTCCAGGAGGTGGACTCGAAGAAGCTTACGGAAGCGGCCGTCGAGGGGCTTCTCGACAAGCTCGATCCGCACTCAGTCTACATCGCTCCCAGGGCTCTCGAGCAGGTTACCGAGGAGTTCAAGGGCGAGTTTGAAGGCATCGGTATTCGATTCACGATCCGTAACGACTCCATTTTTGTCGTAGAGCCCATCGGTGGAGGACCGTCTGCAAGATTGGGAATCCAGACAAACGATCGCATCGTG
This sequence comes from Ignavibacteriales bacterium, assembly GCA_026390585.1. Lineage (GTDB taxonomy): Bacteria > Bacteroidota > Ignavibacteria > UBA10030 > UBA10030 > UBA9647. Next base: position 9,051 of record JAPLFP010000282.1, on the reverse strand, counting down.
CGAATCAATGATACTTCCTCAATCGGGTATAAAAATGATCAGGTTCTTGCGCGTTTGAGGGGACCCAAGGGGACGAGAGTCAAAGTGGGTATTTATCGCCCCGGCGAAAAGGAACTGTTGGACTACGAAATTGTTCGCGACAAGATAGCCCTGATTAGCGTCGATGTCTCCTTGATGATGAATAGTGAGGTTGGCTATGTCAGCGTAAATCGGTTCAGCGACAAGACGAATGTCGAACTGGTCCAAGCCCTTACTCGCCTAAAACAACAGGGGATGAAACGGCTTATTCTCGATCTAAGGGCAAATCCCGGAGGGTTACTCGAACAGGCCTTCGAGATGGCGGACCTTTTTCTCGATGGCGGCACAGAAAAGGACCCTCACAAGATCGTCTATACAAAGGCTCGCGAGAAGGGATTTGAGGAGGTGTTCTATGCAAAGACGGGACAACCTTTTGAGAAACTTCCTTTAATTATTTTGTTGAGCAACTACTCAGCAAGTGCAAGTGAAATCGTCGCAGGAGCAATCCAGGATTGGGATAGAGGCCTGATCGTTGGTGAGACGAGTTTTGGCAAAGGGCTTGTTCAGCGCCAGTGGAGACTGTCAGATGGCTCGGCGTTGCGCCTGACGATCGCTCGATATTACACTCCGAGTGGAAGACTCATTCAGCGGGAATACGAGGGGAAGGAAAAAGAAGCATATCAAAAAGAGGCGTTTGATCGGCAGGAGAAAGAGGGAGAGAACTTCGATCACAAGGCGGAAGGGGATTCGACGAGACCAACCTTCAAAACTCATGCAGGTCGGATCGTCTATGGGGGCGGAGGTATCACTCCCGACTATGTGATCAAGGCGCCGCCGTTCACGCCGCTGACTCAGAACATCCTGCGCCGCGGACTGGTGGATTTATTCGTGTCCACATACCTTGACGGGAAGGGGCTCAGGATTCGTACAGAATACGCAAAGGACTGGAACCGATTCAAGAGTTCGTTCGCTGTCACAGGCGACCTCTTGGAAGAATTCCGGGCATTCCTTACAAAGTCTGAGATGAAGATCGACGAAAAGGAATTCGAAAAAGATCTTCCATTTATCAAGACAAGGCTCAAAGCAACATTCGCAAGGAATTTCTGGGGGAACGAAGGTTGGTATCCGATGATGCTGCAGGTCGATACTCAATTCCAAAAGGCGCTCAACCTGTTTCCGGAAGCAGAGAAGATTGCGAAGTTGAACTAGTGCGGGAGTGAGCGTGAGAATTCACACCTATTGGAAATCGACATCGGCGGTGGTTGGGGGCATCCTTCTGAGCGCGTTCTTACTCCTTGGAACGAGGTTTTTTTCGGAAGAGCGGTCCGTACCATCGCCTGCGACCGCTGATCTCCGACAGAGCAAAATGCTTGAGGTTGGCGAGGAGCTCGAATACAAAGTCAGCTATTCGTTTTTCAACATCGGCACAATTCGGACGAAAGTTTTGGGGAGACAAGAAAGCGGCGGCAAGACGGTCTACAAGACCAGTGCGTTGATTGATTCGAACCCGAGTTTGAGTTGGTTGGTCAATCTTCACATCCGGTTCTACAGCGAAATGGACGGTTCGGTGTACTCCTACAGGTGGATTGAAGACGACAGCACAAAGAAGGAGACCAACTACAAGATTTTCCGATTCGATTACGAGAAAAAGAAAGCGTACCTCGAAGTCGGAAAAGTGCTTCCTTCGGGGGAAAGAAAGCCTGAGTCGTCTGATACCATTGCCGTCGATGCCAACTGCCAGGATGGACTTTCGTTGTTCTATTATGCACGCGAGCACGTTCATCAGAAAACGCCGGAAAGCGTACCGACGCTCATCGAGAAAAAGCAGGAGCGCACGTTCATCAATTTCATGAACAAGAGAACAGATGCCGATGTTGATGGCGTCGATTACCCCGTGGATGTTGTGGAATTTGACGGCAAAGCGGACTATGTCGGCATTTTTGGATTGACAGGGGGATTCCGCGGATGGTTCAGCAACGATGAGGCTTCGGTTCCGATTCTGGCTCGCATGAATGTGATCCTCGGCAGCATCAAGATACAGTTGGTGCGCTGGAACCGTCAGGGGTGGCAACCTCCAAAGTATGTCGAAAGCTCGGAGAAATGATTCACACGTATCGGGGGATCAAACCGAAGATTCATCCGTCTGTGTTTGTGGCTGAAGGCGCGCATATTGTCGGAGATGTGGAGATCGGCAGAGATAGCAGTGTCTGGTTTAACACGGTCATTCGTGGTGATGTGCACTTCATCCGTATTGGCGAGCGGACCAATGTTCAGGACAATTCTGTCCTCCACGTGACGCACGAGAAGTATCCGCTGGTGATCGGCTCAGATGTCACGATCGGCCATGGAGCAATTGTGCACGCAGCAACACTGAAAGATTGTTGCCTCATTGGGATGGGGGCAGAGGTGCTTGACAATGCGACTATAGGTTCCTATGCTCTGGTTGCGGCCGGATCCCTGGTCCTGGAACATTTCAACGTCCCGGAAGGCACTCTCGTTGCAGGGGTTCCGGCACGGGTGAAAAGAATGCTGACGCCGGAAGAGCGGGAACAGATTACCCAGTCAGCACGAAACTACGTGGAATACGTCAAGACATATCATGAATAGATCCTCATGGGTGAACCTATGAAGCTCAAGTTTTGGGGTGTTCGTGGCTCAATTCCCTCACCGGGAAAGCACACCGTTCGCTACGGGGGAAACACTCCCTGCGTCGAGGTTCGCCTCGACGACGACGAACTGGTGATTATTGATGCTGGCACAGGGATCCGGAATTTCGGGGACGATTTGATCAACAAAGGAGAGTCGGTCAAAGCTCATCTCCTGATCACGCACCCGCATTGGGATCACATCCAGGGATTCCCCTTCTTCAAGCCAGCGTTTATTTCAGGGAATGAGCTTACGATTATCGGGACTGACCGGCCAGAGAAGTCGCTGACCGAGATCATCGCGGAGCAGATGAACAGGATCTACTTCCCGGTCCAGCTCCATGAGTTGAAAGCAAAGATAACCTTCCTTCCGATCCGCGAGGAAGGGGAAATGAAACTGCACGGTTGTACCTTGAAGACTATGTATTTGAACCATCCCGGATTCACGGTCGCCTTCCGTCTGGAGTACAAGAAGAAGGTGCTTGTCTACATGAGTGACAATGAACCGTACGACCGCGAAGTCGCGGCCTATTTATCGAACTTCGAGACGATTGTGAAGCAGAAGTACGAAGCCATCCCGGGTGATCCGAATCAGCGGGTGTTTGATTTCTGCAGGGGAGCTGATGTGCTGATCCATGATGCGACGTACACTCCGGAAGAGTACATTGACCGTGTGGGTTGGGGGCATTCACATTATCTCTTTGCCCTTCGCGTTGCCGCGGAAGGCGAAGTAAAACAGTTGTATCTTTTTCATCACGACCCTTCGCACAGCGACGAAAAAGTGGACGACATCCTTCGGAAGTGCAAGAAGGAAGTCAGGACGCGGGGCTACAAGTTCGAGTGTGAGGCAGCGGCGGAAAACACGGTCATCAGCATCTAACTTGACAATCGCTCGTGCCTTACTTATATTCAGGTCGAACGGTGGACAGTTGGTTCTCCTGGTGTAAGCACGAGCGTCGGCAGAGCAATTGGTTTCCAAAGTTCATTGATCAGAAGCTGAGTTGAAGACACGAGGTCATTCTAATCACGTCAAAGCCCCACGTCTTTCGGCAACGGAAGACTCGTCGGGGCTTTTACTTCTTTGATGGATATGCCAGAACGCCCATTGTTAGAATTAGAGTTCAAGGACACCGATATCAAGAAGATCGGCCAGATCCTTGGTGTGACAGCCAAACACCGAGGCAGTAACTACCGGTATGAACTTGAAAACAAGAGCCTGAATCGTAAGCTGGCTCTCGAAATCTATCCAAACATCCACATTGGTCAGCGCAGAGGAAATCTCATCTCCGTGTACACACCGACGGCCCATCTGCAGCTTCATTTCTGCACCGGGTACGTCGTCAGCAAGCTGCTGGGAGAGATTACCTTTGTTGCGGAAGTCGACGGTAAGCTCTCGGGGCTCACGGTGGAACGGGAGGGGGGGTGCTCGCTCTATGCAAACGTGGACCGCCAGATTCTGTCGGGAGACTTCACGGCATTGGGACCGGAGGTTATGCTCTCCGGCATTGCATTGTCGTTGACTGAGCACATCCTTCCCAAAGCTGTATCCCCAGGCCTGGAAGCGAAGCTGGGCCGGAAAAGCCAGGAGAAGTCGAAACGGAAACAACAGAATAAGGTTGGATGATTTTCACATCGAACAATCACCCATCTCTTCGTTTTCCGAAGCGGGAAACTTCCCGGGCCATTCAGAGCGTTCTCAAGGATGAATCTGCGCACTCATTTCGACTGTCGGTTGTCTTTGTGGGGAGTCGGACGATCCGCGCAATCAACCGCCGGTTCTTGGGACACGACTACGTTACCGACGTTCTCGCGTTTCCGCTCGGGGAGGAGCAAGAGCCGGGTGCACAGGCCGAACTATACATCAATCTTGACCGGGCGAAGAGTCAGGCGCGGGACTATCGCGTCCCCTTCGCCGAAGAGACGCGGCGGCTCCTGATTCATGGGACGCTGCACCTGCTGGGATACTCCGATGCAAGTCCCAGGCAGAAGGTAAGGATGACACGACGGGAGGATTTCCATCTTTCCCGTCTCTCGAAATCAAAAAAGTGAGAATGAAATGCAGGAACGGATTGTTGAGATTATCCTCTTTCTGGTGAGTGAGCTGAAATCGAACAAGCAATTGAATGACGTCGATGTCTCTCTGCTGACGGAGAACGGATATACGCAGAGCGAAATCTCGACGGCTTTTTCATGGCTCTTCGAGCGAATGTCTGTAGGACAGGAACTCATTGCGAAGGACCAGGATACCCGGTTGTCTCACCGCGTTCTTCATGAAGCGGAGAAGATGGTAATTACCACGGAAGGTTTCGGGTATCTTCTGCAATGCCGCCAGCTCGGATTGCTCTCCAACGCCGACATCGAAACGATCATTGAGCGCATTATGGGTGCGGGTTTCTCCAGCGCGGGCGCTCCGGAGATGAAGAGCTTCGTTGCCGGTATGTTGTTGGACAGTGACGGTCCATCCGGTATGAACGGGCGAATTTCGCTGACCAGCGACGACACGATTCACTAATAGCACACCATGGAAAAATCACTCATCATTGTTGAGTCACCATCAAAGGCAAAAACCATCAACAAATATCTCGGAAAGGAGTACGTTGTTGAGGCGTCTGTAGGCCACATCAAGAACCTCCCCAAGAGTAAACTGGGCGTTGATGTTGAGAACGATTTCGAAGTCGTCTACGAGAATATCGTGGGCAAGGACGAGGTCATTGAGAAACTGCGAAACCGGGCTGCGAAAGCCAAGACGATCTTTCTGGCGACTGACCCTGATCGCGAGGGCGAAGCCATCGCAGCTCATCTGGCGGACGAGATTCGCGGAATCAACAAGAACATCAAGCGCGTGCTGTTCCACGAGATAACGGCGGAAGGTGTGAAGGAAGGCATGCGCCATCCGAAAAAGATCGACGCGCATCTCGTCATGTCACAGCAAGCTCGTCGTGCCATGGATCGTATCGTGGGCTACAAGGTGACCCCATTTGTCTGGAAGACGGTGTACTACGGCTTGTCAGCGGGCCGTGTGCAGTCTGTCGCCCTGCGTTTGATTTGCGAGCGCGAGGAGCTGATTCGCAAGTTCGTGCCTGAAGAATACTGGTCCATCACCGGGGAGTTCCAGACTTCGCAAAGCGAGCCATTTTTGGCGAAGCTGCAAAAAGTCGCCGGCGCCGAGCCTCGCATTCCCGATGAAACGACGATGCGCGGCTATCTGGATGACATCCAGAAGCAGAAGTTTGAAATCAAGAGCGTCGAGCGAAAACCGGTAAAGAGGAATGCTCCTCCTCCATTTATTACGAGCACGTTGCAGCAGGAAGCCGCACGCCGGCTGAGGATGTCCGCAAAGCGTGCAATGATGCTGGCCCAGAAGCTGTATGAAGGCGTCGAAGTCGGAGAGGATGGGCCCACCGGGCTCATTACCTATATGCGAACGGATTCGACGCGTCTGAGTGCAGAGGCTGTGTCGCATGTGCGTGAATACATTTACGAGAACTACGGCAAGGAATACTTGCCGAAAGAGCCGCGTCTGTTCAAGAAGGGGAAATCTTCGCAGGATGCACACGAAGCCATCCGTCCGACGTCGATGAAGTACACCCCCAAAATGATGAAGAAGTATCTTGACAAGGACATTTTTCTGCTCTATGAACTCATCTGGAATCGATTTGTTGCCTGCCAGATGACCCCGGCAGAGTTCGAGCAACTCTCCGTTGACGTTGTTGGTGGCGACTATCTGTTCCGGGCTACGGATCAGCGTCCTTTGTTCAGAGGCTTCCTGCAGGTGTACGATGATGTTGCGGAGGAGAACGCGGGAGAAAAGGAAGAGGAAGATCCGGTCTCGAAACTTCCGGAGAATCTTGCGTCGGGCCAGCAGGCCATGCTGAAGAACCTGATCGATCGCCAGCATTTCACAAAGCCGCCCGGCCGTTACACCGAGAGCAGCCTGGTGAAAGAGCTAGAGTCTCTTGGCATCGGGCGTCCGAGCACGTATGCAATGATTGTCAGCACGGTGATCGCCAGGACGTACGTCGAGCAGAAAGATCGCAAGCTTTATGCAAATGAGCTTGGCCTGCAGGTGAACAAGCTGCTTGTTCAGTATTTCCCGGATGTCTTCAATGTGAAATTCACCGCGCAGATGGAGGAAGAGCTGGATACCATCGCTTCTGGGAAGCAACCGTATATCAAGGTCATGAAGGATTTCTACGATCCGTTCATCCGGGCGCTCGAGAAGGTTGACAAACAGGCACAGAAGATCAAGAAATCGCTACAGGAAGAGACCGATGAAATCTGCGAGGTGTGTGGTCGCAAGATGATCATCAAGTGGGGGCGGAATGGCCGGTTCATGGCATGTTCGGGTTACCCGGCGTGCAAGAACACGAAGCCTCTGGCGGAAGATGCCGAGAAGCACCAGCATCTGGTCGGGATGAAGTGCGAATTGTGCGGTGGAGACATGGTTGTCAAGGCGGGGAGGTTCGGCACATTTCTCGGTTGCTCGACCTATCCGGCGTGCAAGAACACGAAGCCCATTTCCATGGGGATCCCTTGTCCGAAGTGCAAGACAGGCGACCTCGTGGAGAGAAAGACGAAGAAGGGAAAGCGCGTCTTTTACGGGTGCAACCGCTATCCTGATTGTGATTTTGCTTCGTGGGACAAACCGGTGAATCAGCCCTGCTCGAATTGCGGGTCGACGTACATCGTGAACAAATACACACAAACCAGAGGAGAGTATCTCAAGTGTCCTGAATGCGGCGAGGAGTTTGAGAAAGAACAAATGGCTGTTGGGGCGTAACTCACCTGTCGATTGTTCATCCCCATTCTAAAGGGTTCTGGTGGTATGCAGAAGAGCGTTCGAAGTTTTCTCGAGTATCTGGAAGTCGAACGAAACTATTCACCAAACACCCTCCGATCGTACGATTCTGATCTCCGGCATTTTGTATCCTATCTTTTATCGAACGATGTACACTCTCTGGAGGAGGTCCGAAAAGACCTGTTGAGGAAGTATCTGAGCAATTTGCTCGACGAAGGACTGACCAAGAGAAGCATAGCCCGGAAAATCGCCTCCCTGCGCTCCTTTTTCCGCTATGCGAAACGGCACAAGATCGTAACAACAAATCCAACGCTCACGCTCATTTCGCCCAAGCTGGAGAAGCGTCTCCCGTCTTTTCTGGATGAATCTGCCATCGATCGCCTCTTTGATGCAATCGATAGTTCGACGCCAGTCGGACGACGCGATGCCGCAATCCTTGAACTGTTCTATTCGACAGGGATGAGGCTCAATGAACTGATTCAGCTCAACGTCGATGATGTGGATTTCTCTCAGGGAGTCGTCAAAGTAACGGGAAAAGGATCCAAGCAGCGGATCCTCCCGGTAGGTCGGCGGGCGCTGCAGGCGATCCGTGCCTACGAAGCCGACAGACGGCGGAACGTGCTTGTTCAGAAGCAGGGGAACAATCAGCCGGCGCTCTTCGTCACACCAAAAGGTGTTCGATTCTATCCGGAGGCGGTCATACGGATGGTGAAGAACCATATTGGCAAAGTCTCCGAGCTCGAGAAGAGCTCGCCGCACGTTCTAAGACATACGTTTGCGACGCATCTGCTGAATCGTGGTGCAGACCTGAGGGCTGTCAAAGAGCTGCTCGGGCATGAGAGCCTTTCGACGACGCAGGTCTACACTCATGTATCGACGGAACAAATGAAGAAGGTGTATCGTCAATCTCATCCAAAGGGGTAGGGGAAAAGCAAGAGAGCATCGCTCAACGGTGTCTTAGGAAAGGAGCCTTTATGAACACGACTGTGACGTCACGACATTTCAAGGCGCATGACACGTTGGTGGAGTACGCAGAGTCAGCCGTTGAAAAATTCGAGCGATACTATGATGGCATTCTCAAATGTGAGGTGAAGCTGAGCTTCGAAAAGGCACGTAACAGCGTGAAGGTTGCTGAAATCATACTCTCCGTCTACAAGACCAAGATTACCTCAGTGCAAACGTCTGATGACTTCAATAAATCCATCGACGGCGCTGTAGAGAAAGTGCTTGCTCAACTAAAGAAGTACAAGGAAAAGCTGCATGCTAAAGATCGCACACAGGTTCGGCGTGTTCGCGCAAAGTCGTAGGTAAAGAGAGGATGTTTCTATGACACTCGAAAACTTCAAAGAGACCCGTCGTGAGAGCATCACGGTCGGCTATTTCTTCGAAAGCACCAAAGATCGGCTGAAGATGACTTCTGCCAATGGCGAGGTGGGATTCGAGAAAGTAATCCGGGACAGGAGCATTCATCGTCCTGGATTGGCGTTGGCAGGGTATGTGGAGCTGTTCACGTACGATCGGGTGCAGGTCGTCGGCAATACGGAAGTCCGCTATCTCCGGCATCTCAGTCTTTCCGAGCGCATCCATGCC
>JAPLFP010000182.1 GCA_026390585.1 Ignavibacteriales bacterium | reverse complement strand
GAGCGATTTTCTTGATCCGTCCGGCTTCACCATCGCGTGCAAGGCCGGATACAATGACGATCCGCACCATGGACACCTCGATTGCGGTCAGTTCAATCTTACTTGGAACGATATCCCCTATGTCCGGGACATCGGAAGGATGAGATATGACGAATTCTACTTCAACGAAGAACGCTGGGAGTACCCGTACGCATCAAGCAAAGGGCACAACCTCATCTTTGTCAACGGTGAGGAACAAATCCCTGCAAAGCTGAAAGACCAGCCCTGGAAACAAGGGATTGGTGGGGAGATATTGAAATTCGAGACGAGTGCGAAGCGAGACTATGTCCTCATGGATCCGACTCACGCGTACCCCGGGAAAGAGCTAAAGAGATGGAGGCGGAACATCGTGCTGGACAAACCGGTGACTGCTCTTGTTCTGGATGAAGTGGATGCCATGCCGGGCTCTAAGATCGAAGCGAGGTTCTTCCCAGCCGTTGCCTCAACACCGGCTCGTTCAGGGCGTGAGGCAAGGGCTCCTCTCCCGAACGGAGTGGACTACAAGCTCTTCCGCGACCATGTCTTGCTATCAGCACATCGAAATACACTCGCAATGATTCCCCTGGTACTGGAAAACAGCTGTGAAATCGTCGAAGGTAAGGTGCCAGCACTTCCCGTCACAGAAGACGCTCGCCTGAATTGGATTCCGTTTCTCGAATCAGTAATTTCTGCTAAAACGAAGACGACGGTTCTGGCGACAATCTTCGTCCCGGTCAATGATCAGGCGGAAGCTGAGAGTGTTGTGAAGACTGCAAAGATCAGTCAGGTGAACGCCGCTCGGATTGAAGTCAGCGTGGAGCGGTCCGGAAACGTCTCACGCTGGTTCTTCGAGAAGGAAAAGGATGGGTTGGTGTTGGTGAAATGACCGAAAGAGTAATTCTGTAGGGAACTCAAAGTATGAAAAGACGCGACTTCATTAAGGCTGCCGGATTGGTCGGTGGAACTGCGGTAGCAGGCCGGCGTGTGCTTGCAAACGATCTTCCATTCGTGAGGATGTTCCTGGAGAAGAAGCCAAATATCCTCTTGATCATTGCCGACGAGCAGTCAGCGGATGCAATGAGCTGCCGGATGGGAAATCGATTCATCAACACTCCTGCGATGGACAGCCTTGCTGCGAGAGGTGTATTCTTTTCGCGTGCGTATGCGCCAAATCCATTGTGTGTTCCTGCTCGCACATCGATCTTCAGTGGTCAATATCCTCACGTCACAGGTGTCCAAACGAACAGCGACATCACCAAGCCGATGAGTCCAGATCATCCATGCCTGGCGACGTACTTTCGTGAGGCGGGATATGAGACAGGATATCTGGGAAAGTGGCATATGCCGTGGTCAGTGAAAGAAATATCGGTGCACGGATTCGAATACATGGATGCCATCAAGAACATAGGCATCGATTCAGAAATTCCTCCGCGGGCAGCAGCCTTCATTCAACGGAAGAGGGAGAAGCCTTTCTTTTTGGTGACTTCGTTTGTCGATCCACACAATATCTGTGAATGGGCTCGAGGCGAGAATCTTCCGGACGGCGCCGTCGGTGATCCTCCTCCCATTGATCAGTGTCCCCCTGCTGTGGAGAACTCGGCTCCTATGATCGACGAGACAGATACGATGCTCTTGATGCGTCAGTCATTCCAGGCGAATCGGCTGTTTCCGGTCGGAGATTTCGATGAAAAGAAATGGCGTCAATACCGCTGGGCGTACTTTCGGATGATCGAAAAGGTTGACGCGTACATCGGGACGATCCTCGGGGCGCTCCGCGGGTCAGACCAGCTCGAAAACACCATCGTAGTTTTTGTCACGGACCATGGTGATATGCAGGGTGCCCACGGATGGAACCAGAAGACGGTGTTGTATGATGGTTCGTCGAGAGTACCGCTGATCATTTGCGTCCCCGGAATGAAAAAGGCTCAGACCTGTGATCGTTTGGTGAATACCGGAATCGATCTCCTCCCCACGCTCTGCAATCTGGCTGGTGTGTCAATTCCCAGCGCGTTGCCGGGTATGAGTCTGAAAAGATCCGTTGAGAAGAGCGATATTCCAGATCCGCGGACGTATGTTGTCTCCGAGAACAAGATGATCCAGGGTTCAGCGATCGACGGACAAAAGCCGGAACCGGCAGGGAGAATGGTGAGGAGCAAGCGGTTCAAGTATTGCGTGTATGATTTTGGGGAACGCAGGGAATCGCTCGTGGACATGGAGAAAGATCCCGGGGAAATGGTCAATCTTGCCGGAAAAAATGAGTACAAAGAGGAGTTGGAGCGGCATCGGCAATACCTCGCGGAATGGTGCCGCGAAAACAAAGACTCATTCGCTCTCGTTCATTAGCCTTCTTCTGGTTCCGCAGGGAGAGGCAAGGTGACGTCGATGATGTCACATTGAGTTTCAGTGAAAAGATCCATCCGCTTCTCGCATTACTCCTCCGAACGTTGTATCTTTCTCCACACCTTTGAAGATTTGATCAAGGTCGACGAACAACGCACACATCGCAATGCAAGTTGCCAGAAAACCTCTCGATTCCGTCCTGATCAAGCCTGCAGGTCCCGACTGCAATCTCGATTGCTCGTACTGTTTCTATCTTGACCGGGCCAGTCAGTTTCCGGGCGCGAAAGTTCATCGGATGAGTGAACACGTGCTGGAAGAGACTGTCAGGCAGGTTTTGCAGCAAGGCGGTCACCACGTCTCGTTTGGATGGCAAGGGGGAGAGCCGACGTTGGCGGGGTTGCCTTTCTTCAAGAAGGCAGTTGAGTTCCAGATGAAGTACGGCAATGGCAAATCTGTCGGCAACGGTCTTCAGACCAATGGAATTCTGTTGGATGAGGATTGGGCAAATTTTCTGAGGGAGTACAACTTCCTCGTGGGGTTGTCGCTGGACGGACCGGAGCACGTCCACGACCACTATCGCTTCTTTAAAGGTGGACAGCCGTCGTGGAAAGAGGTGGTGGAGCGTGCCCACATGCTCCTTGATTCAGGGGTGGATGTCAACGCCCTCACCGTTGTCAACGACTATTCTGTTCAATTCCCGGAAGAGATCTACAATTTTCACAAGGAACTGGGGTTGAACTATATGCAGTTCATCCCTTGTGTTGAGACAGATCCATCGGATCCTTCGAAGGCAGCGTCCTTCACAGTTTCTGCGGAGGAGTATGGCAAGTTTCTTATCAAGCTGTTCGATCTCTGGCAGGCCGATTTCGACGGTCCGGTTGCCACGACCTCGATCCGGTTTTTCGATTCAATCATGCACAAGTATGTCGGTTTGAATGCCCCGGATTGCACCCTGCTGCGAACATGCGGTGTGTATGTCGTGGTGGAGCATAACGGAGATATCTATGCGTGCGATTTCTTTGTCGAGCCTGAATGGAAGCTCGGGAATCTCATGGAGGGAAACATCGTGGAGATGCTGAACTCGCCGTTGCAGTCAAAATTTGGATCATGGAAGGCTGAGCTGCCGGAGAAATGCCTGCAGTGTCAATGGCTGCGCCCCTGTCGGGGAGGGTGCACGAAGGATCGTGTGCGGGATCCTCGTGACAATAATCTCAACCACTTCTGTCAGTCGTATATGATGTTTTTCGAACACTCTGATCGTCGTTTCAAAGAACTTGCAAGAGATTGGATGGAACGAAATGCATCCCCCACCGCGCCGACATTTCAGCCCGCCTCGAAGATGCAAAACACTTCTCAAGACATCGATCGGAATGCCCCGTGTCCATGCGGAAGCGGGAAGAAGTACAAGAGATGTTGCGGAAGTGGCCTTTGAGGCTATGTATTGTAGGTTGTGAAGGACCGAGATCTGATTGCCAATCGAAAATCCCTAATAATCGATTGGCAATTTTGTGAAGCCCTAACGGGATCCTTGAGCACCCTAAAAATGCGTGCATCGTGATTACTTTGAAGCTTGACTGAACGCTATGTCAACAAGTTCAGCGATTGCCTGAGCCCTTTCCTTTTTTCCATTTTCCTTTTTCCTTTTCTCTAGGCATTCAGGGGCGGTATCTGATGCAATTCTGTCTGTGCGTCAGGAAATAGATGAAGTGATTGCCTTTGGAGGGCGCTTGCTGAGCCTTGCTGCTTATCGGGAGTTCGAAGTATCAGACTGCATTGAGGTCACGATGTGCGATTGAAGCGATCGCTGGACGAAATGTCGTATCTCGGATTTAAAGATTGCTTGATTGATTCCTTCCGTTTCCACCACCGTTGTGAAAAAGAATGGATCGGCGAATGTCGCATGTTCCAACTTCGATTTGATCGCTTCCAGCATCCGCGGATCAGTCGAGGCACGTGCCGCTTCGATGACTCCAGTGTCGGCAAAGCCGAGGAGTAGAAGGATTGTGCTTCCTTCGGGACCGCCGCCCTTAGCGACGACTGCAAAATCCTTCTCGTAGTTCCCACCTTTGATCTCAGACGGCATGAAGACTCGGAGCGAGTCGCCTGGGTTTTCCTTGATGCGAAAACTTGCCGGAGTGATTGTATATTCGAGTCCGAAGATATGGAGGTATTTTTGCAGACCATACAACGTCTTGAACGATCCAATGAAAACGACGTTGTTTGATTTCAGATCATCAACGCTAAACCTGGATGCCAGCTTGAGGGAGTATCCATTCGGCGAATGCTGGAGAACAGGAAGTATCTGACCCAGTCCCCACGTTGCGCTCGGACGTAGAAACGTAAAATCGCTTTGGACATAGCGTTTCGAAAACCCTGGATCATGTTTCACAATTTGCCGGAAATCCTCAGGAGTATTGATTTTCAAGTCTCGCACGAAATTGCCCGGTTTCCCGTCCGCTGTTCTCTCATAGAGGAAAAAGAAATCTCCCAGGACGACGAGCGTCGGCCTTCCGTTGGGCGTAACGAATTCCTTCCAAATTGGACTCTGAACTGACTCTGGGACTTCCGGGGCGGTCAGGGCTCCGCGGACAAAGTACCCTATCAGGAGCGCAGAAACGACAACGAGACCTCCGATGAAATAGAAGGGGAGCCGGCTCTTTTCAGGGACGATGGGCTTCTCGGTCGCCTTCTCGAAATCCACCTGATAGTGCCCTCTTGGAACGGTAAGTCTATAGGGGTGAAGTTTCTCAGAAGTTAGATAATAATGCTCAAGTTTCTTTCTGAGGTTGTTGAGATATACGCGAACGGTGGGGTCTTCTTTGGGGTCAAATGAGGGGTCTTTCCCAAAGAACTGAATTCCAACGGTGATCTCCTTTGGAGCCCTTCCCGCCAGCGTCTCTTCGACCAAATACTTTAACAGATCATGATACCTCTTCGATTCCTTGAATTCCGGACTTTCAAGGATCTCCGTGAGGATCTGTCGTTTCTGGGATTCGTCGATCATAGGGAATTGAGGTGCTGGGCGGAAGAATTTACCTGTTAATTTACCCTTGTGCAACAGTTCTTATCTTGCATGCCCCCCTTAAAGAAGCTAGATTGCGACGCCTCGTAGGTCATTCCTAGCTGCCAAAACAATACGTCTGCAAGTGTGTTTTGAGATTCGGTTCCGGCATTTCGTGGAGGTGCTATGAAACGGTGGTCGGCATTTCTTCTCTGCATCCTGTATTGCGCGGCGGCAACCGCGGTTGCAGGAACTACCGGAAAGATCTCAGGTGCGGTCAAAGACCGGACAACAAAACAGGGACTCCCAGGAGCCAACGTGACAGTCGATGGGACGACCCTTGGTGCTGCTACCGACGCAAACGGCGACTACTTCATCCTGGGTCTCCCTCCTGGAACGTACAAGGTCTCGGTATCACTCGTCGGGTACAACAAGCTCTCACAAACTGAAGTACGGGTCCGCATCGATCAAACAACACCGCTGAATTTTGAATTGACGGAGGAGGTAATCCAGGCTGGAGAAGTGACCATTGTTGCGCAGAAGCCGAAGGTCGAGCTCGACCTCACCGCAAGCAAACAGACAATGACCCAGGATCAGATTGAGAACACGTGGGGGAAAGATATCCGTGAGGTTGTTGCCGATATTCCAGGAGCGAATATCAATGGTGGTATTCGTGGCAGTTTCGGTGGTGATGTCTCCTATCGTCTCGACGGAATTGATTTGCGGGATGCGGCTTCGAACACCAATTTCTCTTCCGTCAACATGTCCACCATCCAGGAAGTCGAAGTGCTCACCGGCGGATGGAATGCCGAGTATGGACAGGCCAACGGCTCCATTATCAACATCGTCTCGCGCAGGGCGACCGACAAGCTGCATGCCATCGCAACGTACAAGAATCGGCCTCCAGGACAATACCATTGGGGAAGAAATATCTACGACCCGAACGACGTGTTCCACACAGTCATGACCACGGCTGATTTTTGGGACACTTCCAAAACGTGGCGGACACAATGGATGGCACCCGGCGAATCCCAGAAGGGTAATCTTGGAGATGGCAAATTTGCGCAGATGACTCCTCAGCAGAAAGCCGATTGGTGGAAGAAATTCGTCAACGACTCGCAAAGGTTTCCGCAGTTTGACTACGCCAACCGCACAGAATGGGAACAAGAGGTCACGCTGTATGGTCCTCTCGTGCCCGATGTGACTTTCTTGTTTTCCGCCCGCTACAAAGAGGGCGTTGGCATCTATCCTTCTGTGTTGAAATTCAATCCTGATATGACTTTTCAAGGATCTTTGGAATGGGTGCCCGTCAGCACTACGATCGTTAGTCTCAATGGCATGTTCACGAAGTTTGTCAACTCGGGTGACCCAAGAACAAACTATCAATCGTCCGAAACGACTGTCGCAGACAACGCCTCTCAAACTCTTCCCTACATCAACGATCCCTACAACAAGTTCAAGTACTGGCTCGCCGGTTCTGCCTCCAATGGCGGAAGTTTTGGAGATGGCTCGACGATTCGCGCTCCGGAACATGCTCAGTTACTGAATGTCCAGGCGAAATTGACGCAGGTCTTCAGTCCGAAAACGTTTCTCAATGTGGCAGTGCAGCACAGCCAGATGAACTACCATTTGGATTTTCGGGATGTTGCTCAAACGGCTAATTTCAGAAGCTACGGACTGCCACTGCCGACGGATTCTCTTTTGGTCTATGGAGTTATGCTCCCATCGTTTGGTAA
Source organism: Ignavibacteriales bacterium (assembly GCA_026390585.1). Lineage (GTDB taxonomy): Bacteria > Bacteroidota > Ignavibacteria > UBA10030 > UBA10030 > UBA9647. The sequence goes on along the minus strand of JAPLFP010000182.1, from coordinate 3,986 downwards.
GCCCCCCTCATCGAACCTGTTTGATACACAGCGCTACGGGTACGCAGGAGACGTGTGGAGAAGCGAATCGAACACGAAGACGTACAGTATCAAAGCCGACCTGACCAGTCAAATGCTCAAGAGCCATCTCATCAAGACGGGATTTGTCTTCTCTCTCCAGCACATCCAGACGTTGACACACGAAGGGAACATGATCTCGGCCCCCTATATCCAGGTGAACGATATCGTCCCAATTACTGACAAGCCCTACGAGGGTGCTTTGTACGTCCAGGATAAGGTGGAAGTTGGAGGGATGGTGCTTAACGCGGGTATCCGCCTGGACTTCTTCAATGTGAACAAAATGGTTTCTTCGGATTTCTTCGACCCTTTGATGATTTCACAATATACCGTCGGCAATTCAGGCCAAACGGGGTTGGTCGGATACCGGCAGGAAGGAAGCGGAGCCGGCTACACAAAGACCCCAACGCGGTATGCTGTTTCGCCCCGCATCGGAATCTCTCATCCGATTACCGAAACAACCGTGCTTCATTTCATGTTCGGGATTTTTAACCAACGCCCGGCTTGGGTGAAGCTGCTTGCGAACCCAGTCGTTTGGACGGACAACAGGGGAACGGGAAACCTGGATGATCTCATCAAGGCCGGTCTGATAAACTCGGACTACAACGTCCCTGACTCGCTGCTCGTGACCTACCGCTACCTGGGCGCGAAAGTTGGAAATCCCGCTCTAACCTGGGAACGAATGACGCAATACGAAGTCGGCATTGTCCAGAATATTGCGGACGTGCTTTCTCTCGATGCCGCAATGTACTATAAGGATGCCAAGGACCTGACCTCGCTTGGTATCGATCAGGGGCCTGCGATGAGCCAGATCAAGGCATCGGGGGGCAATGTTGACGTTCGCTTGTATGGTGATCCGTTCGTCGCAGACAATCGGGATCCCGGAAAGTATATCGGGAATTTCACGACCACGGTGAATGGTGCGTGGGCTGATGTCCGCGGCATCGAAGTAAATCTGAGATCGCAGTTCCGCTGGATCAATTTCGACCTCGGCTACACGCTCTCCTATCTTGCGACGGGTCGATATCAGGACAGCAAGATCTTCAAGCCGTCAGCGGTCACCGGAGTCCCACTTGCAGATAATGTCTATGCCGGTGCAAACAACACCGACGGGGGGGGGATTGGTGTCGATGACGCCTTGTGGAATCCTCATAACTCCGCCTTGCTGAAGCTGTCGGTCAGATGCCCATCCGATTTCGGGCCTGAGATTGGTGGAGTGTATCCGTTCGGCGATTGGTCAATGAGTTCGTCAACGCGTTGGGTGCAAGGGGAGGAGTTCATGTGGTATGCCACCGATTATCAGGGTATTAAACTCCCGAACAACCAGCGATGGAAGGACCGATGGAACACCAATGTGAATTTGACGAGAAGCGTTCGAATTCACGAGAACCTTCTCATGAAGTTCTTTGTCCAGGTCACGAACCTGTTCAATAGCAAGCATCTTCGTCTCTTTACCGGAACAGATCTCGATCACTATATGGCGGATGGGACGCTTCCGTTCCAGGCAACAACAAAAGAACCAACGGAATGGAACTGGCACACGAATGACCCGCGCCAGATCTATTTTGGCACGACGATCGAATTCTAATTTCTTTCTCTTCAAAGGTGGACACTGTGAAGAAACCAATGATGCAGCAAGGCACTTCACTCGCACTGACCGTTGTTCTGGTGATGATCATGATGCCTTTTGCTGCGATGGCGCAAAGCGTAAATCCAGAGAGGCTTACGCGGGGCAAGTACTGGATCAAATGTCTACCCAATGGAGCTCTCGATCGCGAAACGACAGTGGGAAACACCCAGTGGGAATCCCTCTATCCGGGAGATTACAACGCACAGACTGAATCGGCGGGCGGTTGGGATGCAGGCGCTGTCTACAATGGCGCGATGGTCGCAGGACAACCCGTTGCCTGGTTCTACCGAAGCGTTATATACAACAGCCCCCACGTGTATGCCGTTGCACAGACAACGGTAACGCAGAACTACAATCTCGCCAACGCCGGCAGGGCGGAAGAATATCTCGATGGAACGATTGGATCGCCTCAGTACGACGCGTCAGGCAAACGTCATATGAAATGTGGCTTCCTCCAACGACTCCTCCACCGGAGTTCTCAATACCTCCGAGTGATTCAACAGGGGACGCCGGGGATCCCGGAAACATCGGCATTCAGGGCTCCCGCAATTTCAAGTTGTATTCTCCTTACGTCTACGCATACAACTTCTATCTCGATGAGCTTCCGCTCAACAAGTACGGGCAGAAAAAAATCTGGAGAAAGATCGTCTCATCGGACTCTCGGGCGGACGCGCTGGAATTGCTCCCGTCGAGGTACGATGCGCTGGCCCAGTATGATAATCTTGTGAGTTTCATGACGACCAATGAGCAACCCAGAATGGGCTGGCGGGCCGCGGCCGGCACACCGGGGGCCGGAAGCAAATGGGAGAGGAATCCCCGCTATCTGTACGCCATCGGGCCGTTTGACATCAAAAAGGGAGAATCAATCCACTGGTTCGAGTTCTTTGTTGCCGGACAGATGGATCGGAATATCTCTATGCTCGGCGGATATGAAGCAACACGTCGATTCAAAGCCGAGGGAATCGTGAATCTCACAGAAAATTTCAGAGCAGCGAGGACACTTATCAGAAGTCGATGGCAGCTTCCGTTTGGAACCATCCCGCCTCCGACTCCGGCCGATGCCCCCCGTGTGGGCAATCTTAACGAACTGACGGGTGTGGCGGCGGCAACTCAAATCAGCGGGCAGCGAGTCCAGGGTGTGCAGTTGACCTGGAAGGCGGTACACAAAGGGTATGTCGATCCGCAGACGAGGCGGGCGGATTTTGCAGCTTACAAAATTTATCAGTCGAACAACTCGATCGAGGGACCATGGAAGCTGATCGATTCGGTGGCGGTATCAAAAGCTGATAGTCTGCTCGTCGTTGGTACAGACAACAATTCATATGTCCAGTATTTTGTGCGATCGGAACCGAATGTGCCGTATCGGTATGCTGTGACAAGCATCGATGCTGGGGGAAACGAAAGCGGGATGACAGGGTACACGTTCTATCCGATTTCGGCAGAGCCAGCCCCCATGAATACTCAAAGCGAAATTCGAGTCGTGCCAAACCCATTCCGTCAGGTCAGCGGATTCGCCGAGACCGCTGAATACAAACGCCTCGCGTTCGTGAATATTCCTGCTCAGTGCACTATTCGCATCTACACCCTTGCACTTGATCTCGTGAAGACGCTGGAACACACGAGCGGAGGCGGCGTGGAAACCTGGGGGTCTCAGGTGGGGAAGGACTATATGCTGACCGATTTCGCACAAAATGTTCAACCCGGCATCTATGTGTATCACATCGAATCGCATGTGCCTGGCCACGAGGGCGAAACCTCAATCGGGAAGTTTGCCATCATCAAATAGAAAAAATGTCACGCAAAGGCGCAGAGACGCAAAGAAAACGGAGAAATTCGAATTTTCGCGATTTTCGTTAGAGGATTTTTGAAATAGGGTCTGGTCATTGTTGGTAGGGAACCAGTCATGAAGGATTCCAAAATGATTCGCCGATTGATGGAGGCAACGATGCCCGTCCTCCTGACGCTGCTCGCGTGCAGCCAGAGCAGAGGTCAGGTCGGTACTAATCCGGTCGATTGGGGTGTCGAGCCGCTCGATATTAGCCGGGTTGGGTCAGCTGGATGGCAGTTCCTGAAGCTTCCCACCGATGCACGTAGTGCTGCGATGGGAGGAGTCCAGTCCTCACTGGGTTTCGGAAATGCAAATTCTGCGTTCAACAATCCTGCGTCGGCCGCAGATGTGCAGGGGATGGAGGTACAATTTTCCTCAATGAAGTGGGTCGCCGACATCCGCTACAATAGTCTTTCCTTTGTCGACAACCTCGGATCGTACGGAACCGTCGGAGTGCACGCAATCTACCTG
>JAPLFP010000015.1 GCA_026390585.1 Ignavibacteriales bacterium | reverse complement strand
CGTTCTAATGCCGCCATTTCATCTTTCCCCGTGAGTCCTGGCAATCCCAAATCAGTGACCACGAGATCGATCTTTCCGCGATGCTTGATGTAGGTGTTAACGGCCTCCTCGCCATTTGTCGCGCTCATCACGTTGTATCCGGCGTCGTCAAGAAAGAAGCGCAGCAATCTCAGGAGAGGTTCATCATCCTCAACGATGAGGATTGTCTCATGATGCGGCCTTTGCGTGAATGCTTTGGGTTCCATTACCTTTGTCTCGCTCATAGATCCTCTCCACCATCGAACTTGCCTGTGCTCCACGTTGTCAATCGACATAGCCGTTCTTTGCTCACGGTGTCAGAAATCAGGATGTTGGCGAGGAAGGAAGTGACACGATTGTGGTCAGCCCCCCTCCAGCCGTAGCTACGAACTCTATCGTCCCGCCGTGAATCTCAACCAGCTTCTTCGCAATGATCAGCCCAAGCCCTGTCCCTTGCTGTTCGTGGACCCGACGTTCGAATTGCACGTACGCCCCCATGCTTGCGAGCTGATTGGCTGTCATGCCCCTCCCCCTGTCCTCTATCGTGGCGACACACTTGCCATTGGTTTTTGCTGCCGTCACGGTGACTTCTTTGCCTGCCTCCGAGAACTTGAATGCATTGTCGAGCAGTTCCTCACAGACTTTTTGGAGAAATTGGGCCGACATTGCGACAGGTGCGTCTGAGAGATCAAGCGTGAGATCCGTTTCCCTGCGGTAGATTGCTGCGGTAGTCGTACAGAGATTTCTCAGTAGTTCAGCGGTGTTCGTTAATTGAGTCTCCCGAAGACTTGCGACCTTTTTGGGGTCACTCGCAGCCACCTCGATTTGAGCATAGATGGTAAAGTTTTCAAGGAGCCTTTCGAGGCGCTTGCCTGCCTGATGTATCATCTTTCCGAACTGTGCGATATCTGCGGCAGGAAGTCCTCCGTTCTCATCCCCGATGATCTCAGCGAATCCCAGAATGCTTGCTAGCGGAGTGCGAAGTTCGTGCGGAAGCGCAAGCGTGATACTCGAACGGAGTTGCACGAGTTTTCTTTCTGTCTCCATAATCATTTCCCTGTGCCGGGCGAGCCTTGTCTCGATCGCTGTCATCAGTTCCGAGCCCGTGAAAGGTTTAACCAGGAAATCATCTGCACCGAGTGTCATCCCCCTTCTCCTGGACTCCTGATCGGCGAGCCCCGTCATCAGGATGAACGGAATCGTGCAGGTGGCCGGGTCCATGCGCAATCGGTCAATCATGGCAAACCCGTCAAGTTTGTCCATCATGACATCTGAGATGATGAGATCCACCTTTTCGTTTTGCGCGATTTCAATTCCCTTTTCTCCGTCGCCAGCCTCGAATACACAATAGCCTCCTTGACGCAATGCGTTGCTGATTGTTTGACGATAGGCTTGCTCGTCGTCTACGAGAAGAATTCGATTCATGTGTTCTCCTACCTGATGAACTCGCTGATTCTTGAATTGTTGTCAATCGCTTGGCACTTGCTCTCTTTTGCTTTCCACTTTTCTGACGTCCGGAAGTCCGTGCGAGGGTCTGCCTCCTCAAAGGGACAAAACGAGTGAAGAGGCGCATAACCGTCGAATGACTTCAATTTCTGCAGAGGCGTATTTCCGTCCAGCCACGGTATGGAGTGATAGTTATTATGGTAGAGAAGGAACTGAGTCAAGGCCCTGTAGTGCTCTCGTTCCGAAGCGGGTCCATTCATTCCTTCCGTCATTTTGGAAAACAACAGCCTCGATGTGATCGAATACAGGGCGTCCCGAGACTTGTCCGCAATGAGCGTATGCAGAATCCCCCGTTGAGCCAGAATCGCGCTGAAATCGTGGCGGTCGTTTCTTCCTGCGACGCCATAAAAGGGGGAATGCCGCAGCGTTCTGATCTGCTGTATGGAAAAAGGGAAGCGCCTCACGAAGAAATCAACAAACGAAAGAGCTCCGGCGGCTGTCGACGCAAGATAAATTTGAGCTACCTGCAAGTTCGTGCAGGCATCGATCGCGGAAAAGACCGCGGGCTCTAGCCCGTCGAGCTGAACCCCAAGACTGTTCGCATGGACATAGACGAGGCTTCCTGGACCCGGAGCGATTTCGTCTATGAACGCCGAGATTTGGCGAACGTACAATTGTCCCGAGCGAGAAAGTTCGCTGCAAAGACTCTGCACAGCGATCGGGATCTGCCCATCTGCAAATTGTCTCTCTGGAAGTCGGCTGTCGGCTGTCATGGTACTCATCCTGAAGTTCTACTTGGTGTAATTCATGGTTTTTGCCGAGACCCTGCCGTCCACTTGCAGTCTGGCTATATAGACTCCTGAAGCCAGACGCCGCCCCATCGCACCCTCGGCATTCCAGCGGACCTGGTACATTCCAGCCGACTGATATCGATCGACAAGCGTTTCGACCTGCCGGCCCGTGATATCATAAACCGAGAGGACGACGTGAGATGCGCGCTCAAGTCTATAGGCAAGCATTGTGCTCGGATTGAACGGATTCGGGTAGTTTTGTTCCAGAGAAAGAGCGGACTGAGTATTTCCCCAGCCTTCCTGTGTTGACCAGGTAAGCCTCGACGCGGTCACATCCAATGCTTTCGCGTCTTGATTGCAGATCACGAGTCCTGTCAGAAATATGTCGCACGTGTCTGCTGATGAGCCAGGATTCATTTCATAGTGTATTCGTCCGATCAGCCCGTTACCGACGGGAAGCGAACATCGGACAGGTGCCAGAATCACGACGTTCAGCGTCGTGGCATCCTTGAGATACTGATAGACACCCAATGCTGATGATGCAGCTCGGTCGGTTCCTTCAAAGGTTTCCAAAGCAATCCCACGCGCGTGAATGGAGAACTGCATCCCGGCAATAGGGTCCGTATTAGAGAGACACAACATCATCTGATTCTTTTCCCCCTTCACGAAGGACAATTTGTTTTCTGCCACAGCGCTCTGTGCAACGAACAGAAGCACGATCATTATTTTGACCACTACCCAATTCCTTTGATTCTGCTGCTTCATCTCAAGATCCTTCATGTTGTGAACCTGATCGTCTCTGTGCATGTCGAATGCCAGACATTTTTGGTCGCCGGATGGCAACAACGATCTGTGATTCACCCCGCAAAATCATGCAGCCGTTGACATCGACCGACAAACGAGAACACCTGCCTCCGGGGACTGTTCTGTGTAAAGTCTACAAGCCAAGAACGAAACAGTCTGCCGTTGTAGAAACTACATGGCAGCATTCATCGTCGACAACGGTTTTGGGGCAATTGCAGAAAATTCGCTGGCACTGCGTTTGACGTAATACGCTCAGAACACAAAAAGGAGTTTGTCATGAGTGCACCTGCAATCACCTCCAACATTCCTCCGTATCAGCGGCCGTCATTTGCGCTGCCGTCGCCGACGAACAACAAGAGGGAGCACGATGCGCGCACGGGCGTTGACATCCACGAGCTCTTTGAATCAGTCTGGGCGAATTCATCAGACGCTTTGAGGATTACTAATTCGAAAGGCGT